>JAAVZY010000147.1 GCA_022791945.1 Oscillospiraceae bacterium | reverse complement strand
TTAATCATCGTTGTCGAAATCTCGGGCGTTCTATCCAAATACAAAACCTCACAGCAATCCTTCAGGAAATCGAACTTTCCCTTCCAGTCGTCTCCCATCACGAAGGTGTCCACCTGATACAGCTTCACATCCTCCCTTTTCTGCTCCCAGGACTCCTCCGGAATCACCAAATCCACGTACCGGATCGCTTCCAAAAGCTGCTTCCGCTTCTCATAGGAGAAATAGCATTTCTTCCGCTTGCTCTCCCAGTTAAACTCATCTGTTGAAAGCGCCACAATCAGATAATCTCCCAGCGCCCTTGCACGCTTCAATAGATTGATATGCCCATAGTGCAGCAAGTCAAATGTCCCATAGGTAATGACCCTTTTCATTCCATCCCAACCTCGTTAAAATGTCCTTCTTCCCTGACCGGAATCCTATAATCTCCATACATATTTCGAAGGAGCTCATCCCATCCTATCGGCGCTTGGAACATATATCCTTCAAATTCCATTTCAATCGTTTGAGAAAACCATTCTCTTTGATATACCTCCCTTGGATACCCATGACTGCCATTTACTGTGCAGAGCCTCTTTCCGGAGGAAATATTTCTAAAAAGAACCCGGATACTCTCCCGAATCCAAAAGAGGATCCGATTCGGCAGCCTTCTGACTATTTGAAACAGAAATCTCATATACCATTTCATATATCCGCAATGGAATTCTGTGCTTTCTCTTGCAAGCAATCCGCTGTTCAGAAGCTCAATTACCTTAAAAAATAGCCTTCCAAGAAAGTCGCTGTCCGGGCATATGTCCAGCGGGAATATATCGATATAGATTCCCTGATTCATCGGAATTACACTAAGCCATTTCTCTTTCGCATAGGTTCCATTCTTACGGAGTTTTGTAAAGCAGTATGGATAATGGGATTCTGTCCGATGATTCTGTAAAAAGTATTCCGGATGAAAACAAAGTTCTGCCAGTCTGTCATAATCCTTTCGGGGCATTGCCACGTCAATATCATCATCCCATGGGATAAATCCCCGATGCCTGATCGCTCCCAGTAAAGTGCCTGCAGTCAAGTAATATTGCAGTCCCTGTCGTTCGCACGCCTGCTGGAACTCCAAAAGAATATCCAAAGACGCTTTTTGGCATTTCCGAATATCGTTTTCCGTCACTTGAATGTCTCTTTCAGCATATAATAAACCCGTACGCATCCATAAAATGCTGGCTGCGGAAGAAGTCTTACCATCATATATTTTAATCCTGTAAACGGACGGTAATATTGGATCGGGCGCGACTGGAAATGAAACTCTGGAATCCAGACTTCTTTCAGCATAGAAAAGCACTTATCCTGCGCGTACTTTCCTTTCATACTGGCAGTATTCCAGATCAGAAAATCCATAGCCCAGTTTAAGAATTCCTGTTCATAATGGGTGTAAAGGTTTCTCTGTTTTAGTTCCATTTCCAACAGCTTGATTGCCTGATAAGGCGCCTCTGGATATCTTTCTCTGGAATTGGATACGGATGTGCTTCGGTTAACTCTGTGATGCACCAAAGTAATATCTAATACTGAAATTCGATTAGCGGCAGCCAGACTCAGAAAAACGAATGAGAGATCCTCGGAATTCGGCAAATCCGGATAAAAGAATCCGCCCTCTGTCAGATACTCTCTTCGATACAACTTGTCCCAGGGCCATCCCCAGGTAAAACGGAATAATTGGTGAGTAATATCCCGCGGAGAAAAGGTCAGACTATCCGGTAATCTATTGGTCTTCAACATCCATTCGGAAGAAAGCTCACGACCTGTATTTGTATCAAATTCAACCGCGCGACAGATTGTTACATCTGCTAAGATTTCCTCTGCATGCTTTACCATCTTTTCCAAGAAATCCGGCTCAAACCAATCATCCGAATCCAGGAAAATCAGATATCTTCCGGCAGCCTCTTCCATCCCCCGATTCCGGGCAGATCCCGGACCGGCATTCTCCTGATGGATAACATGAAATCGCACGTCTTTTTCCGCATATTCGTCCAGGATTTTCGCAGAGGAATCCGTGGATCCGTCATCCACGCAGATAATCTCAATATCCCCTAATGTCTGCACCGCCACGCTGTCCAGACACTGCCGAAGATGTTCTTCAATATTGTAAACGGGAATGACAACGGATACCATTGGTGTTGCTCCCATCAGGCCTGTCTCCGTCTGGGAGCTGCATCTTCGTTCCACCCGATGCTCTCCTGTTCCCGCTTGAACAGACGTGTCTGCTCCTGTTCAATGAGCTTTGCGACATTGTTGCTAATCTCTTCCCTTGTCACCTGATACAGCCGCTTCAGACAGCGGGGATTGCCCTTCTCCTCCGGCAGTCCCGCTACCTCGCACAGCTGACGCATTCCCGTGGTCACATTCGTCCGGCTCATGGGCTTGCCATCCCGAGTTAGAAAGATTGGCCCATGTAGATACCCATTCTTCCGGGCATATCCCAGCAACTCCTCCTGAAGGAACTCCGGAAACCGGATCTCCTGCTTCGTCCCGCAGGATACCGCTGTTAACTCTCCCTCTGTGACAGACTCTACCGTCACCTTTGAGAGCTCCTGCAAGGGCAGTCCTGTGGAAGCGAACAGCTTCACCAACAGATACACACGTTCCCGACCCAGACTCCGGGCTGTCTGCAACAGTTTCAAATACTCTGCTCTGGTAATCTCCGGCAGATTCTCATCCTCCGGCTTGATCTGATCTGTCAGCTGATACTCCCTCAGCCCCAGATATCCCAGCAGGCTGTTTGCGGCGGAAATGCGCAGGTTTGCAGTCCGAACTGCATACCCATCCTCCAGCATCTGCTTCCGGCAGGCTGCGAGAGTTCCACGCCCTATCCGTTTCTCTCCGGAGAGGGAATCGTAGAGCTGCTCCAGGCTGGTCTGGTAGCGATCAACTGTTCCCTGCACATACCCCTTCGTCTGGATGCTGGCTATGAATTCGTCAATCAGTTCCTGGGTCAGGACAACTCCTGATTCCGCTCCTCTGACAGCTGTCTCCTTATATCTCCTGGGATTCACTCCGGTCACTCCTCCCTTTTGGACGAAATGAATACTCTGAATGTATCTGCGTCTAAAAAAGAACGGGAAATCCCGTTACTGCCTTAGAGTTTAGCACATTCTCATGCGGAATACAAGGGCAAACGCAGAAATTCAGCACAGAAAAATAGGCCAGCCTGCGTCTGGCCTGAGTTTGTGCGCCTAAGAGAGAACCCTGCACGATTGTGCAGGGTTCCTTTGTGCATTTTGTGGATGAATTGGAAGGTATTGTATCCCTCTTAGAGTGTTCTCCAAGGCGAACTATTCATTTTGTCAAGTATATGAGCCTAACAAATCAAGTTGAGCTTTTCCAACTGCCGGGCGTGCTCCACACCGGTGGATACCAGATAGATTCTGGTTGTCTCGATGCTGGAATGTCCCAGCACATCCGCAAGCCTCGCAACATCACGACAGACCTTATAGAAGGTACGCGCGAACAGATGCCGCAGATTATGCGGAAAAACCTTAGACTCAGCCACGCCCGCACTCTTGCAGATGGCTTTCATCTCCGACCATATCTGCCTCCGGGACAATCCCTTACCGCCTCTGGTGAGAAAAATCTCCCCGGAGGCGATTTTGTTTTTCTTAGCGTACTTGAGCAGCTTCCGGCAGAGCTTTCCAGGCAGGAGGATGGTACG
>JAAVZY010000154.1 GCA_022791945.1 Oscillospiraceae bacterium | reverse complement strand
TCCGCCAAGGCTTGTGCCCTTGAGGCGAAATGGCGCAGATGGACGCATTCGCACTTAAGGCAGCTGAAAAAGTTTTCGGCCACGGCGTTGTCATAGGGGTCGCCCTTGCGGGACATGCTTTGCCGGATGCCGAGGGCGGCCAGGCGCTGTTGGTAAGCGTTGGCGGCGTACTGGACGCCGCGGTCGGAGTGAAAGATGAGACCGGGTTGAGGCCTGCGGCGCCGGATAGCCATATCCAGGGCGGCCAGGGTAAGACTGGTGTCAATATGGTTGGAGAAGGCGTAGCCAACGATCTGCTTCGTGCAAAGGTCCTTCACGACAGCGCAGTAGAGCCAGCCCTCGCCGGTAGGGATATAGGTGATGTCGCCGACCCATGCGGCGTTGGGCTTGTCAAAGGAGAAGCAGCGCGCGAGGAGATTCGGCGCGATGGGATGCGTATGTCGGGAGTTTGTAGTGGCTTTGTAAGCGCGCTTGCGTGCGGAGGAAATGCCCAGCTCATTCATCAGGCGGTGGATGCGCTTGCGGGAGCAGGAAAGCTCCGGGCGGATCAGATGATACAGGCTGTCCAGCCCAAGGGCCGGATAACGCTGGTGCAAGCCCAGCAGTTTGCGCTTGAGCGCCTGGTCCTGCTGTCTACGCAAGGAGGGCTTGCGGCCCAGCCATTCGTAGTACCCGCTGCGGGAGACCTCCAGCAACCGGCATACAACCTCCACAGAAGCTCCCGCGCGGGCGGTGTGGATGTACTTGTACTTGTCCTCTATGGTTTGGAAAGTATGCCGACGGATTTTTTTAAGACATCAATGACCCCGTCTTTCTCTTCGAGTTTTTGGCGCAGTGCGCGATTCTCCGCCTCCAGCTCGCGCAGGCGTTTGGCGTCGCGATTCTGACGGTCGGCCTGTCCCGGCGACGGCGCGCCCGCCGCCTTCAGCCAGCTGCGCAGCGTGTCGATGCAGATGCCCAGCTCCGCCGCCACCTCTCGGCTGGGCCGCCCCTGCTCCGTGACCATCCGCACGGCCCCGGCTTT
>JAAVZY010000071.1 GCA_022791945.1 Oscillospiraceae bacterium | reverse complement strand
GTACTGCGTGCGGGGGATTCCCTGCGCCGCCTATGGGGATGAATTTTTTCTTTACGAAAAAATGGGTAGGCGGGCGATCGACCACGAAGGAAGTATCAGCGAGGCAGGGGGGCGGGCGCAAGCGCCCGTCCCCCCCCCACTCCCAAAAGACGGGAATCCAAGGGGACGCGTCCCCTTGGCAGGCGGCTCGCAGGGTCAAAGCCTGCGGCTTTGACCCTTGGGCAGAGCCCTCGAGGTCTTCGCCCTTCGACCACCCAGAGATCCCCCTGGAAAGGGGGATTTTCCGGCGGGGGATGGAAGATCCACGGGTTTTGACGAAAAAAGATTACAAAAGGGTTGCAAAAATCAGAAAAGGTAGTATAATAAAACCTGTGACTGTAACAATTTGTAACAACTCATTCCCATAAATTCCTTCGCCCTGGGAGAAGGGGCGGGTAAGGAGGCATCTTCCCATGGATCTTCCCAACGAGACACATAATCCCGGCCAGGAACAGCCCGCATCCTATAAGCTGCTGGACATCCTGGCTGACGGCGTGTTCGACTATTTCCGCATGATTGGCGCGCTCTTTCTCCGGTTTATCCGGGGGAGCCGACTCAAGCTCAGCCGGTTTTATCAGAAACGCTTCCGGCGGCAGTCCCACGGGATGGATATGTTCTGGCTCCGAATCCGCAAATGGTTCTCCAACCGGCGGCGGGGCATTGCCTACCGGGTGTATATGTTCCTGAAATTCTTCGTGGACGCCTGGCGGGTGGTCAAGGGCGGCTTCAACGCCAAGCCCGATCGGAATATCCTGCTTCGGCTCTGCGGCGCGGCTGCCGCCTTTGGCCGCGGCGTGCGGAACAATGCCCGGATGTTTCTGACTGCCCTGAACTACCTCCTTCCCACCGCTGCCGCTGTGGCTTTTGTGATGCTGGTTCAGTATGTGGCCGAGCTGAACTTCGCGGTTTCGGTGGAGTACAACGGGGAGCACGTGGGATTTGTTGCGGATGAGACGGTCTATGAGCAGGCGGAAACCAAGCTTCAGGAGCGCCTCCTTTATCAGGACGGGGACGAGCTCCTGGACAAGATCCCTAAGTTTGAGGTTATGGTGGTGGATCCTGCCGATATGACCCAGGAGCCCGCCCGGCTGACAGATACCATCATCCGTTCCTCCAGCGCCGATATGGTGCAGGCAACCGGCATCAAGATCGATGGCCGGTTCATCGGCGCCGTGAAGGATATGGAGCCGGTGAGCACCCTGCTGGACAATATGCTGGACGAGTACCGCACCGCCGCTCCGGGGGAAAAGGTGGAATTTCTGAGGGATATCCAGACGGAGAGCGGCTTGTATCTCCAGCGGAATGTGGTAGCGGAGACTGAGGTGCTGTCCGTGCTGACCTCTCAGACCGAGCAGGACGTTTATTATACGGCAGTTGCCGGGGATACCCCCAGCGAGATTGCCGCCGCTTATGAAATGACCACAGACGAGCTGGTCGCAATGAATCCTTCAATTCTGACGGATCTGAAAATCGGCCAGCAGGTGCTGGTGAATCGGTCCCAGCCTTTCCTGCCTGTCAAGTGTATCCGGACGGAAACCTATTCGGTGGAGGTCCCCTTTGAGACAGTGTATGTGGATACAAAGGATCTGTATGAGGGCCAGAAGAAGACCCTGGTTGAGGGCCAGAAGGGCTTCAACCGGATCGAGGCTGAGGTTTCCTACGTAGATGGAGTGGAGATTGAACGGACTGTGCTTTCCACTACCTCGGTTCAGGAGCCGGTAGCTCAGAAAATTGCCAGAGGCACCCGGGTGATGCCGGTTGTTCAGAGCTTCAGCGGCCCCCGTTCGGATCTGGGCTTTATCAATCCCATCGGCAGCGGAACGCCCTATGTTTCCCAGGGCTTCGGACGCACCCGGTACAGCAGCAACCATACTGGAATCGACATCGCTTTCCGCGGCAACGGCTATGGAACGCCCATCCTGGCCACTCTTCCGGGAACCGTGGAATTCTCCGGCTGGCAGGGCTCCTACGGCAACCTGGTGATTATCAATCATGGCGGCGGCCTGAAAACGTATTACGCCCACTGCTCCAAGCTGGTAGTCTCCCGGGGCGAAACCGTGTCCCAGGGCCAGCAGATCGCCAACGTCGGCAGCACCGGCCGTTCCACCGGCAACCACTGCCATTACATGGTCGTCGAAAACGGCGTATACCGGAATCCCCTGAACTATATTCCCGGGTTCTAAGCGGGTCGAAGGGCAAGGCCGCGAGACGCTGTCTCGCGGCTCTGCGGTGCGTCGTTTCACGACGCACCTAGGAATTCGGCTTCGCCGAATTCTGAGATGCGCCGCTGGCGGCGCATCGTGGACGCGTCCCTTTGGAATCCCATCTTTTTAAGGGCGGAAAGAGTTGGGGGTTAAGTCTGTACAGACTTCCGGCTTTCTGCCACACAGGCAGTCTGATTCACGCAATACGCTTTTTTCGTAAAGAAAAAAGCTCCCTTGTGGGTACTCTGAACCGCACAGGGTTTCTGCGCAGGCTCTGCTCTGCCCAAGGTCAGAGCATGGTGCGAGCCTTAATACCAATAGAGGATAACGACAAACGAATAGATGACTCCTCCTGTAGAATATTCCCGGATGCGCAAAAGGTATCCGGGAATATTCTGCGTCCATGTATAGAAAGGAAATTTCAGTCATGACAAACGAATACGACAACGAGCGCTTTTTTGAGGAATACGCCAGG
This sequence comes from Oscillospiraceae bacterium, assembly GCA_022791945.1. GTDB lineage: Bacteria > Bacillota > Clostridia > Oscillospirales > Ruminococcaceae > Paludihabitans. The sequence continues at coordinate 1,426 of JAAVZY010000071.1, read as the reverse complement.
ATGCCCCGAAGCATGGAGGGACTTTCCGCTGCGGGAGAGTGGCATCAGCTGAAGCCGCTGTTTCCCGATCTCCGGGGAAAGCGTGTTCTGGATCTTGGCTGCGGCTATGGCTGGCACTGCAAATTCGCCGCAGAGCAGGGGGCCGCGCAGGTTCTGGGCATTGACCTGAGCGAGCGCATGATCCGCGAGGCGGAAAGACGCAGCGGCGGAGCTCCGATCGAGTACCGCATCTGCGGCATCGAGGACTATGAGTACCCGGAAGGCCAATGGGACTGCACGGTATCCAACCTGGCTCTGCACTATATCGCGGATATCGAGGAGGTCTTCCGGAAGGTATACCGCACCCTGAAACCGGGCGGCGTCTTTCTGCTGAATATGGAGCACCCGGTTTTTACTGCTGCGCCAGGTCAGGATTGGCTCTTCCGTGAGGATGGTACGCCCCTGTGCTGGCCGGTTGACAGCTATTTCCTGCCGGGAGAGCGGCAGACGCACTTTTTAGGCTGTGACGTGACCAAGCAGCACCATACCCTGACGCAGATCCTGATGGGGCTGCTGAGAAGCGGGTTTGAGCTTGCCGCAGTAGAAGAAGCCCAGCCTCCAGAGGAAATGCTGGCTCTTCCCGGAATGCAGGATGAGCTTCGCCGCCCCATGATGCTGCTGGTAAAAGCTCTGGTCAGGAAGGGGTGAGAAGAAAGGGGAAGACCTCGAGGGCTCTGCCCAAGGGTCAAAGCCGCAGGCTTTGACCCTGCGAGCCACCTGCCAAGGGGAAGGGATTCCCCTTGGATTCCCGTCTTTTGGGGGTTATGAGGTGTGGGATTTCGGTTCCTGCCTCGCTGGGTATTCCCCGCAGAGCCGATCACCCGCCTACCCATTTTTTCGTAAAGAAAAAATTCATCCCTACAGGCGGCGCAGAGACTACGATGCAAAAAGTCCCGAGCGTGTTCTGTTACGCTCGGGACTTTCTATAGGGAGCAATGCTGTGCCACGCTCGGAGGATTTATCCCAAGTCTGTACGAAATCGCAAGCGGGCTTCTGCTACGCTCATACCCTCTGCAAGGAGGGGCTTGGGTGCTACGCACGGAATCCTCCAGGCAGGGCTACCGCCTGGCGGCGGCATCCCTGCCACGCCCCCGACGTTCCTTCGGAACGTATGGGAGAGGGGACCGCCGTCGGACCAGAGGGACGACGGTGGTGGAAGGATTCCCTCAGAGGCACAGAATACCCCACTTGCACATACCGATCGTAAGCGCTATCCCCGTCTGTGCAGGCACTCCCGTGCGCCGCAGGAAGTATCCAGCACGCAGGAAGGAGCTTTTTTCTTTACGAACTCTAAATGAGCAAATCTGAAAAATAAACGAAGGCAAACCTCAGCGGAAGTGGTAAGATGTGGGATGACGAGTCACCACAAGACCATAAACCAAAAGAG
>JAAVZY010000070.1 GCA_022791945.1 Oscillospiraceae bacterium | reverse complement strand
TGAAAAATCCTTTGTTTTCAAGGCTTTTGGAGGATTTTATTGAAAACCCACGGTGAGCAATAGACGCTCATAAAATCGTGGTATTCAAATTTCGATTTATCGCTGGCACTATTATGCAGCTTTAACTTGCTAAATGGAACAGGCTTTCTGAAAGATTTTCGGGCAGCAAGTCCACAAAGGGGTAGCTGGCATAGCCAGCGCAGGGGAAGTGTAGCTTCCCCTGTGATGATTGGAGCAGATTGAAGATCTACGGAAATCATCTGCTGTCCGCAGGACGCTCCCGACAGGGCGCAATGCACCACTTCCCTAAAATGTGAGCGCACCCGGCGCGCTTTGATTCTGGAACAGGCTTTTTTATCGTTCCTACTGTCGGGGCTTCTTATCAGGATAGAGCTTTCCGGCAACAATGGCGGCATGGCTCTTTATCTTGATTTCCTCCTCCTGCTCGCTGCATTTTGCGTTCCGGTAGCCTTCATCGGAGAGGAAGAAGCGGAACCGTTCTTTTCCTGACAGGTCATGTCTTGGAGCCTTTCTACAATACCCGCCGCCCTCACTTCCGCTCTGGGTTGGATTCCTCCCTCTCGTTTTGAGGCGGAACTTTGCCACTCCGTTGCCTAACCACCGGCATCATATACCACACCAATCATTCCAGGTTTTCTCCTATTTTTCTGTCCGCTTTTCGGGGAATGGCTCAAGGCAGGGGGTTCCAGTCTGTACAGACTGGAACCCCCCACCCCCTCTGCCCTTAACAAAGACGGGAATCCAAGGGGACGCGTCCACGATGCGCCGCCATCGGCGCATCTCAGAATTCGGCGAAGCCGAATTCCTAGGTGCGTCGTTTCACGACGCACCGCAGAGCGCGAGACAGCGTCTCGCGGCCTTACCCTTCCATTCGCCGCACCCGGAGATCTTGAACAGGCTCTCAGATAATCTGCTTATTCATCCACCTTCCGCGGAAGAAGCGGAAGAGGAAGAATACGATGCGGACTGCCCAGTCCACATACATGGCAAGCCAGACGCCCAGGAGGCCCATCTGCAGCCACTGGGCCAGGAGATAGCTGAAGCCGATACGGAACACCCACATAGAGAAGATGGACACCAGCATGGTAAACTTGACATCGTTGGCCGCACGCAGGCCGTTGGGCAGAGTGAACGACGCAGGCCACAGCGCCGAGGACACGCCAATCTGCCACAGGAGGATCAGCCGCGCCAGCTCCATTCCCTCCGGGGAGAGGTTGTACATCCCAATCAAGGGGTCGAGGAGCACAAGGCTGATCAGGTTCATTGCGATCAGGGATGCATAAGATACGCCGGTGAGCTTCAGGGTATAGCTCCTGGCCTGGCGGTAGTCCCTGGCGCCCACGCACTGGCCGACCACCGTAATCATGCCCAGGCCGATTGCGCCGCCGGGAATCTGGGCCAGGCTGGCCACGCTGCTGGCCACCGCGTTTGCGGCAATGGCGGCTGTCCCAAAGGAAGCAATCAGGCTCTGCACCAGGATTTTGCCGATCTGGAACATGCCGTTTTCCAGGCCGTTGGGGATGCCGATTTGCAGGATATTCCGGATCATCCTGGGGCGCAGCTCCGGCTTCCAGATATGCTCAATGTGGATCAGGTTGTGGGGATTCTGCAGCAGCACCAGCATGGCCGCCGCTCCCGCCGCCCGGGAAATCAGGGAGGAGAGGCCGGCCCCGGTTACGCCCATATGAAAGCCGTAGATGGTCAGGGCGTTGCCCGCAATATTGATCAGGTTCATTCCCACGGAGGTTACCATGGAAATTTTGGAGTTGTTCATGGAACGGAAGAGGGCCGCGCCGGAATTGTACACCGCCAGGAAGGGATAGGACAGCGCTGACAGGAAAAAGTAGGTGTTGGCGTTGTCCATGACCAGAGGCTCAATCTGCCCGAAAATCAGGGTGAGCAGAGGCCTCTGAAAAAACATACAGCCTGCCATAATCACCAGGGAAACCGCCGTGGACGCCAGCAAAAGCTGCTTGGCGGCGGCGCAGGCGTTTTCCCTGTCCTCCCGGCCTATGTACTGGGCGGCGATAATGGCGCCGCCGGTTGCCAGAGCTGAAAAAATGTTGATCAGCAGGATGTTCACCGAGTCTACCAGGGAGATGCCGGACACAGCGGCCTCCCCTACGCTGGCAACCATCACCGTGTCCGCCATGCCAATGGTCACTGCCAGCAGCTGTTCAATGACCAGCGGCAGGATCAGTCGCCAAAGATCCCGCCTGCTGAACATTCTCTCCATTTCCCGCGTCTCCCTTCCTGGGTGTGCCCAAAGGGGAACGACCGCAAGGGCTCCGTCCCCCGCGCGCTTCCCCGCATTTGCCGTTCCTAAAATTATAGCACCATTCCCTGCCACATTCAACCTCTGATTGCTCTGTCAAACACACGGCCCCATGCACCTCCGCCGTGCATGGGGCCGCAAACCGCTGTGCAGCTTGGAGTTGTATTTACAGCGGGGAAGGCCGCGAGACCCTGTCTCGCGCTCTGCCAAGGGGTTCCCCTTGGATTCTCATTATTTCAAGGGCTTTTTTAAGGGCGGAGGGGGTTGGGGGTCAAGTCTGTACAGACTTCCCTCTCCCTGTCACGCAGATGGTCTGATTCCCGCAGAACGCTTTTTTCGTAAAGAAAAAAGCTTCCTCCTGCGCGCGGATACTCCCTGCGCCGCAGGGGATTCCGAGCGTGGCACAGCGTTGCTCCTTGCAGAGAGCCCCGAGCGTAACAGAACACGCTCGGGACTCTCTGCGTCGTAGTCTCTGCGTCGCACGCAGAGCTGAATTTTTTCTTTACGAAAAAATGGGTAGGCGGGCGATCGACCACGAAGGAAGTATCAGCGAGGCAGGAACGAAATCCCACACCCCCATAACCCCCGAAGAGGGGAATCCAAGGGGAATCCCTTCCCCTTGGCGAGAGCGCGAGAGCAGAGCTCTCGCGGCCTTGCCCTTCCCCCCCTCACTCAGGCCGTTCCAGGGTCAGACGCCCCAGCCGGCCGGCGCGGTACTCGTCCAAAAGGGCGGCCGCTGCCCGCTCGGTGTTGACTTCGCCGCCGGAAACCAGCATCCCGCGGCGGCGGCCTAGCTGCTCCAGAAGGAAAAAGCCGCTGCCCGGCTCCGTCAGGCCGTACCGCTCTGCCAAGCGCTCCGGATATTCCTGGAACAGGCAGGCTAAAAGCCGCGCCGCCAGCAGTTCCTGATCCACCACGTCATCCTTCACCGCGCCGGTGAACGCCAGCTTCTCCCCCACCAGGGGATCCTCAAACTTCGGCCACAGCACGCCGGGCATATCCAGCAGCTCCATGTCCTTTTCCAGCCGCACCCACTGCTTTCCGCGGGTAACGCCGGGACGATCCTCTGCCTTCGCCCGCCGCCCGCCAGCCATCCGATTGATAAACGAGGACTTCCCCACGTTTGGCACGCCAACCACCATGATCCGAATCCGGCCTTCCATCCCCTTCTCCTTCCGGCGGGCAAGCTGATCCGCCAGGGTCTGGCGCACCAGAGGCTGAAACCGGTTTACCCCCGCTCCGCTCCGACAGTCGCAGGCCAGAGCGGGAATCCCCTCACTGCGGAAATACGCCAGCCAGCGCTGGGTCATCTCCGGATCCGCCTGATCGCTCTTGTTCAGCATCAGGATCCGGGGCTTCCCATTGATCCAACCATCCAGCTCCGGATTCCGGCTGGACCGGGGGATCCGGGCGTCCGCCAGCTCCAGCACCAGATCCACCAGCTTCAGGCTGTCCACGATCATCCGGCGGGTTTTGGCCATGTGTCCCGGAAACCAGTGGATTGCCGGGATGTCAATCCGTATCTCCTGCTCTTCCATGAGGCTCCTCCTCTCCTCCGGGCGACGGGCCGTCCAGCCCTCCGAAGCTGTCCAGCGGCCATATTCTGAGGACCGCCTTGCCGAATATATTCCGCCGATCGATCATGCCGATGGTGGAATGACGGGAATCATCCGATTTATTCCGGTTGTCCCCCATGACAAAATAGCAGCCCTCCGGAACAGTGACCGGAAACTCCACGTCAAAGCTGCTCTCCGTCGGCTCCTTGATATAAGGCTCCTCCAAAAGCTCCCCATTGACATAAACCAGATGCCGGTCAAAATCAATGTGAACCTCATCGCCGGGGACGCCGATGATCCGCTTGATAATAGGATGTCCATCCTGCCGGCGGATTACCACAATGTCCCCCCGCTTCAGCTTCCCATGGAGAGGGGTGGTAATCAGCCGCTCCCCATCCAGCAGGGTGGGGTTCATCGAGCTTCCGTCCACCATCATCAGCCGCCCCGCAAAGGTGACCACCAGCGCCACCAGCGCAATCGCCGCCAGAATGGTTTCCAGCCAGCTGAGAAGCTCCCGTTCAACCCGAACGCGCCCTTCGGCCTCCATGCTTGGACGCACTCCTTTCCCGTTTCCTCTGTGTACATATGCATACATATATTATGATATATAAAACAAAAAAGGGACGAGTAACCGTCCCTTTCCGTCCCGGCCAGGCCGGTGGTGAAATGCAAAGGTTTCAGACGCGGCTCAGCCGTTGATCTTGGTCTTAACCTTGGCGGCCTTGCCCACCCGATCACGCAGGTAGTACAGCTTCGCCCGGCGAACATGACCGCTGCGGACAACCTCGACCTTCTCCACGTTGGGGGAATGGACGGGGAACACACGCTCAATGCCGCAGCCGTGAGCAATCCGGCGGACGGTAAAGGTTTCCTGAATGCCGCCGTGCTTCTGGGCGATGACAGTGCCCTCGAAGAGCTGAATCCGCTCCTTGTCGCCTTCCTTAATCCGGCAGTGTACCTTGACGGTATCGCCAATGGTAAACTGGGGCTTGTTCTCCTTCATGCTGCTGCCGGCAATCTGCTTCAATGCGTCCATCTTTCAAATATCCTCCCTGTTATGCAGGCATTCTTGCGGCCTTTGGCCCAGAGGACTGCCCGTTTCATGTTTCTGATTGCGATACACTACTCCCCGCGCGGGCGGGACCCGCGGAATACGCCGCCAAGAGCGGTGTGCAGATCAGTGCCTTTCCATATTAGCACAATCTCCCGGGATATGCAAGTGGTTTTGCGCGGAATTGGCGCATAGTAAAATCTATCATGCAAATGGACGGATACGGACTGTCCATTTTACATGATAGATCGCTGCGTTCTGGAAATTTTATCTGCAAAGGATTGACAAGCCCCTCTGATCATGATATAATGATACACTGCATCATAATAGAGTTCTTATACCTGCTTTTCTAGTAGTATACCACAGCCCGGCGAAAAATGCAATACCGGTTTGTAGAATATCCTGTTGGAATCTTTCGAAAATTCTACAAATTGACCGATTGCCCTTCTCCGGCTGTATGTCCGCCGTTTAAACGCGCTTCCTCAAATATCGGAATGGAGTGATAAGCCTATGGTAAATGTCAAGCCTGTCCAAATGGGTAAGAACACGCGGATGAGCTTTGCAAAAATCAATGAGGTTCTGGAGATGCCCAATCTCATTGAGGTGCAGAAGCAGTCCTATGAGGACTTCCTCCGGCAGGGGCTGAAGGAGGTCTTTGCCGACGTTTCCGCCATTACCGATTATACCGGCAACCTGGTGCTGGATTTTGTGGATTACAGGCTGGACGATACGCCGAAATATTCCGTGGCCGAATGCAAGGAGCGGGACGTGACCTACGCCGCGCCCCTGCGGGTGACCGCCCGGCTCCTGAACAAGGAGTCCGGAGAGGTGAAGGAGCAGGAGATCTTTATGGGGGATTTCCCCCTGATGACCGACAGCGGCACCTTTGTGATCAACGGCGCGGAACGGGTTATCGTCTCTCAGCTGGTGCGCTCCCCCGGCGTCTACTTCAACGACAGCTACGATAAAACCGGCAAGAAGCTCTACGCCTCCACCATCAACCCCAACCGGGGCGCCTGGCTGGAATATGAGACGGACTCCAACGACTTTTTCTACGTGCGGATTGATAAAAACCGCAAGATCCCCATCACCACCCTGATGCGGGCCCTCCTTCGGGTCCGGGACGACGTGCGCACCGAGGACATCAGCGAGGACTACACCCTGGGCCTGACCTCCGCCATCGGCAGCGATCAGGAGATTTTTGAGATCCTGGGTGAGGACGAGCGGATCACCGCCACCATCACCAACAAGGACGCGGCCAAAAACGGCGACGACGCCCTGCTGGAGGTCTACCGGAAGCTCCGTCCCGGCGAGCCCCCCACCATTGAATCCGCGGTGAAGCATGTGGTCCCCCTGCTCTTTGACGAGCGGCGGTACGATCTCTCCAAGGTGGGCCGCTACAAATACAATAAAAAGCTCCAGATCTCCTCCCGGCTGGTGGGCCAGGTGCTGGCGGAGCCGGTGGTGGATCCCCGCACCGGCGAGGTCATTGCCGAGGCCAACCAGAAGGTCAACCGGGAGCTTGCCCACCGGATCCAGAGCGCGGGCATGGACACCGCCTACGTCTTTGTAAACGAAGGCGAGCGGGTGGTGAAGATCATCTCCAACGGCATGGTGGACATCGAGGACTTTGTGGAGGGCATCGATCGGGAGGCCTGCGGGGTCTACGAGAAGGTCCGCTACAAAATCCTCATGGACATCCTTGACAAGGCCTCGGATCTCCAGGAGATCTCCCGGATGGTGAAGGCCCGGATCACCGAGCTGATCCCCAAGCACATCATCAAGGACGATATCTTCGCCTCCATCAACTACATGAACAACCTGGTCTACGGCATCGGCACGGTGGACGATATCGACCACCTGGGCAACCGCCGGATCCGCACCGTGGGCGAGCTGCTCCAGAACCAGTTCCGGATCGGCTTTTCCCGGATGGAGCGGGTGATCCGGGAGCGGATGACCCTCCAGGCCCAGGATATGGATGTGATCACCCCCCAGGCCCTGATCAATATCCGGCCTGTGGTGGCCTCCATCAAGGAGTTCTTCGGCTCCTCCCCCCTGTCCCAGTTCATGGATCAGGCCAACCCCCTGGCGGAGCTGACCCACAAGCGGCGTCTTTCCGCCCTGGGCCCCGGCGGCCTCTCCCGCGAGCGGGCGGGCTTCGAGGTGCGGGACGTTCACTACAGCCATTATGGGCGGATGTGCCCCATTGAAACCCCCGAAGGCCCCAACATCGGCCTGATCTCCTATCTGGCCACCTACGCCCGGCTCAACCAGTACGGCTTCATCGAGGCCCCCTACCGGCGGGTGGATAAGGCCACCGGCATCATCACCAACGAGGTGGAGTATATGACCGCCGACGTGGAGGATGAGTACGTGGTGGCCCAGGCCAACGAGCCCATTACCGAGGAGGGCCGGTTCGCCCGGAAGCGGGTCAACGCCCGGTGGCGGGATCAGATTCTGGAGACAGAGCGGGAGAGCGTTGACTACATGGACGTTTCCCCCAAGATGGTGGTTTCCGTGGCGACGGCCATGATCCCCTTCCTGGAGAACGACGACGCCAACCGGGCCCTGATGGGCGCCAACATGCAGCGCCAGGCGGTGCCCCTGCTGATGCCCCAGGCGCCCTACGTGGGCACCGGCATGGAGTATAAGGCTGCCGTGGATTCCGGCGTGGTGGTAGTCTCCAAGGAGGACGGCGTGGTGGAGCGGGTTTCCGCCGACGCGGTTGTGGTCAAGGACGAGGCCGGCGCCCTCCACACCTATGATCTGATCAAGTTCAAGCGCTCCAACCAGGGCACCTGCGTCAACCAGCGGCCCATTGTGAGCAAGGGCCAGATCGTCCATAAGGGCGAGGTGCTGGCCGACGGCCCCGCCACCGCAGACGGGGAGATCTCCCTGGGCAAGAACGCCCTCATCGGTTTCACCACCTGGGAGGGCTACAACTACGAGGACGCCGTGCTCATCAACGAGAAGCTGGTGCGGGACGACGTGTATACCTCCATCCACATTGAGGAATACGAAACCGAGGCCCGGGACACCAAGCTGGGGCCCGAGGAGATCACCCGGGACATCCCCAACGTGGGCGAGGACGCCCTGAAGGATCTGGACGAGAACGGCGTGATCCGCATCGGCGCGGAGGTACGCAGCGGCGATATCCTGGTGGGCAAGGTCACCCCCAAGGGCGAAACGGAGCTCACCGCGGAGGAACGGCTGCTCCGGGCCATCTTCGGCGAGAAGGCCCGGGAGGTGCGGGACACCTCCCTGAAGGTGCCCCACGGCGAGTCGGGCATCATTGTGGACGTAAAGGTCTTTACCCGGGAGAACTGCGACGAGCTCTCCCCCGGGGTGAATATGGTGGTTCGGTGCTATATTGCCCAGAAGCGGAAGATCAGCGTGGGCGACAAGATGGCCGGCCGCCACGGGAACAAGGGCGTGGTTTCCCGGATCCTGCCCCAGGAGGATATGCCTTTCCTGCCGGACGGCACGCCCCTGGACATCTGCCTGAACCCTCTGGGCGTGCCCTCCCGTATGAACATCGGGCAGGTGCTGGAGGTGCATCTGGGCCGGGCGGCCGCCGCTCTGGGCTGGAAGATGATGACCCCTGTCTTTGACGGAGCCCACGAGGCGGACATCCAGGCCTGCCTGGAGGAGGCCGGGCTGGATCCCGACGGCAAGACCGTGCTCTATGACGGGCGCACCGGCGAGCCCTTTGACAACCGGGTGACCGTTGGCTATATGTACTTCCTCAAGCTTCACCACCTGGTGGACGACAAGATCCACGCCCGCTCCACCGGCCCCTACTCCCTGGTCACCCAGCAGCCTCTGGGCGGCAAGGCCCAGTTCGGCGGCCAGCGGTTCGGCGAGATGGAGGTTTGGGCCCTGGAGGCCTACGGCGCGGCCTACACCCTCCAGGAGATTCTGACCGTGAAGTCCGACGACGTGGAGGGCCGCGTCAAGACCTATGAGTCCATTGTCAAGGGCCAGAACGTGCCCAAGTCGGGCATTCCTGAGTCCTTCAAGGTTCTGATCAAGGAGCTCCAGTCCCTGGCCCTGGATGTGCGGGTGCTGGATAAAGACAACCAGGAGATCGACCTGAAGCAGACCTTTGACGACGACGATATCGGCCTCCATCCCCTGATTGATGAAAGCGAGTATGTGGAGGACGGGGAGATGGACGGTTATACCGTGGATGAGCCCGAGGCCGAGGAGGACTACGAGGACTTCAGCATGGATTCTGAGGACGGGATGAATCTGGGAGACGACGATCTGTTTTAACCGCCGCCCCCTGCAAGGGAGGCGCCTTGACCATAGAGAAAAAGGGGTCTGAGTATGGAGTTTAACGTATTCGAATCGATTAAAATCGGCCTGGCCTCTCCGGACCAGATCAGGGAGTGGTCCTACGGCGAGGTAAAGAAGCCGGAGACTATTAACTACCGCACCCTGAAGCCGGAGCGGGACGGTCTTTTCTGCGAACGGATCTTCGGGCCGCAGAAGGACTGGGAGTGCCACTGCGGCAAATACAAGCGGCTCCGGTTTAAGGGGAAGATCTGCGACAAGTGCGGCGTTGAGGTCACCAGGAGCAAGGTGCGCCGGGAGCGGATGGGCCATATTGAGCTGGCCGCTCCGGTGTCCCATATCTGGTATTTCAAGGGAATCCCCTCCCGGATGGGCCTGCTGCTGGATATTTCCCCCCGGCGGTTGGAGGAGGTCATCTACTTCGCCAAGTATATCGTCATTGATCCCGGCGATACCATCCTGGAGAAGGGCCAGCTCCTCACCGAGACGGAATATCTGGACATGCGGGAAAAGTATGAGGAGGACTTCAAGGCGGGCATGGGGGCGGAGGCCATCCAGACCCTGCTGAAGGAGATCGATCTGGATAAGCTCTCCGTGGAGCTGAAAACCGCCCTGGAGAACGCCACCGGCCAGAAGCGAATCCGGCTGCTGAAGCGGCTGGAGGTGGTGGAGGCCTTCCGGGCCTCCGGCAACCGGCCCGAGTGGATGATCATGGACGTGGTCCCGGTGATCCCGCCGGATATCCGGCCTATGGTGCAGCTGGACGGCGGAAGGTTCGCCACCTCGGACCTGAACGATCTCTACCGCCGGGTGATCAACCGGAACAACCGGCTGAAACGGCTCCTGGAGCTGAACGCCCCGGACATCATCGTCCGGAACGAAAAGCGGATGCTCCAGGAGGCGGTGGACGCCCTCATCGACAACGGCCGCCGGGGACGTCCGGTCACCGGCCCCAACAACCGGCCCCTCAAGTCCCTGTCGGATATGCTCAAGGGCAAGCAGGGCCGCTTCCGGCAGAACCTGCTGGGCAAGCGGGTGGACTACTCCGGCCGTTCGGTCATTGTGGTAGGCCCCGAGCTGAAAATGTACCAGTGCGGCCTGCCCAAGGAGATGGCCCTGGAGCTGTTCAAGCCCTTCGTCATGAAGCGGCTGGTGGAAACCGGGGTTTCCAACAACATCAAGAGCGCCCGGAAGATGGTGGAGCGGGCCCGGGACGAGGTCTGGGACGCCCTGGAAATCGTCATCAAGGACCATCCGGTGCTGCTGAACCGCGCCCCCACCCTGCACCGTCTGGGCATCCAGGCCTTTGAACCCATCCTGGTGGAGGGCCGGGCCCTGAAGCTCCATCCCCTGGCCTGCACCGCCTACAACGCTGACTTCGACGGGGATCAGATGGCCGTCCACGTGCCCCTGTCCGCAGAGGCCCAGGCGGAGGCCCGGTTCCTGATGCTGGCCGCCAACAATATCCTTAAGCCCTCCGACGGGCGGCCCGTGACCGTTCCCACCCAGGATATGATCCTGGGCTCCTACTACCTGACCATTGTCAAGGATGGGGAGCCGGGAGAGGGCAAGGTGTTCCGGGATGTGAACGAGGCCCTGATGGCTTATCAGGAGCAGGTGATCACCCTCCACGCCAGGATCCGGATCCGGATGACCAAGCAGATCGGCGGGAAGTCCGCCAGCAGGATCATCGAAACCACCATCGGCCGGGTGATCTTCAACCAGAACATTCCCCAGGATCTGGGCTTTGTGGATCGAACCAACTCTGAAAACGAGTTTGCCCTTGAGGTGGATTTCATCGTGAAAAAGAAGCAGCTGGGGCAGATCATCGACCGGTGCATCCGGGTTCACGGCACTCCCAAAACCTCGGAGATGCTGGATCGGATCAAGGCTCTGGGCTTCAAGTACTCCACCAAATCCGGCATCACCACCGCGGTCTGCGACGCCACCATCCCCCCCCAGAAGAAGCAGCTGGTTGAGGAGGCGGAGGAGCGGAACGCTGAGATCAACGAAGAGTACAACATGGGCCTGATCACCAACGAGGAGCGGCTGAAGCTGGTGCTGGATACCTGGAACCAGGTCACCGACCAGGTCACCGAGGCCCTGCAGAGCAATCTGGACGAGTTTAACCCCATCTATATGATGGCGGACTCCGGCGCCCGGGGCTCCATCAACAACCTGCGCCAGCTGGCGGGCATGCGGGGCCTGATTGCCAATACCGCCGGCGTTACCATCGAGGTTCCCATCCGGGCCAACTACCGGGAGGGCCTGAACATTCTGGAATACTTCATTTCCTCCCGGGGCGCCCGGAAGGGCCTGGCCGACACCGCCCTGCGGACCGCCGACTCCGGCTATCTGACCCGGCGTCTGGTGGACGTATCCCAGGACGTGATCATCCGCCAGGACGACTGCGGCACCCACAACGGCCTGGAGGTCTGCGAGATCGCCGAGGGCAAGGAGATCATCGAGCCCTTTAAGGATCGTCTGGTAGGCCGGTATCTGCTGGAGGATTACGTGGATCCGGCTACCGGCGAGGTGCTGGTTTCCAAGGATCGGATGATGACCGAGGAGGACGCCCAGCGGCTGATTGGGGCCGGGGTGACCTCCATCAAGATTCGTTCCATCCTCACCTGCGAATCCAAGCAGGGGGTCTGCACCAAGTGCTACGGAGCCAACCTGGCCAACGGCCAGCCGGTTTCCATCGGCGAGGCAGTGGGCGTTATCGCTGCCCAGTCCATCGGCGAGCCCGGCACCCAGCTGACCATGCGTACCTTCCACACCGGCGGCATTGCCTCCGCCGAGGACATCACCCAGGGTCTGCCCCGTGTTGAGGAGCTGTTTGAGGGCCGCAAGCCCAAGAACGCGGCCATTATCAGCGAGATTGCCGGCCGGGTTCGGATGGAGGAGGTCAAGCGCACCCGGCACGTGATTGTCACCGGCGAGGACGATGAAAAAACCTACCCCATTCCCTACGGGTATCGGATTAAGGTACACGAGGGGGATACCATCCGCAAGGGGCAGGCGCTGACAGAAGGCGCTATCAATCCCCACGACGTGCTGGCGGTCAGCGGCGAGCAGGAGGTTCAGAATTATCTGAACACCGAGGTGCAGAAGGTATACCGGATGCAGGGCGTTGACATCAACGACAAGCACATTGAGGTCATTGTCCGGCAGATGATGCGGAAGGTGCGGGTTGTGGAGTCCGGGGACAGCACCCTGCTGCCTGGTTCCCTCTGTGACCGGAGCGAGGTGGAGGAGGTCCGGCGGCAGATTCAGGCCCGGATTGACGCCGGGGAGACGGATCTGAAGAACTGCGAGTATGCGGCAGTGCTGCTGGGCATCACCAAGGCGTCCCTTGCGACGGACAGCTTCCTGTCGGCGGCTTCCTTCCAGGAGACGACCCGTGTGCTGACAGAGGCTGCGATCAAGGGCAAGGCCGATCCGCTGATGGGCCTGAAGGAGAACGTCATCATCGGCAAGCTGATTCCCGCGGGCACCGGCATGAACTGCTACCGGAACGTGGAGGTCATCTCCCAGGAGGAAGAAGAGACTGCCGAGCTGGAATATGAACACCTGGAATTCCCTCAGACCGTTTAAAGGACGGTCGTGGGTCATAGACAGAAAGCCCTCGGGGAGGCATCCCCGAGGGCTTTCTGTCTGCGGGTGGGATGGGGAAGGGATTCCCCTTGGATTCCCGTTATTTTTAATGGCTTTTCAAGGGAGGAAAAGGGGTGGGAGTTAAGTCTGTACAGACTTCCGGCTTCCTGCCACGCAGGCAGTCTGATTCCCGCAGTACGCTTTTTACGTAAAGAAAAAAGCTCCCTCCTGCGTGCGGGATACTTCCTGCGCCGCAGAAAGCATGGGCGTAAACTACTACGCTCACAGGCTCTGCGGGGAGGGATTTTGTGCCACGATCGGAATCCTTCCACCACCGTCGTCCCTCCGGTTCGACAGCGGTCCCCTTCCCTTTAACAAGGGAGGCAGGCCAATTTCCTGCGTCTATGGACGCTTTCTGCGAAGTTAAGAGAATGAGCGGCTCTTAACTACGCCCAGAGCGTCTAGCAACGCAGAATGTTGGCTCGGCCCCCTTGTTAGACGTTCCCAAGGAACGTCTGGGGCATGGCAGGGATGCCGCCGTCAGGCGGTAGCCCTGACTGGGGGATTCCGTGCGTGTCACCCAAGCCACTCCTTGCAGAAAGCATGAGCGTAGCAGAAGCCCGCTTGCGATTTCCTACAGACTTGGGATAAACCCTCCGAGCGTAGCACAGTGTTTCACCCTACATAGAAAGTCCCGAGCGTAACAGAACACGCTCGGGACTTTCTGCGTCGTAGTTTCTGTGTCGCCTATGGGGATGAATTTTTTCTTTACGAAAAAATGGGTAGGCGGGCGATCGGCTCTGCGGGGAATACCCAGCGAGGCAGGAACCGAAATCCTGCCCCCATAACCCCAAAAGACGGGAATCCAAGGGGAATCCCTTCCCCTTGGCAGAGCGCGAGACAGCGTCTCGCGGCCTTCCTTCCCGCTGTTCTCACTCCCCTGCCCTGCCTTGGCAGGCAGAACATCCGGAACAGTGGCGGCAGCGGGAGGGCTTGAGGAGAAGCGCGGCCAAGAGGAGCGCTGCGGCCGGAAGGAGCCAACGCGGGGCAATGGGGACGCCCAGCGCCAGCCGGTAAGCGGCCCAGGCGGAGCCCCAGGCCGCTGCGGTGGACAAAACCGCTGAGCCCAGAGCCCAGCGAAGCCCCATTTCCCGGCGGAGCACTGCCAGAGTGGACACGCAGGGCGTGTACAGCAGGGCAAAGACCAGGAAGGACAGAGCGGCGGCCGGCGTGAAGGGCAGGACGCCGCCGGTCAGGATTGTCAGCGTGCCTGCCACGGCCTCCTTTGCCGCCAGCCCGGAAAGCAGCGCTGCCGCCGCCGTGGGATCCCCGAAGCCAAGAGGCTCCAGCAGGAGCGCCAGCTGCCCGCCGATCCGGGCCAGGATGCTCCCGCCGGGGTCCGCTGCCGGACGGAGGGCCGGGGTCAGGCTTCGGCACAGCCAGATTGCTCCGTTCATGGCCACAATCACCGTTCCCGCTTTCACCAGAAAGCCCCGGCACTTTTCCCACACATGCCGGAGCACCGCGCCTGCCCCCGGCAGGCGGTAGGCGGGAAGCTCCAGCACAAAGGGGGCCTCCTGTCCCCGGAAGAGGGTTCGCCGGAGCAGAGCGCCGGACAGCAGCGCGGCGGAAACGCCCAGCAGGCAGAGGGCCGGAATCACCACGCCCGCCCGCGCCGGGAAATACGCCCCCGCCACCAGGGCGCAGACGGGAAGCCGAGCGCTGCACGGAATCAGCGGGACCGTGAGCGCCACGACCCGACGATCCTGCTCCCGCTCCAGGGTGCGGGCGGCCATCACTGCGGGAACCGTGCAGCCGAGCCCCATCAGCATGGGAATGAAGGCCTTTCCCGGCAGCCCCAGCAGCCCCAGGGGCCGATCCATCAGCAGGGCCGCACGGGCCATATATCCGCTGTCCTCCAGGAGGGTCAAGCAGAGGAACAGCAGGGAAATCTGCGGAAGGAAGGCCAGCACCCCCTCCAGCCCTCCCAGAAAGCCCTCCAGGAGCAGTCCCTTCCACCACCCCTCCGGAAGGAGCCGCTCCAGGGGAGCGGCAAGCCAGCTCAGCAGCGCCCCCAGCCATTGAGACAGGGTCTGCCCCGGCGGGCCGAAGGTGACCCAGCAGAGCAGCAGCAGCGCCAGCCCCAGGCAGGGAAAAGCGCTCCACCGGCCCAGAAGAAGCCGATCCAGCCTGGAGGGGCGTTCCCGCCTCTGCTGCCCGGAGAGGCACCGGCGGACAGCGGCCTCGCTCCAGCGGTAGCGGCCCTCCGCCGCCTTCACTGCCCGATCCCCCTTACCCTCCCAGGCTCGGATCAGCTCCTCCGCCCGGCAGCGCACTTCCGGGGGCAGCTGCTGTGCCGCATCCCCCTCCAGCAGGCGTTCCGCCTGGAAGGTGGGAAAAGGACAGTGCTCCTCCAGGAGGGCTTCCAGCCTCCGGAGGGTTCTGGCGGTATCCGGCTCCCAAGGGGGCGGCGGACAGGGTCCGGCCTGCTCCGCGGCGTTCAGGAGAACGTCCAGATTCTCCCCGTTCCGGGCGGATATGGGGATCACCGGCAGGCCGAGCTCCTCCTGAAGCCGGGCGCAGTCCAGACGGATCCCTTGCTTTTTCAGCACGTCCGTCAGATTGACTGCCAGCACCAGAGGCAGTCCCAGGGACATCAGCTGGAGGGTCAGATAGAGGCTGCGCTCCAGGTTGGAGCCGTCTGCCACCTGAATGATGCCGTCGGGCAGCTCCTCCAGGAGAAAACGCCGGGTGACCGCCTCCTCCGGGGAGCAGGGGCGGAGGGAGTACACCCCGGGGAGATCCACCAGCTCGCTGCCGGTGGAGGTGCGGCCGGATTTCCTGGCCACCGTAACGCCGGGCCAGTTGCCCACGTATTGGCTGGAGCCGGTGAGGGCGTTGAACAGGGTGCTTTTCCCCACGTTGGGATTTCCCAGCAGCGCCAGCCGGCGGGGCGCGTTATTTTTCATGGGAGCGTTCCCTTCGGACGGTGATCCGGCGGGCGTCCTTCCGCCGGATGGACAGCTCATAACCCCGCAGGGAGACGATCAGGGGATCCCCCAGAGGCGCGCACATCCGGAGCTCGACCCGCGTCCCCGGCAGCACGCCCAGCTCCAGCAGCCTCTGCCGAATCGCCCCGTCCGCTCCCACCTCCTGTATAATCCCGCTCTGCCCTGCTCTCATCTCATTCAGCGTCATATTCCTCCCTCCCTGCTCCTATTTTTATGCGGGGTGGGAGGGGGGAAGACCTCGAGGCTCTGCCTCGAGCTCCGCCAAGGGGATTAAATCCCCTTGGAACCTGTAATTTTTAAGGGCGGAAAAGGGGTGGGGTCAAGTCTGTACAGACTTCCGAGCCACTGCCACAGAGATAGTCTGATTCCCGCAGTACGCTTTTTTCGTAAAGAAAAAAGCTCCCTTGTGCGTGCAGGATACTCCCTGTGCCGCAGGGAGTACCAAGCGTAGCAGAGCCCACTTGAGACTTTCTGCGTCGCAGTCCCTGCCCCGCACGCAGAGCTGAATTTTTTCTTTACGAAAAAATGGGTAGGCGGGCGATCGTCCCTGCAGGGAGTGCCAGTGAGGTAGGGGGCGGGCGCAAGCGCCCGTCCCCACCCCCTCCCCCAAAAGACGGGAATCCAAGGGGAATCCCTTCCCCTTGGCGAGAGCGCGAGAGCAGAGCTCTCGCGGCCTTCCCTCAGGGAATTCAATAAAAATTTCTATTTGGGCATTGAAATCCTGGAATTTCTCCGTTATAGTGGAAGAAGAACAAGACCAGCTATTTCCGGAAAGGAAGGAAAACAGAATGAGACAACCAGCAGAGCTCGTCAATCCTTATATCGGCTCCATTTCCTATATGCTCAAATCCACCGTTCCGGAGGTCATGCTCCCCTACGGCATGGCCCGGAGCACTCCCCTGGTGGACGAATGCGGGGACTATTTCTGCAACGATCACATCCGGGGCTATTCCCTGGGGGATGCCTCCGTCATGCCCGGGCTGGACGGGCGCTTTGAAAACACCCTGGATCACAGCCGGGAGGATTTCCGGTGCTACTGCCTCTGGATGGAGCTGGAGGAGGACGGTCTGGTGGCAGAATCCACAGTCACCCAGCATGTTTATCTTCACCGGTTTACAGGCGCGAATACCCTGCGCCTTTCCTTCCCCTGCGGAAGCGCGGAGCTGAAGGACGGGCTGATCCGGCTTCAGCTGACCCTGACCCGGCAGGAGAAGCAGATCCAGCAGTATGTCCTGGTCAGGCTGGACTGCCCCGTCAGCCTCCGCTCCCAGGGGGAATCCGAATGGATTCTGGAGGTGCCGGACACGGTTACCTGCGCCGGAGCGGTGTCCTACATCTCCTTTGATCAGGCGGAAAAAAGCCTCCGGCTGGAAACAGACGGCCGCGACTTCGACGCCCTGGCCGAGGAGGCCAAGACGATCTGGAACCGGCAGCTGGGCAAGGTGCAGATCCAGGGCAACAGCGAGGAGCGCCAGATCGTTTTCTATACCGCCCTCTACCGCGCTTTTCAGCGGATGACCGATTACACCGAGCACGGCCGCTATTTCAGC
This sequence comes from Oscillospiraceae bacterium, assembly GCA_022791945.1. Lineage (GTDB taxonomy): Bacteria > Bacillota > Clostridia > Oscillospirales > Ruminococcaceae > Paludihabitans. The sequence goes on along the minus strand of JAAVZY010000070.1, from coordinate 6,329 downwards.
GCCTACGACGGTCAGGTTCACGAGGGCTCCTTCTACACCGGGGACGGCCTGTGGGACACCTTCCGCTGTATGCATCCCCTCCAGCTGCTGCTGGATCCCGCCCGGCATAAGGAGATCCTGGAAAGCTACAACCTCATGTACCGCCAGAGCGGGCTGATGCCCTCCTTCCCCGGCTTCGGGGGAGATCTGCCGGTTATGATCGGCTTCCATGCGGCCTCCCTGTTCGCGGACGCCCTCGCCAAGGGCGCGGAAGCGGACTATGCCACCGCCTACGAGGGCATCCGCAAAAACGCCACAGAGCAGACCATGTTCCCCTGGCAGTGCGGAACAGAGGCCCAGGAGCCGGATCGCTGCTACTACGAGAAGGGCTTTTTCCCCGCCCTGCAGAAGGGCGAGGAGGAAACCTGCCCGGCGGCCCATCCCTTTGAGCGCCGCCAGTCCATCGCCGTTACCCTGGAGCACGCCTATGACGATTGGTGCGCCGCCCAGCTGGCCCGCTCCCTGGGGAAGGAGGAGGACGCCGCTCTCTTCGAGCAGCGGGGTCAGAACTATAAAACCCTCTACCACCCGGAGCTGGGCTTCATGGCCCCCAGATCCGCTGACGGGAGCTGGGTGGAGGAATTCAATCCCAAATGGAGCGGCGGCATGGGCGGCCGGGAATACGCCACGGAAAACAACACCTGGACCTATACCTGGTCCGTGTTCCACGATCCGGAGGGCCTGGCGGAGCTGATGGGCGGTCCGGAAGCCGCTGTGGAGCGGCTGGATCAGCTGTTCCGGGAGGGCTTCCGCTGGCCGGAAAGCAAGTATGTGTACCTGGGCCAGTTCCCGGACGCAACCGGGCTGATGGGACAGTTTGCCATGGGGAACGAGCCCTCCTTCCACATCCCCTACCTGTACGACTACTTCGGCGCGCCCTGGAAGGCCCAGAAGAAGCTGCGGGATCTGATGGATATCTGGTTCACCAACTCCCCCACCGGCATCTGCGGAGACGAGGACGGCGGGGCCATGTCCAGCTGGCTTGTATTCTCGGCGCTGGGCTTCTATCCGGTCTGCCCGGGCAAGCCGGAATACGCCATCGGCACCCCCCTCTTTGACCGGGCCTCGCTTCAGCTTGACAACGGGAAGGTCTTTACGGTGACCAGTGCTGGGGCCGGAAAGGGCCTGCGGTATATTCAGAGCGCGGTACTGAACGGGAAGAAGCTGGAGCGCCCCTTCCTGACCCATCGGCAGATCCTGGAGGGCGGAGAGCTCTGCCTGACCATGGATTCGCGCCCCTCCAGGGAATGGTAGAGGGGCGGCTGCCAGGAAGAAAAGGGACATGAGGGAAAAGCAACAGGATCCATCCTGAAAAAGGACAGCCGGACGGGTTCCGGCTGTCCTTTTTTTCACGGGTACTTGAAAGAACGAAGGAAAGACGGTATAATATAATGATAGGAATACGTGCCCGGAAGGACAGGGCGCCGGACTGCGCTGCCGCCGGCAAAGGGCGGGGGCGCTGAGAAAGGAATGGATTCATAAAATGTCATTTTTGGAAAGGATATTCGGATCCTACAGCAAGAAGGAGCTTGCCCGGCTGGAGCCGATCAAGCAGAAGGTGCTGGATCTGGAGCCGAAATATCAGGCCATGGACGCCCGTGAGCTCCAGGAGCAGACCTCCCTCCTGCGGGAACGGCTTGCCGCCGGGGAGACGCTGGACGATCTGCTGCCGGACGCCTTTGCGGTCTATCGGGAGGCCTCCTGGCGCACCCTGGGCAAAAAGCCCTTCCCCGTGCAGATCATCGGCGCCATCGTCCTCCATCAGGGCCGGATCGCCGAGATGAAAACCGGCGAGGGCAAGACCTACACCGCTCCCATCGCCGCCTATCTCAACGCCCTGGAGGGCAAGGGCGTCCACATTGTCACCGTCAACGAGTACCTGGCCAAATACCAGTCCGAGGAAATCGGCAAGGTGTTCAAGTATCTGGGGATGACCGTGGGCCTCATCATCCACGATATGTCCGGGGACGCCAAGCGAAAGGCCTACGCCGCCGACGTGACCTACGGCACCAACAACGAAATGGGGTTCGACTACCTCCGGGATAATATGGTCACCTACAAGCGGGATATGGTCATGCGGGAATTCCACTACGCCATCGTGGACGAGGTGGACTCCATCCTCATCGACGAGGCCCGCACCCCGCTGATCATTTCCGGCCCCGGGGACAAGTCCACCGATCTCTATACCTTCGCGGATAAATTCGCCCGCCACCTTACCCCCTATAAGGTAGTGGAGGAGGATACCAAGGAGCTCCACGACGATCTGGACGCGGATTATATTGTGGACGAAAAGGCCAAAACCGTCACCCTTACCCCCAAGGGCGTGCGGAAGGCAGAGGACTACTTCAACGTGGAAAACCTGATGGAGCCGGAGAACATGACCCTCCTCCATCACATCAATCAGGCCATCCGGGCCCACGGCATCATGAAGCGGGACGTGGACTACGTGATCAAGGACGGGGAAATCATCATTGTGGATGAGTTTACCGGCCGTCTGATGATCGGCCGCCGGTACAGCGAGGGCCTCCACCAGGCCATTGAGGCTAAGGAGGGCGTCCAGGTGGCCCGGGAGTCCAAGACCCTGGCGACCATCACCTTCCAGAACTTCTTCCGGCTTTATAACAAGCTCTCCGGCATGACCGGCACAGCCATGACCGAGGAGGCGGAGTTCAGCGAGATCTACAAGCTGGACATCATCGAGGTCCCCACCAACAAGCCCATGATCCGCGCGGATCACGACGACGTGGTGTATAAGACCGTCAAGGCCAAGTATGAGGCCGTGGTGGATCAGGTGGCGGAATGCCACGAGAAGGGCCAGCCTGTTCTGGTGGGCACGGTTTCCATTGACAAATCCGAGGTCCTCAGCGCCATGCTGAAGCGCCGGGGAATCAAGCACGCGGTCCTCAACGCCAAGCAGCATGAGAAGGAAGCGGAGATCGTGGCCCAGGCGGGCAAGAAGGGCGCGGTCACCATTGCCACCAACATGGCGGGCCGGGGCACCGACATCATGCTGGGCGGCAACGCCAACTTCCTGGCAGTCGCCCAGATGCGGAAAAAGGGCTATGAGGAGGAGCAGATCAACCAGGCCACCAGCCTGAGCGAGACAGACGATCCGGAGATCCTGGCCCTGCGTCAGGAGTACCGGGAGCTGGAGGACAAATTCCGGGAGCAGATCCGCCCGGAGGCGGAGGAGGTCCGGGCCGCGGGCGGGCTCTTCATCATTGGCACCGAGCGCCACGAGTCCCGCCGGATCGACAATCAGCTTCGGGGCCGCGCGGGCCGTCAGGGCGATCCGGGCGAAAGCCGCTTCTTCCTCTCCCTGGAGGATGATCTGATGCGCCTGTTCGGGGGCGAGCGGCTCCAGCTCCTGATGGATCGGCTCAACGTGGACGAGAGCCAGCCCATCGAGACGAAAATGCTCACCAGCTCCATTGAATCCGCCCAGCGAAAGGTGGAGGGCCGGAACTTTGACATCCGCAAAAACGTGCTGAAATACGACGACGTGATGAACACCCAGCGGGGCATTATCTACAGCCAGCGGCTGAAGGTGCTCAACGACGACAATCTCCAGGATGTCATTCAGGATATGATTGAGGAAACCGTCCGGTCGGATGTGGATATGTACCTGACGGAGACGGACGATCACGCCGCCTGGAATCTGGAGGGCCTGCGGGATCACTATCTGGGGTGGGTGACCACGCCGGCGGATTTGGCCTATTCCCCGGAGGAAGCGGCCAAGAAGGATCGGAAGGACATTGCCGACGAGCTGGTGAAGAAGGCCCAGGATATTTATGCCGCCCGGGAGAAGGCCTTCAGCAGCGAGCTCATGCGGGAGCTGGAGCGGGTCATCCTGCTGAAAAACGTGGACGTGAAGTGGATCGATCACATTGACGCCATGGATCAGCTCCGGAAGGGCATCGGCCTGCGGGCCTACGGGCAGAAGGATCCGGTGCTCTCCTACCGGGAGGAAGGCTTCGATATGTTCGACGAGATGATCGCCTCCATCCGGGAGGACACCGTCCGGATGCTGATGACCTTCCGCCTGAAGGCGCAGGAGCCGGTCAAGCGGGAGCAGGTTGCCAAGCCCTCCGCGGCGGTTCATGGGGAGTCGGACGGAACTGTCCGCCGCCAGCCGGTCCGGAAGGAGCATATCGGCCCCAACGATCCCTGCCCCTGCGGCAGCGGCAAAAAGTACAAGAAGTGCCATGGCATGAACAGCGAGGCCCAGTAGCCGTCCCTACCCGCCGTCCCCATCCCAGGGGGCGGCGCGGTTTCCATGAGGGGGGCGGGAACCGGCCGCCGGCACGGAAACCGGAGAGGGGGGAATGCTTGTGAGAATGGGGCTGCGGCTCCTTCTGGCGGCGGTGGCGGCAGTCATCGCCCTGGGCGGGTGCGCCTACGATCAGACGGGCATTGACGCTCTCCTCAAGCCTCCCAAGCTCTCCGACGAGCAGAGCCGGATCTATACGGCTCTGGAAGCGAGCCTGGGCGCTTCCGCCAAGGGCGGCATCAAGCTGGTTTATCCCCGGAAGGGGAGCTATACCTCCGCCTTTGTAAAGAACAATCTGGACGGGGAGTCCACTGCGGAGACAGTGGTGTTCTACGAAGTGGCCAACAGCGCCACGGCCACCATCCCCATCCGGATCAACGTGCTGGATCAGCAGCAGAACGGGGAATGGATCTCCGTCTCCGATGTGGCCACCGTGGCCGGAGCCAGCGAGGTGGAGAAGGTCAGCTTTGTCAGCATTCAGCAGCAGGTTTACATGGTGGCCGGCTTCAATCTGGCCACCACAGCGGAAAAGGCCGTGGTGATCTACTGCTTTGAGGAAGGGATGCTCAAGGAAAAGTACAGCGCCAAATGCGCCAATTTTGAGGTGCTGGATCTCAATGGCGACAGGAACCCGGAGCTTCTGCTCATCACCAGCCAGCAGGACGAAAGCCTTCCCAATAACAGGCTGGTCACAGCGGAGCTCCGGCGGATCACCAGCCACGGCAGCGCCCTGCTCCTGAGCTCGGTCCTCTTGGATCCCACCGTCACCGCTTATCGGAATCTGGTGGGCGGAAAGCTGGCCGATGGACGTCCCGCCCTCTATCTGGACGGGCTTCGGGGCGCAAACTATTATGTAACCGAGGTGCTGGCCTGCCGGGGAAACCGCCTGGAAAATCTGATGTATCAGGGCCCGGAGGGGGAAAACCTGGTGGAGCAAACCCTGCGGGCGGGCGGCGTCCAGCCCATGGATCTCAACGGGGATGGGGTGGTGGAGATTCCGGTGCGGGTGCTGGCTCCTGGCTATGAGGATTCCGAGATGCATCAGCAGGAATACCTGACTCTCTGGTATGTCTACCGGGAGCACGCCGGAAGGGGGGAGCTCTCCCTCTCCAGCACTTCCTATGCGGCGGGGACGCTGAACTATCTCTTCATTCTGCCAAAAAGCTGGGTAGACCGGGTTTCCATGGAGTATATATCCACCGATCGGGAGCTGGTGCTCTACGAGTTCACCCCGGAGGCGGGCCGGGGACAGGATGTGCTTGCCATTCGGGCGGTGGACAACGCCGACTATCAGCGGGAGGCGGCGGAGAAGGGCTATTCCCTGCTGAAGGATTACGGCCAGATGATGTACGCCTATAAGCTGGGGCCGGGCGCGGCCGCCCTGGGCGCCACCCCGGACTTGGTACAGGCCAACTTTATCCTCCAGAAGCTCCAATAGCCAGGCTCGCTCGAAGTCTCTGCGTAGTCGGGAAGGGCAAGGCCACGAGGGCTCTGCCCTCGCGCTCCTGCCAAGGGGAAGGGATTCCCCTTGGATTCCCATTATTTTTTAAGGGCTTTTTTAGGGGCGGCAAGGGTTGGGGGTTGCGTCTGTACAGACTTCCGGCTTTCTGCCACGCAGTCAGTCTGATTCACGCAGTACGCTTTTAAAAAGCTCCCCCCTGCCGTGCGGGGTACTTCCTGCGCCGCACAGGGGTTTCTGTGCGGACTGGGATAGTACTTCCGATCGGTATGTGCAGGTGGGGTATTCTGTGCCTCCGAGGGAATCCTGCCACCACCGCCGCTCCTTCGGAGCAGCGGCGGTCCCCTCTCCCATACGTTCCTTCGGAACGTATGACAAGGGAGGCAAGCCAACTCTGCACTCCTACAGATGCTTTCTGCGAAGTTAAGAGCCGCTCATCCTCTTAAATTCGCACAAAGCGTCTATCAGCGTAGAAAGTTGGCTCGGCCCCCTTGTGAGACGTTCCGAAGGAACGTCGGGGGCATGGCAGGGATGCCGCCGTCAGGCGGTAGCCCTGACTGG
>JAAVZY010000069.1 GCA_022791945.1 Oscillospiraceae bacterium | reverse complement strand
CGAGAGCTCTGCTCTCGCGCTCTGCGGTGCGTCGTTTCACGACGCACCTAGGAATTCGGCTTCGCCGAATTCTGAGATGCGCCGCTGGCGGCGCATCGGGGAGGGATTCCCCTTGGATTCCCATTATTTTTAAGGGCTTTTAAGGGCGGAAAAGGTTGAGGTTGGGTCTGTACAGACTTCCGGCTTTCTGCCACGCAGAGAGTCTGATTCCCGCAGTACGCTTTTTTCGTAAAGAAAAAAGCTCCCTCCTGCGGGCGGGGGACTTCTTGCGGCGCACGGGATTCCTGCACAGTCTGGGATAGTGCTTCCGATCGGTATGTGCGGATGGGGGGACTCTGTGCTCCTGAGGGAATCCTTCCACCACCGCCGCTCCTTCGGAGCAGCGGCGGTTCCCCTCCCTTTGACAAGGGAGGCAAGCCGACTTTCTACGTTGCAAAGACACTTTCTGCGAATTTAAGTGGATGTGTGTCTCTTAACTACGCACAGAGCGTCTATCAGCATAGAAAGTTGGCTCGGCCCCCTTGTGAGACGTTCCGAAGGAACGTCAGGGGCATGGCAGGGATGCCGCCGCCAGGCGGTAGCCCTGACTGGAGGATTCCGTGCGTCCTACCCAAGCCCCTTCTTGCAGAGAGTATGAGCGTAACAGAATCCCGCTTGCGATCTCGCACAAACTAGGGATAAATCCTCCGAGCGTAGCGCAGCGTTTCATCCTATAGAAAGTCCCGAGCGTAACAGAACACGCCCGGGACTTTCTGCGTCGCAGTCTCTGCGCCGCCTATGGGGATGAATTTTTTCTTTATGAAAAAATGGGCAGGCGGGCGATCGACCCTGCGGGAAGTACCAGCGAGGCAGGGAGTACCAGCGAGGCAGGGGGACGGGCGCAAGCGCCCACCCCCACCCCCAAAAGACGGGATTCCCCTTGGATTCCCGGTGCGTCGTGAAACGACGCACCGCAGAGCCGCGAGACGCTGTCTCGCGGCCTTAGCGCAACTTTGAGACATGCCTTCCGGGAGAGCTGAATAAACTGATCAGGGACGCACCAATAGGAAAGGATGATCGAAGTGAAGCTGTTTGATCTGCTGGAACAGAGCCTGGACACGCCTTCCCGGGAAGCCGCACGTCCGGAGCCGGAGGCGGAGCTCCGCTGGGCAGAGGAGTCCGGGGCGGGGCTGAGCACTCAGGAGGCCGCCCGCAGGCTCGCCAAGGAAGGCCCCAACCAGCTCCAGGCCAGGAAGCGAGCCAGCGCTCCCGCGCTCTTCCTGGCCCAGTATAAAGACATCATGACCCTGATTCTTCTTGCCTGCACGGTGATTTCCCTGTTTATGGGGGAATACGTGGAGGCTGCGGCCATTGCCGTGATCGTTCTGATGAACGGCGTCCTGGGCTTCATCCAGGAATACCGCACGGAACGCACGCTGGAGGCCCTGAGCAGAATGGCCTCCCCCACGGCCCGGGCAGTGCGGGACGGGCAGACCCTCCGCATCCCCGCCAGCGAGCTGGTGCCGGGGGATCTGGTTCTGCTGGAGGCCGGGGACCGCATCCCGGCGGACGGCGCCCTGCTGGAGGCCGCCGCCCTGGAGTGCGATGAATCCATGCTCACCGGGGAATCCCTCCCTGTAAAAAAGCTGGCCGGCCGGAGCCGGGAGGGAATGGTCTTCATGGGCTGCACGGCTGTCCGGGGCCGGGGCCGGTTCCGGGTGACCAGCACCGGCATGAAAACCGAAATGGGCAGCATCGCCTCCATGCTCCAGACCATCCAGCCGGAGCAGACTCCTCTGCAAAAACGCCTTTCCCAGCTCTCCAAATACATTGCCGCCGCCTGTCTGGCGGTCTGCGCCATTGTAAGCGTCACCGGCATCCTCCGGGGGGAGGAGCTGCTGGAAATGCTCATCGTGGGCGTGTCCCTGGCGGTGGCGGCGGTCCCCGAGGGACTGGCGGCTGTGGTGACCATCTGCCTGGCGCTCTCCGTCTCCCGGATGGTGAAGCGCAACGCCCTGGTGCGCAGGCTCTACGCCGTGGAAGCCCTGGGCTGCGCCACGGTGATCTGCTCTGACAAAACCGGCACCATCACCCAAAACCGCATGACCGCCACGGAGGTCTGCCTGCCCTCCGGCCGGGTTCCCGCCGGGCAGCTCCGGGGGGATGAGCCTGCGGCAGCCCTGCTGCTTCAGTGCGTCACCCTGTGCAGCAATGGGGAGGGTTCCACCGAGGAAGCCCTGTTGAACCTGTCCGCCGGGCTGGGGATCACCCCCGCCTATCTGGAGGCCCATGGCTGGAAGCGGATCAGCGAGCAGCCCTTTGACAGCACCAGGAAACGGATGTCGGTCATCTGCGAGGACAGCCGCCGGGAGCGGTGGCTCTTTGTAAAAGGGGCCTTTGACCTGCTGCTGGAGCGCTGCACCGAGTATCAGGACGGGGACACGGTCCGGAAGCTCCTGCCTGGAACCAAGCGGCGGTTCCTGGAGGAGAGCGGCGCCATGGCGGACGGCGCGCTCCGGGTCATCGGGGCGGCTTACCGGCGGATCACCCCCCTCTCCCCGGGAGAGCGGGAAGAGGGGCTGGTGTTCCTGGGGCTGATCGGGATGATCGATCCCCCCAGGCCGGAGGTGCGCCGGGCGGTGACCCGGTGCCGGCAGGCGGGAATCCGCCCGGTCATGATTACAGGGGATCACAGGAACACCGCCGCAGCCATTGCCCGGCAGGTAGGCATCTGGCACGAGGGGGATCAGGTGCTCACCGGCGGGGAGCTGGATCAGATGAGCCAGGAGGAGCTGTCCGGCGTCGTGCATCAAGTCTCTGTCTTTGCCAGAGTCAGTCCCAGCCACAAGCTTCGGATTGTGCAGGCGCTGAAACGGCGGGGGAATGTAGTGGCCATGACCGGAGACGGGGTCAACGACGCCCCGGCGGTCAAGGAGGCGGACATTGGGGTTGCCATGGGCAAAACCGGCACGGACGTGACCAAGGAGGCCAGCGAGCTGATCCTGCTGGACGACAACTTTGCGACCCTGGTAAACGCGGTGGACGAGGGCCGGAGCATCTACGCCAACATACGGAAATTCATCCGGTATCTGCTGGCCTGCAACACCGGAGAGGTGCTGACCATGTTTCTGGGGATGCTGTTCGGGATGCCGGTGATCCTGTTTCCCATCCAGCTGCTGCTGGTGAATCTGGTGACCGACGGGCTTCCGGCTATCGCCCTGGGAATGGAGCCGCCGGATCCCCGGGCCATGTCCCGGCCGCCCCGCCGCCCTGGGGAGAGTGTGTTCTCCGACGGTCTGGCCTTCAAGATTCTCTTTCGGGGGGCGTTTATCGGCCTGGCCACCCTGGCCAGCTTCACAGCCCTGTATTCCCTCACGGGAAATCCGGACGCCGCGCGCACAGGGGCTCTCTTCGCCCTGATTCTGGCGCAGCTGATCCATGTGTTCGAGTGCAAAAGCGAGGAGCAGAACATCCTCCACATCCCCTATTTCAACAACAAAAAGCTTCTGGCCGCGGCGGGCTTCTCGCTGGCCCTGCTGCTGGCGGTCATCTACTTCCCGCCCCTCCAGGCCGTATTCTCCACCGTACCGCTGACCCTGAGCCAGCTGCTGATCCCCGGCGGCTTCTGCCTGTTCGCCCCGGTGCTCAACATCTTCTTTACCCGCCCCCGTTTGGATGGGTGAACGCAGCGGGAAGGGGCGAGGCCGCGAGACACTGTCTCGCGGCTCTGCGGTGCGTCGTTTCACGACGCACCTAGGAATTCGGCTTCGCCGAATTCTGAGATGCGCCGCTGGCGGCGCATCGGGGATCTAAATCCCCTTGGAACCCGTAATTTTTCAAGGACTTTTTTAGGGGCGGAAAAGGTGTGGGGTCAGGTCTGTACAGATTTCCCTCTCCCTGCCACGCAGAAAGACTGATTCACGCAGTACGCTTTTTTCGTAAAGAAAAAAGCTCCGCCCTGCGTGCGGGCTACTTCCTGCGCCGCACAGGGTTTCTGCACAGACTGGGATAGTGCTTCCAATCGGTATGTGCGGGTGGGGGGCTTTGTGCCCATGAGGGAATCCTTCCACCGCCGCCGCTCCTTCGGCGCAGCGGCGGTCCCCTCTCCCTTTAACAAGGGGGCTGGCAGGGATGCCGCCGTTAGGCGGTAGCCCTGACCGGGGGATTCCGTGCGTAGCACAGCGTTTCATCCCGCAGAGTGTTTGAGCGTAACAGAGCACGCTCGGGACTTTCTGCGTCGTAGTCTCTGCGCCGCCTATGGAGCTGAATTTTTTCTTTACGAAAAAATGGGTAGGCGGGCGATCGTCCTTGTGGGGAGTATCAGCGAGGCAGAAACCGGAATCCCACACCCTCATAACCCCAAAAAGACGGGAATCCAAGGGGAATCCCTTCCCCTTGGCGAGTGCTCGAGAGCAGAGCTCTCGAGGTCTTCACCCCGAGATCCCCGAGCAAGGCGCAATGCCGGACTATGCCAGCAGTTCCAGGAGGACGCTGGCATCCCGGAGAAGCTGCTCCGGGGAGTCATCCTTCACAAACTCCAGCAGGTAAGGGCAGTCCCGGCCCGCCAGGGAGACGTATTCGCTCCACTGGGGCCGGCCCTCCTCCAGGGGATGCCGGATGTTCCCCGGCTCCCACTGGAACACATGAACCCCCGACAGCCAGGGGCGAATCCCCTCCAGCTCCCGGCAGTTTGCCTCATGGCTGAGATCCGGATTCGGCTGCCAGTAGCTCCGCAGATTTTCGGCCCCAGCCTGCTTCAGCAGCTCCAGTGCGCTTTCCAGCGTCTCCGTCAGGGTCTGCCGGTGATACTCCAGGCTGATCCGGATCCCTTCCCCGGCGGCCTGGCGGCAGAGCGCCTCCAGCTCCCGGGCCGCCTGCGCCCGGTAGGCGGCGTCCGCCTGGGCAGGACTGCGATCCCCTGCCCAAATGCGGATGTTCGGCGCCCCCAGCCGGGCGGCGGCCTTCAGCACCGGCTGGAAATCCATTCCCTGGCAGAGCCGGTGATAAGACCCATAGGACAGACTGCGCAGTCCGGCCTGCGCAGTCCGGCGGGCAAGCTCCTCCGCCAGCTCCGGACGCTCCGGCGGCAGGTGGATATCCCCGCCCCACTCCAGCCCGGCCAGCCCGGCCTCCTTCGCCAGACAGAGCACCTCCGCTGCGGAAAGCTCCCGAAATGTCACCGATGTCAGCCCCGCGACTGCCATAACCGCTCCCCCTTATCCCGTTTGTATTTTTATATATTATACCATTCTTTCGCTGTGAAGATCAATCCGGCTCCGGCTGCCCGCGTTCTTTCTGCTAAAAAACTTACCGTAAAAATCTTTTTCTCAAAATACCTTGCTTTTCGGGAAGAAACCCCCTATAATATAGAGAAAGGTTCTTAACTTGCTTTTCCAGCGGATACGTTCCCGCGGGATATCGGCGCTCTTTTTTCAGGCGGCGATCCTATCCCGGAACGGCCTGCGGGAATTCAATATCTCATTCAGGAGGCAGGTTTTTATGAAAAATCTCAAAATCGGCGTCAAGCTGCTCATTACCTTTGGCGTCATCATCGCTATGTTCCTGATCACGGTGATCTCTGCTGTCACCGGCCTGCGCAGCACGGGAAGGAACTTTTCCGAATTTTACGAGAATGACTACCCGGTTTCCATTATGTCCGCCGAGATGGCCCATTCCACGCAGACCGGCCTGAAAGCAATGGCCGCCAGTATGCTGGTGACCGATCCCCAGCTGGCCCAGTCCTATGTAAACGAAGCAAATACGCAGCTCAACAGCCTGCCCGAGGGCCTTGCCTTCCTCAAGACCCACTATAACGGCGACAAATCTCTCTTGACCCAGATGGAAAGCATCATGTCCCGCACGCCTGCCATCCGCGCTCAGGTGCTGGAGCTGTCCGCCCAGGGGCACAATGACGAAGCCATTGAGATCTTCTTTAATGATTACGCGCCTCTGATGCAAGAGGTTGAGAAAATTATGGAGGACATTCAGGCGTCCGCAGAGAGTCTGGCCGAGGAGAACAGCCAAAGCTCCACCCAGCTTCAGGGGTTTCTGCTGGCGGTGCTGGTTCTGATTGCTGTAGTCGCCCTGGTGGTTACCCTGATCATGGCTTTGAGCGTGACCAAGAGCCTGACTGCTCCCATCAAGGAAATCGAGCAGGCGGCTTCCGATATGGCTGCCGGCAAGCTGGATGTAAAGGTCAATTATGTCTCCCAGGATGAGCTGGGCGTTCTTTCCGACAAGATCCGAATGCTCACCCAGACCCTGAAGGAGATCATTTCTGATGAGGATTATCTTCTCAGCGAGATGGCCGACGGCCGCTTTGATATCAAAACCCGGGCTGAGCATCGGTACATAGGCGATTTCGCCGCTCTGCTGGCCTCCATCCGCCGGATCAACACCAGCCTTTCCGATACCCTTGCCCAGATCAATCAGGCGTCCGATCAGGTTGCCAGCGGTTCTGATCAGGTTTCTGCAGGCGCACAGGCGCTGTCCCAGGGCGCAACCGAGCAGGCCAGCTCTGTGCAGGAGCTCTCCGCTACCATTTCCGAGATTTCTGAAAAGGTCAAGGAGAACGCTGGCGCTGCCAATGAGGTCAGCAATCAGGCTAATGTGGTCGGCGAGGAGATCAATGCCAGCTATCAGCAGATGCAGGAGCTCATCACTGCCATGCATGAGATCAGCGAAAGCTCCGAGCAAATCCGGCAGATTTCCGATACCATTGAGAATATTTCTTTCCAGACCAACATTCTGTCTCTGAACGCAGCCGTGGAGGCTGCCCGCGTTGGCGTTGCTGGTAAGGGCTTCGCAGTCGTGGCCGAAGAGGTTCGCAGTCTGGCGATCAAGAGTGCGGAAGCTGCTAAGGATACCGCAAGCCTGATTCAGAACTCCTTGGCTTCTGTGGAGCGCGGCACCCATCTTGCGGATTCCACCGCCAAGTCTCTGACCACTGTGGTAGAGGGCGCCGCCCAGATCACCGCCACCATCAATCACATTTCTGACGCTTCTACCGAGCAGTCTGATTCCATCAGCCAGGTAGCGGTAGGCATTGATCAGATTTCCAGCGTTGTACAGACCAACTCCGCCACTGCGGAGGAGAGCGCCGCAACCAGCGAAGAGCTTTCCAGCCAGGCGCAGCTCCTGAAGGAGCTGGTCGCCCGCTTCCGTCTGAAGAACAGCAGCGGGGCCCCGGCACGTTCCGCTTATACTGCCGCGTCGGAGCCTTCCTATGATTCCTCAAGCTTTTCCATGGACTACGACGGCGGAAAGTACTAATCCCGATTCAAACAAACCCCAGGAGGCAGGCCAAACGGCTTGCCTCCTGGGGTTTGTTTGAATCGGGGAAAGGCCGCGAGAGCAGAGCCGCTGGCGGCGCATCGAGAAGGGATTCCCCTTGGATTCCCATTACATGATGCAGATTCTGTGGACAGCTTCGCCGCCCGCCAGCATGACTGCGGCAAGGACTGCCGCAAGGATTTTTCTGGGCTTTTGCATCTTGGGTTTACCTCCAAATTAAACTATACCTTCTCCCGGGACGCAAGCGGCCCCAGGGTAAGGGCCTCCGTTATCCCTTCAGGGAACCGATCATAACGCCTTTGATGAAGTACTTCTGGAAGAAGGCCGCCGCGCAACTATCATAATTTTCATATACCCGCGCAAAAATTTTGCGCGGGTATATGAAAATTATGTGCGAATCTGGAAAGCACAGGGGGAATGATGACAGAAATCCGGCCATCGGGAGCCTGTCCCGGGCAAAATTGGCGAATGGGAATCCTTTCCTGAATTTGCGTCTATTCAAACGCCCAAAAATGGCCTGGGAAAACGGAGAGATATTCACTACTACGACGATTTTTGCAGGAACTGTAAATCAAACTTGCAAACAGGCATAGAATGGTATACAATAAAAGCTGTAACAGCCGCGGCCGCGAGAGCTCTGCTCTCGCGCTCTCGCCAAGGGGACGCGTCCCCTTGGATTCCCATCTTTTGGGGGTTATAGGGGTGTGGAATTTCGGTTCCTGCCTCGCAGGCACTCCCCGCAAGGACGATCGCCCCAGGCGACGCAGAAAGGCTCGAGCGTGTTGTGCTGCCCGCAAATTTTGTGCGGCACAGAAAGTACCCTACACGCAGGGGGGAGCTTTTTTCTTTACGAAAAAAGCGTACTGCGTGAATCAGACCATCTGCATGGCAGAAAGAGGAAAGTCTGTGCAGACTTGACCCCACCCCTTTTCGCCCTTAAAAAGAATGGGATTCCAAAGGGACGCGCCCCTTTGGCAGGAGCTCGAGGGCAGAGCCCTCGAGGTCTTCCCGCAGAGAGCTGGAACAGGCCGCTCAGAGTGAGAACGTTCCCAGGAAAGGATTGAATGATAGATGAAGCTGTACAAAGAAATGAATGAGCTGGAGCTGGGCCGGGAATACGCCGCCCTCCGGAAGGAATATGCCGCCTGTCAGGCAAGGGGGCTGAAGCTGGACATGTCCCGGGGAAAGCCGGGCTACGATCAGCTGGAGCTCTCCATGCCCATGCTGGACATGGTTGCCAGCGATCGGGACATGAAAACCCTGGACGGGTCTGACGTGCGCAATTACGGACAGCTGGAGGGCCTGCCGGAAACCCGGCGGCTGTTTGCGGATCTGCTGGAGGTAGCGCCGGATCAAATCCTGGTAGGAGGCAACTCCAGCCTGAATATGATGTTTGACGCCATCAATCTGGCGGAGTCCCTGGGCATTATGGGAAGCACGCCGTGGGCCCGGCTGGAAAAGGTTCGGTTCCTCTGCCCGGTGCCTGGCTACGACCGGCATTTTTCCATCTGCGAGCTCTTCGGCATTGAAATGATTCCCATCCCCATGGACGCCGAGGGCCCGGATATGGATTTGGTGCGGCGCTACGTGGAGAAGGACAGCAGCGTGAAGGGAATCTGGTGCGTGCCCAAGTACTCCAATCCCACCGGGCTGACCTATTCCGACCGTGTGGTGCGGGCCTTTGCCGCGCTGAAGCCTGCCGCTCCGGATTTTCGCATTTTCTGGGATAACGCCTACTGTGTCCATGATCTGACGGACACGCCGGACCCTCTGCTGAACCTCTTTGAGGAATGCGCCCGGCTGGGAAGCGAGGATCTGGTGTATATGTTTGCGTCCACCTCAAAAATCAGCTTCAGCGGGGCGGGGATTGCGGTTATGGCCGCAAGCCCGGCAAACATGGCGGATTTGAAGGCCAAACGCACCATCCAGACCATCGGGCCGAACAAGATCAATCAGCTGATGCACGCCCGGTTTTTCCATGACAAGGAGGCGGTTCTGCGCCACATGGCCCGGCACCGGGAGCTGCTGGCCCCCAAGTTTGAGGCAGTGCTCTCCGCGCTGGATCGGGAGATTGCGCCTCTGGGCATTGCTTCCTACACCCGTCCCCGGGGCGGGTACTTTATCTCCTTTGACGCCATGGAGGGCTGCGCCAGAAGGATTGGCGAGCTCTGCCGGGACGCGGGGGTAGTGCTTACCTCTGTAGGAGCCACCTTCCCCTATGGACACGATCCCAGCGATCAGAATATCCGGCTTGCCCCCACCTTCCCCCCTGTGAAGGAGCTGGAGGAGGCCATGGAGGTATTCTGCCTCAGCGTAAAGCTGGCCGCCATCGAAAAGCTCTCCGGCCAGCTGGAAAGCGCTTCGTGAAGGGAAAGACCTCGAGGGCTCTGCCCTCGAGCTCCTGCCAAAGGGATTAAATCCCCTTGGCACCCGTAATTTTGAAGGGCTTTTTTAAGGGCGAAAAAGGGGTGGGGTCAAGTCTGTACAGACTTCCTGACCACTGCCACGCAGATAGTATGATTCCCCTAGTACGCTTTTTTCGTAAAGAAAAAAGCTCCCTTGTGCGGAATCCGGGTCTGCAGGCCCAATCGATCGGCGGCTCGTGTTTTCACGGAGGTTTCTTCCGATAGGAGAGCGCGGGACGGGTTTCACCCGTCCCACGCTCTCCTATCCTTTTTAACAGATGTCTGCGCCCTTTGGGTCTTGCCCTTGCGTTCGGGGGAATCATGCGGTATAATAGACCGCAAGGCAGTCCCTCCCTCAGAGCCTGTTCGGGAGCTTTGGATGCAGCGAATGCGTCGCACCGTCTGTCCCGCATGCAGGGATGAATTTTTTCTTTACGAAAAAATGGGTAGGCGGGCGATCGGCCCTGTAGAGAATACCAGCGAGGCAGAAACTAAAATCCCCCCATAACTCCCCCAAAGACGGGAATCCAAGGGGACGCGTCCCCTTGGCGAGAGCGCGAGAGCAGAGCTCTCGTGGCCTTTCCCTCCAGGCTTCCGGAGCCTCTGACGCCGGAGACAGACTGCGGCAACTCTCACAGAAAGGATCTGAGACAAGAAATGGATCGCATCGAAATCAAAAAGCTGTATGCGGATCCCTCTGCCTATGCGCAGAAGGACGTCACCGTCTGCGGATGGGTCAAAACCATCCGGGATTCCAAAACCCTGGGGTTTATTGAGCTGAATGACGGCAGCTGCTTTAAGAATCTCCAGGTAGTTTTTGAGGACGCCAATATCTCTAATTTTAAAGAGGTTACCAAATATAACGTAGGCAGCTCCATCACCGTCCGCGGCAGGCTCCTGCTCACCCCGGAAGCCAAGCAGCCCTTCGAGATCCACGCCTGTGAGATCCTGCTGGAGGGCGCTTCCACCCCGGACTACCCGCTTCAGAAAAAGCGTCACACCCTGGAATATCTGCGCTCCATCGCCCATCTGCGGCCCCGGACCAACACCCTCTCCGCTGTATTCCGGGTTCGGAGCGAGGCGGCCTTTGCCATCCATAAGTTTTTCCACGACAACGGCTTCGTCTATGCTCATACCCCGCTGATTACAGCCAGCGACTGCGAGGGTGCCGGGGAAATGTTCCGGGTCACCACCCTGGATCCCCAGAACCCGCCCAGGACGGAAGAGGGCGCCGTTGACTTCCGGGAGGATTTCTTCGGGAAGCCTGCCTATCTGACCGTCTCCGGCCAGCTGGAGGGGGAGTGCATGGCCCTTGCCTTTGGCAAGATCTACACCTTTGGCCCCACCTTCCGGGCGGAGAACTCCAATACCACCCGCCATGCGGCGGAATTCTGGATGATGGAGCCAGAGATCGCCTTTGCGGATCTCTCCGACAACATGGATCTCCAGGAGGCTATGTTCAAATCCATCTTCACCCATGTGCTGGAAACCTGCCCGGACGAAATGAAGTTCTTCAACGACTTCTACGACAAGGGCCTGCTCGAACGTCTGAACAGCATCATCCGCTCGGAGTTCGTGCGGATCACCTATACGGAGGCCGTCAAGCTCCTGGAGACGCACAACGGAGAGTTTCAGTATCCCGTCTCCTGGGGCTGCGACCTCCAGACAGAGCATGAGCGCTACCTGACCGAGAAGATGTTTCAAAAGCCGGTGTTTGTCACCGACTATCCCAAGGAGATCAAGGCCTTCTATATGCGCCTGAACGACGACGGGAAAACCGTGGCCGCTGTGGATCTGCTGGTGCCCGGCGTGGGCGAGCTTACCGGCGGCAGTCAGCGTGAGGAGCGGATGGAGGTCCTGACCGGGCGCATCCGGGAGCTGGGCCTCCGGGAGGAGGATTACTCCTGGTATCTGGATCTCCGGCGGTACGGCGGCGTGAAGCACGCGGGCTTCGGCCTGGGCTTCGAGCGGCTGATCATGTATATCACCGGCGTGGGCAACATCCGCGACGTGCTCCCCTTCCCCCGCACCGTGGGCAGCGCCGAGTATTAAGCGCCTGGGAAGTCACTAGGACGATAAGAAATTTGAAATATCGGAGAAAAAATGTATAACGAAAAGGATATAATAGCCCAATGGAACGCTGACATGTACGACTTGAATGAAACCTATACGGATGATGTGGAACTTGCGCTCATGCTTATGGGTACAACGCCAAAAAAGGTTTTGGAAATTGCCTGTGGTAGTGGGCGTTTTCTGGTCCCTGTGGCAAAAGCAGGACACGATGTCACCGGACTTGATTTTGATGAGTATATGTTGGAAAGGATTCCGCGCAAAGTTACGAATGAAAAAATCAAGTGGCACAAGGCAGATGTGATTCATGATGATTGGGGTACTGGATTTGATGTTGTAACTTTAGGCGCTAATTTCTTATTCAATATTGTGTCTGATATGGATTATGAACAAGCCCAAAAATTGATGATTCAGAAGTCTGCGGAT
>JAAVZY010000068.1 GCA_022791945.1 Oscillospiraceae bacterium | reverse complement strand
TTTGTCATCCTTCCCTTGGCCCATTTGTTTTTTATTGTCCTTTTTGATGCATCTCTGTCTTTGTCTGCCGCTATTCGTCGTTTTAGGACCCTTTTGTGCAGTTTTTAATTTTGCTCATTTAGAGTTTACGAAAAAAGCGTAGTGCGGGAATGAGACTGTCTGCGTGGCAGAAAGCCGGAAGTCTGTACAGACTCAACCCCACCCTTTTCCGCTCTTAAAAAGCCCTTGAAAAATTACGGGTTCCAAGGGGATTTAATCCCCTTGGCAGGAGCGCGAGGGCAGAGCCCTTGCGGCCTTGCCCTTCGGCCACGCAGGGATCCCGAACGGGCTCTTATAAAATTATAGATATGCCTTCTCGTCCGGCGGTATTCTCTATTTGATGGAGGGCAGCGCTCCGGGGAGGCTCTGTCTGAGCTTTCGCCGCTGCCGCGCCTTCCGTCCCTCTTGTTATTCTCAGAAAGATAGGGTATAATGGAAACACATCGGACAAATATCGGAAAGATCCGGGGCCGCGCGGCTTCGGAGCCTATCAAACAGGAGAATTCCATGGAACACACCAGCCCTGCCGGAAAAGAAGATCTGATTGTTGGACGAAACGCTGTTATGGAAGCCCTGCGGGCAGGCCGGGAAATCGACGTGCTTTATCTGGCGGAGGGGGACGCCGGCATCGGGAAGCTCCGTGCCATGGCCCGTGCGGCTGGAGTGGTGGTTAAAACCGCCGCCCGGCAGAAGCTGGATCAGATGTCCGGCGGGCTCAATCATCAGGGAGCCGCCGCAGTCTGTGCCTGCGCCGTATACGCCGATCTGGATGATCTGCTGGAGGAATCCAGCCGGAAGGGAACGCCGCCCTTCCTCCTCATTGCTGACGAAATCGAGGATCCCCACAACCTGGGCGCGATCCTGCGGACAGCGGAGGCCTCCGGCGCGGACGGGCTCATCCTGCCCAAGCGGCGAAGCGCCTCCCTGAACGCCACTGTCTACAAAACCAGCGCCGGGGCCGCAAGCGTGGTCAAGGTAGCCAGGGTTTCCAACTTGGTAGCCTGCATCCGAGAGCTGAAGCAGCGGCAGATCTGGATCTTCGGGGCGGAAATGGACGGCGCCTCCTGGGACACCCTGGATTTCACCCTTCCCTGCGCCCTGGTGATCGGCTCTGAGGGCAAGGGGCTCTCCCGGCTGGTACGGGAGGAATGCGATTTTCTGGCAACCCTCCCCATGCGGGGCCAGATCAATTCCCTGAACGCGTCCGTAGCCGCTGGAATCCTGATGTATGAGGTCCTCCGCCAACGCCGCCTTCCCAAATAGCACCCTCTCCCCTGCGCCGCCGGGGAAGACCTCGAGGGCTCTGCCCAAGGGTCAAAGCCGCAGGCTTTGACCCTGCGAGCCTCCTGCCAAGGGGATTAAATCCCCTTGGAACCCGTAATTTTTTAAGGGCTTTTTTAAGGGCGGAAAAGGGGTGGGTTAAGTCTGTACAGACTTTCTTCCTCCTGCCACGCAGACAGTCTGATTCCCGCAATACGCTTTTTTCGTAAAGAAAAAAGCTTCACCCTGCGTGTGGGGGACTTCCTGTGCCGCACAGGGTGTGTGCGTAGCAGGACACGCCCGAAACTCTCTGCGTCGCAGTCTCTGCGCCGCCTATGGAGCTGAATTTTTTCTTTACGAAAAAATGGGTAGGCGGGCGATCGTGCCTGTGGGGAGTATCAGCGAGGCAGGAAGTAACAAGTCTGTACAGACTTGAACCCCCACCCCTTTTACGCCCTTAAAAAGACGGGAATCCAAGGGGACGCGTCCCCTTGGCAGAGCGCGAGACGGCGTCTCGCGGCCTTAGACCGTAACCCGACCAGCCCGCAGTGTGCGGCGACTATAGCTCCCAGAAAGGAAGATTCCCGCCCATGTCGGATCGCAAGCTGTCCGTTGACGATATTTTAGAGGAGATTGAGCGCGGTCATTCCAGGCCGGAGCCGCCGAAAGCCGATATGCAGCGGGTTGACGAGGTGATCCGCAGTATCCTTACCGGGCGGCAGGAGGAAGAGCTGCGGCGGCAGAACCGGGAGCCTACCCCCCAGGAACGAACCGCCCTCCGCCGGGAAATTGAATCCCAGACCCGCAGTCTGACCCGGCAGTTCGCACAGATGAAAAAAGCCCGGACTGCTCCTCCCGCAGAGGAGCAGTCCGCCTCCGTGAAACCCGAGCCCGCCGGCCAGCCCGCCCCTCCGGCAGAGCCGCCTCCCCCTCCAGAGCCCCCGCCGGAGGAGCCTTCGCCTGTAAAGCCTTCCCCTTCCGGGGAGGCTCCCCGGGGCATCATCGACCATTCGGAAATCAGCGGCCATTTCGGCAGCTTCCAGGAGGAGCGCCAGGAGGTTCCGCCCAAATCCAAAACAGATATCTCTATCAAAAACTACAAGGA
Source organism: Oscillospiraceae bacterium (assembly GCA_022791945.1). Lineage (GTDB taxonomy): Bacteria > Bacillota > Clostridia > Oscillospirales > Ruminococcaceae > Paludihabitans. The sequence continues at coordinate 56,810 of JAAVZY010000068.1, read as the reverse complement.
GTATAAGTCCAGCCGCAATCAGAAGGTTTCCTCCTTCACCCTGGAGCAGCAGGAGCGCCCGGAGCCCCAGGAGGAACGCCGCCCCGACGACTTCGATTTGGAGGAGGATCCCTTTGCCGATGAGGAGTTTGAAAGCCCGGAGCAGACAGAGGAGCTGGGGGAGCGCCTTCGGGAGCGGCTGCGGCGGATCCGCAATTCCCTGATCCCTCTGGGAGCGGTTTCCATCAATGCCTTTCTTCTTTCAGCGGTTACGGTCGAACCGCCGGAACTGCTTCTGTGGTGGAAATTCCCGGCGCGCCCGCTGGTCTATGCCCTGATCCAGCTTGTGCTGCTGCTGCTGGCTTTGCTGGCGGGACGGGGAATCTTTCAGGAGACTGCCGACGCCTTCCGGCGGCGCCAGCCTACCCGGCATGTGCTCTGCCTGTCCTGCGTCCTGACCTGCCTGGCAGTGAATCTGATTTTCTGCTTTAAGCCGGCCGCCCTGCTGACGCCGGGCGTGTGGCTGTATACCCCGGCGGCGGTGCTGGCCCTGTTCTGGAACCGGGTTTCCTCCTATCAGATTGCGGCCCGCGCCCTGAACAATTTCCGTTATGTCACCGGCGGCGGGGAGAAATATGCGGCCTCCTACGTGGAGGATCTCCGGATTGCCAAGAGCATGACCCGGGGCGCGGTGGAGGAGGAGCCTCTGCTGATGAAAAATCAGCCGGCGGGCTTCTTCGAGGGGTTCCTGCGCCATTCCTTCAGCGCTGACGCGGGGGACAGCGCCGCCCAGAAGATTCTGGCCGCGTCGGCTCCTCTCAGCGCGGTTCTGGCGGTGCTGGCCTGGTTTCTGACCCGGGACTGGTTCCTTGCCCTGTCGGTGCTGGCGGGGGGGATGGTGCTCTCCTGCGGATTTCTGGGGGCTGTGGTTGTGTCTCTGCCTCTTCAGGACGCTGCCGGGACGATGAAGCGTTTTTCCGGCATGGTGCCCAGCTGGGATGTGATCGAGGATTTCAAGGAAGCCAACGCGGTGCTGCTGACCGGCCGGGCGCTGTTCCCGCCGGGCTCCATCAGCCTGCGGGGGATCAAGACCTTTCAGGAGCGCCGGGTGGACGATGTGCTGGTGGACGCCGCAAGCGCGGTCTGCGCGGCGGACAGCGCCCTGCGGGATGTGTTCATGGGGATTATCAATGATGATGAGCGGCTTTTGCGGCCGGTGGATTCCATCCAGTATGAGGATCTGATGGGGATGTCCGCCTGGGTGAACGAGAAGCGGGTGCTGATTGGAAGCCGGGAGCTGATGATCAACCATTCGATTGCTGTTCCTTCCCAGGAGAATGAGGCGCAGCTCCGGCCGGAGGGCTGCGAGCTGGTATATCTGGCAAAGGGCGGTGAGCTGACGGCTGTTTTCGTGCTGGAATTTGCCGCCGGCTCCACGGCGGAGAACGCGGTCCGCCTGCTGAACAAGCACGGCATCACCGCTGCTGTTAAGACAGTGGATTCTTTTATTACACCGGATCTGCTGGCGGATATCTTCCAGACCTCGCCGAATCTGTTCAAGGTACTTCCTTCCCGGCTCCACGAGGATTTTGATCGTGAGACAGCCCGCTGTCCCAGGGCAGATTCCATGCTGGGGAACAACGGGAGCCTGATGGGATACATTGTTTCCCTGGCGGTCGTGAAGCGGCTTTACCGGTGCATTCGGACGGGGCGGATCCTGTCCGTCGCTGAGACGGGCGCTGGACTTCTGCTGACAGCGCTCCTTTTGGTGCTTGGCCCGGAAAGCCTGCCCGCCCCTCTATGGCTCATCTGCTTCCTGAGCCTCATCCTGGGAGCCTACTGGCTCTATGAAAAGTACGTGCGTGTATAAGACCTCGAGGGCTCTGCCCAAGGGTCAAAGCCGCAGGCTTTGACCCTGCGAGCCTCCCGCCAAAGGGACGCGTCCCTTTGGAATCCCATCTTTTTTACGGGCGGAAAAAGGGGCGGTTGGGTCTGTACAGACTTCCGGCTTTCTGCCACGCAGACAGTCCGATTCACGCAGTACGCTTTTTTCGTAAAGAAAAAAGCTCCCTCCTGCCTGCGGAGTAGTTCCTGCGCCGCACGGGGTTCCTGCACAGTCTGGGATACTGCTTCCGATCGGTATGTGCAGGCGGGGACTTGGTGCCCATGAGGGAATCCTTCCACCACCGCCGTCCCGCTGGTCCGACGGCGGTTCCCTCTCCCATACGTTCCGAAGGAACGTCGGGGGCATGGCAGGGATGCCGCCGTCAGGCGGTAGCCCTGACTGGGGGATTCCGTGCGTAGCACAGCATTCCCCCTCCGCAGAGAGTGCGAGCGTAGCAAAACACGCTCGAGACACTCTGCGTCGCAGTCTCTGCGCCGCCTATGGAGCTGAATTTTTTCTTTCCGAAAAAATGGGTAGGCGGGCGATCGTCCCTGCGGGGAGCATCAGCGAGGCAGGGAGTACCAGCGAGGTAGGGGACGGGCGCAAGCGCCCGTCCCCACCCCCCACCCCAAAAAGATGGGAATCCAAGGGGATTAAATCCCCTTGGCAGGTGCTCGAGGGCAGCGCCCTCGAGGTCTGTCCGCCCACGACCGGGCATGAAGGAGGGAGCGTCATGGCTGACATTAAAATCTATGTTTCCTGCCACAAGGACTACTTTGTCCCTCCCTGCGGACTGCTGTTTCCCGTACAGGCCGGAGCTGCGTTGGCTGACAGGCAGTTTCCAGGCAAGCTTCAGGACAATCAGGGGAAAAATATTTCTGCCCTGAACCGCTACTACTGCGAGCTGACCGTCCAATACTGGGCCTGGAAAAACCAAAAGGCCGACTGGTTCGGCTTCTTTCACTACCGGCGCTATCTGAATCTTGGAGAAAATAGAGGGGGAAGCCGAGGTCCTTACTCCCTTCATGTGACCCCCTCCCACAGCCTGATGAGGCGGCTTGGCTATCTGGACGGACAGGCCGAACAGGCCATCCAGCGCCATCAGGCGGTGCTCCCCCTCCCGGAAGAGATGGGCTGCTCCGCGGCGGAGCATTACAGCCGGGCTCCCTTCCATCACCGGGCGGATCTGGAGCTGATCTGCCGGATCCTGCGGAACACCCAGCCCCTCTTTGTGCCCGCTATGGAGGAATACCTCCGCTCTACCCGGATTTATTTCGGCAACCTGTTTGTCATGAAGGCGGGCTTGTTCGACGGGTACTGCCGGTGGCTCTTCGGCCTTTTGGCAGAGTTCGACCGGCAGAAAAACACCCAGGGCTATTCCCCCCAGGAGCTCCGGGTGGACGGTTATCTGGCGGAGCGCCTGCTGGGCGTCTATGTCACCTGGCTGCGGGGACAGGGCGTCTCGATCCTGGAGGTGCCCCGGGCTCACTTCGAAGGGATGGAAGGCGGCTTCCCCGGCGTCTACTGCAAAAAGCGGCTGATCAATCTTCTGCTCCCACCGGAGAGCAGAAGGCGGCTCTGGGTCAAGCAGCGCCTCCGCCCATGACCTTCATCCCTATCGTAATTCTCAAAAATAGCAGTATATCCATATACGCGGCAGAAACCCATATATCAAAGCTTTCTGCGGCTTGCGCAAAGAAGCTGTTTTTGAGAATTGCTATAAACAAGGGGGGGCCCCCTTACTCTTGGAACACGCAGAGAGCTGAAACAGGCTCTAAGAAATGGAGAGATAACCCTTATGGTCTTAGGCATTGTGCAGAAGATGAAAAAGCATCGCTTCCTTTTTGAGGAGCTGGTCAAACGGGATTTCAAGAAAAAATACAAGCGGACGGTCCTGGGAATGCTCTGGAGCCTTCTTTCCCCGCTGTTTATGCTGCTGGTCATGGCGCTGGTGTTCACCCACTTTTTCGGCAGGAGCACCCCCCACTATGTGGTCTATATGTTTGCCGGAAACCTGGTCTACAGCTATTTCAAGGACGCTACCAACGGAGGAATGGGTTCCCTGGTGGCCAATGCGGGCATCTTCACCAAGGTGAATGTCCCAAAGTATCTGTTCCTCCTGTCCCGGAACGTCTCCGCCCTGATCAACTTCCTGCTGACCCTGGTGGTATTTTTCATTTTCGTGGCCGCGGACGGACTTGCCTTTACCTGGAAATTCCTGATGCTCCTCTATCCCATTGGATGCCTGGTAATATTCAATATTGGGGTGGGCCTGATCCTCTCCGCGCTGTTTGTGATATTTAAGGATATTCAGTATCTTTATGATATTTTTACCCTGGCGCTGATGTATTTCTCTGCGATTTTTTACAACATTGAGAGCTATGCCCTCCATTACCGGTACGTTTTCTATGCCAACCCGGTCTATGTGTATATCCGCTACTTTCGCAAGATAGTGATTGAGAACACGATTCCCCAGCCCAGCTTTCATCTGCTCTGCGCGTTTTACGCGCTGGCGGTGCTGGTGATCGGGGCGCTGATCTACAAAAAATATAACTACAAATTCCTCTATTATGTATAAGAGCGGGATAGGAGCGGCTTATGGTAGTCAACCTGAAAAATGTGTCCGTCCGGTATATCACCGGGGATTTTAAGGATATTGGTCTGAAGGAGTTTGTCCTCCGGCGGATCAAGCGGAAGTACAAGGTCAATGAGTTCTGGGCGGTCAAGGATGTCTCCTTCTCCCTGGAGAGGGGGGACATGCTGGGCATCATCGGCAGCAACGGGGCGGGTAAGTCCACCCTGCTGAAGGTGATCACCGGCATCATGGTGCCCACCAAGGGGAGCTCTTCCGTGCAGGGCTCCATTGCCGCCCTGCTGGAGCTTGCCTCCGGCTTTGACGGGGATTTGACCGTCCGGGAAAACGCCTATCTCCGGGGGGCGATGCTGGGCTACACCCGCGCGTACATGAACGAGGTCTACGGCCAGATCATTGATTTTGCGGAGCTGGAGGAGTTCCAGGATCGGCCCTTTAAGCAGCTTTCCTCCGGCATGAAGTCCAGGCTGGCTTTCTCCATCGCCAGCCTGGTGAATCCGGATATCCTGATTCTGGACGAGGTGCTCTCTGTGGGAGACGGCGCCTTCCGCCGGAAGAGCGAGGAGAAAATGCGCTCCATCATTGAAGGGGGAGCCACCACCATTCTGGTATCCCACTCCCTGGAACAGGTCCGGAAAATGTGCAACAAGGTCCTCTGGCTGGATCACGGCCAGCAGATGGCCTTCGGCGAAACCGCCGGCATTACCGCCGACTATGAGGCCTTCCTGTCCCGCAAGCCCCGATAAGTGTGCGCCGCTGGGGCTCCCATGATTTGGGGACGCTGTCCCCAAGGTCTTCCAAGTTTCGCACAGGCTTTCAGCCTCCTGAAGAAAGGAACAGCCAATGAACCTGATGGTTATCTGTACGGGTAATACCTGCCGCAGTCCTATGGGCGAGGGCATTCTCCGTCAGCTTCTGCGGGAGCGGAGCCGGGAGGATGTCCTTGTGGAAAGCGCAGGGCTCTCCGCCTTTGAGGGGGACGCGCCCAGTGAACACGCTGTGGAAGCCCTGGAGGAAATCGGCATTGATATCTCCGGGCACCGTTCACGGCGGCCCTCCCCCGCTGAGCTGTCCGCCGCCTCCCGGATTTACGTCATGACCGCCGCCCATCGGCGGAGCCTGGAGCTCCTCCAGCCGGAGCTGTCGGACCGGATTCGCGTGATCGGCGTGGAGGATCCGTACGGGCTTTCCCTCTCCGCTTATCGGAAATGCCGGGAGCAGCTGCTGGATTTCTTCCGCGGGGAACTGGAGGAGCTGTTGTGACAGGTCCGGAGCTTCTCCCCATGAGCCGGGAACAGCTCCCGGCTGTGGCTGGGCTGGGGCGGCAGTGCTTCACCCTCCCCTGGTCGGAGGAGGGCTATCGCTCCCTTCTGGACAGTTCCCGGGCTGTCTGCCTGACGGCCTGGTCCGGGGACTGCCTGGCCGGATTCCTCTGCGGCTCCGCCCTGCTGGATGAGGCGGAGCTGGAGCTTCTGGCAGTGTCTCAGGACTTCCGCCGCCAGGGGATCGGCTCCCGGTTGGCGGAGGAGTTCCTCTCTCAATGCCGGCTCCGGGGCGTGGAGCTGGTGCGTCTGGAGGTGCGGGCCTCCAATCTGAGCGCCGCCCGCCTCTATGAGAGGCTTGGCTTTGAACAGGAGGGCCTCCGGAAAAACTACTACCGCCGCCCTCCGGAGGACGCGCTGCTCTATCTTCTCCGGCTGGCTCCTACGCCCCCAGGTACACCAGCCCCATAACCAGCAGAAGCTGGGCGGAGATATAGGTGAGCATCACCCAGAAGTCCCCCAGGGCGGGCTTGCGCAGGAACAGCCCCCGGGCCAGCAGATAGTCGGAAAGCAGGAAGCAGCCCCCGCCGACGGCAATCCATCCGTGAGCGGGCAGGAACCTCCCCTGGAGCCCCGCCTGAGCCGCCAGGAGCACCGCGCCCAGGGCCATGATCAGGATGGATATCAGATAGGCCATCATCGGCAGCTTCATCCCGCCCAAGCCCTTCCGGAGAGACAGATAGGCGGCTCCGCCCACTCCCAGCAAGCTCCCGGCGGCAGTCAGGAGCAGCCACAGAGGCGTGGGCGCTTCGGCCAGCAGCCGGAACAGCAGAATAGCGTAGCAGATATGTCCTCCCAGGAACGCTGCCGCCCCGCCCAGAAAGAATCCCTTCCGTTCCGGAACCAGCAGGAGCAGATCCCCGGCCCATCCCAGCAGGATGGCGGCGCAGAGCAGCCAGGAGGGGCCGCTCCTGGCTGCTCCCAGGAGGGCGAACAGAAGCAGGCAGGGCATCAGCAGCCCCTTGGTGACAGCCCGCCCCTTTCCTCCCGGCCAGAACAGGCAGAACAGCAGGTGGGCCCCCGCTGCCGCCAGATAGGGAATCAGAATCGGCATGGCACAGACACTCCCTTTCGCTATATGCTGCGTACGCGGAAGACCTCGAGGGCGCCGCCCTCGAACTCCTGCCAAGGGGACGCATCCCCTTGGATTCCCGTATTTTTGGGGGTGGGGGTGGGGACGGGCGCTTTCGCCCGCCCCCCCCTACCTCGCTGGTACTCCCCGCAGAGACGATCGCCCGCCTCCCCATTTTTTCGTAAAGAAAAAATTCATCCCTACAGGCGGCGCAGAGACTGCGACGCAGAAAGTCCCGAGCGGGTTGTGCGAAGCACATACTCTCTGCGGGACAGGAACTACCCTGCACGCAGGGTGGAGCTTTTTTCTTTACGAAAAAAGCGTACTGCGGGAATCAGACTATCTGCGTGGCAGAAAGCCGGAAGTCTGTACATACCCAACCACCCCTTTTTCCGCCCTTAAAAAGCCCTTCAAAAATTACGGGTTCCAAGGGGATTTAATCCCCTTGGCGAGAGCTCGAGAGCAGAGCTCTCGAGGTCTTATCCCTTCCATTGTATTCCCAACAGCCGAAAGATACAAGGCCAGAAAGGATCTTTCCATGAAAATACTTGCCATTGAAAGCTCATGCGATGAAACTGCCGCCGCGGTAGTGGAGGACGGTGTGAACGTCCTTTCCAGCGTGGTGGCCACCCAGATTGAAGAGCACCGCCTTTATGGAGGCGTGGTGCCGGAAATCGCCTCCCGCCGTCACTGCGAAGCCATTGTAGGGGTGACGGAGGAAGCGCTCTCCCAAGCGGGTGTCGCCCTTTCCCAGGTGGACGCAGTAGCGGTCACTGCCGCGCCGGGACTGATCGGCGCGCTCCTGGTGGGGGTGAACTTCGCCAAGGGGCTTGCCCTCTCCGCCGGAAAACCCCTGATTCCCGTTCATCACCTTCGCTCCCATGTAGCCGCCAACTACATTGCCTATCCGGAGATGAAACCGCCCTTCCTCTGCCTGGTAGTGTCCGGCGGGCATACCCAGATTGTAAAGGTGGAGGATTATACACGTTTCCAGGTTCTGGGACGCACCCGGGACGACGCCGCCGGAGAAGCCTTCGACAAAGCCGCCCGGGCCATGGGCTATCCCTATCCCGGCGGGGTGGAGCTGGATCGGGCCGCACAATCCGGAAAACCGGTCTATTCCCTGCCTCGCCCCAGCGTGGAGGGAAGCCCCTATGATTTCAGCTTTTCCGGGCTGAAAACAGCGGTGCTTAACCTGCTGAATCAGGCCCGGATGAAAGGGGAAACTCTTTCCAAAGAGGATCTCTCCGCCAGCTTTCAGCAGGCGGTCTGCGATCTGCTGGCAGAACGGTTCCTTGGGGCAGCGGAGGCCCTGGGCTGGCGAAAGCTGGCGCTGGCAGGCGGGGTTTCCGCCAATTCCGGAATCCGGGCCCGCATGGAGCAGGAATGCCAAAAGCGAGGCTACAATCTGTATATTCCACCATTAAAATACTGCGGGGATAATGCCGCCATGGTAGGAAGCCAGGCATATTATGAATATCTGGCCGGGAGCCGGGCGGGGCTGGAGCTGAACGCTGCGGCGTCCATGCCCATGGAGGACGCTTTCCCGCTGGAGGGCGCTGCCCTGGGGGTGCGGCATGCATAAGCGCTTGGAGGAAGCCCTTCGCCAGGAGCTGTGGGAGATGGAGCTGCCCCAGGACGCAGAGCTGGAGCTGATTCGGGAGAAAGAGGGGGTCGCCGTCTGCCGGGTGCGCCTTCCGGAGCAGACCTGCATACTGAAATATTTCAGCCGGGACGAGGACTGCCGGGAAATCACCGTCTATCAGCTTCTGGGCTTTGCCGGGCTTCCCTCGATCCCGCTCCTGATGTATACAAAGCGGAGCCTCCTGATGGAGGATCTGGGCGCGGAGGGACGGTTCCGCCTGGCGGAGGAAACGGACCTCCGGGATCCGGAGCGAATCCGCTTCCTGGCCCGATGGTATCGGGCGCTCCATCGGGCAGGCCGGGAGGCAGGAGCGCTTCCGGGCTTCGGGCGGGAGACAGACGCGCTTACGCCGGAGGGGCTGGAGCTGCTTCGGAAGCGGCTGGGCCCCTATCCGGGTCAGGAGCTGATGGAAACGGAGCTGCACCGAATCCGGGAGCGAATCGGCGCTCTGGAGGAAACTCTGGTGTACAATGACTTTGCCCTGGAAAATCTGGCAGCCAGCCGGAAAGGAAAGGCGCTGTTCCCATTCGATTACAATCGAATGGGCTGGGGATATTCCTATGGGGATCTGCGGAATGTGACCGTGTCTCTGCCGGAGCCGATGGGGAGGCTGTTCCTGGAGGCGTACGGCCCGGTGAATCCGGAGGAAATTTTGGTGGATCGGGCCATAGCGCCGCTGACAGCGCTGATCCAGGCCTGCGGGCAGGCGCAGTTTCCCCGCTGGGCGGAGGAATCCCGCCGGGAGCTGATGGATGGCCGGGTGCGGGACGCCTGGCAGAGGCTGACGGAAGCCGAAGAGATGGGATAGCCGGTGTTCCCCTCCTGCCGAAGGCGAAGCGGGGCTGGCAGAGGGGCTTGCGCTGGGGACGTCCGGCTCCCTGACGGGCGCTGCGCACATGCGCCTTGGCCTGGACAGACTCTGGTGAAAGGAATGTGCACCTATGGATACGCAAAGTATAAAGTCGATGCTGAAATCCCAACTGGAGGATTTGGGCGTGGCTCCAGAAGGCGTGCTGCTGGTTCATACCTCCCTGAAGGGGATCGGCGGCGCTGCCCCGGATCTGGTGCTTCAGGCGCTGCTGGAGCTGCTGACGCCTGCGGGAACCCTGCTGGTGCCCGCCTTGTCCTACCGGACGGTAACAGCGGAGCAACCCTTTTTCCATCTGCAGCATACGCCTGCCTGCATCGGGGCTCTGCCGGAGCGCTTCCGAACCGCCTGGGCGGAGTACCGGAGCCTGCATCCCACCCACTCGGTCTGCGCCGCCGGAAAGCTGGCGCGGGAGCTGACCGCCTCCCATCAGGCGGACAACACCCCGGTAGGCCCCCATTCTCCCTTCCGGCTGCTGCCAGAGGTATCGGGACGGATCCTCATGCTGGGGTGCGGGCTGCGGCCCAACACCTTTATGCACGGGGTGGAGGAAGCCGCGGGCGCTTCCTATCCTCTGGCGGCAGAGCCTGTGGCATACACCCTGACGGATGGGAGCAGCCGCACTGTCAAGGAATACTATCCTCACAGCTTCGGGGAACGGCTCCAGCGGTACGATCGGCTTGGGGAGCTGCTGGAGGCGCCCGCCCTCCGGAAGGGCCCGGCCCTGTCCGGAACGGCCTTCCTGCTGGACGCCAAAGCCGTCCTCCAGGCCGGAGTCGCCCAGATCCGCGCCCAGGATCTTTACTTTGTCGACTGACTCCCCCCAGGAGCACTGCCCGCTCAGAGTCTCTGCGTGTTCGGAAGGGCAAGACCTCGAGAGCTCTGCTCTCGAGCACTTGCCAAAGGGACGCGTCCCTTTGGAATCCCGTCTTTTGGGGGTTATGAGGGCAAGTCTGTACAAACTTGTTACCCCCTGTCTCGTTAGTGCTCCCTTCGTGGTCGATCGCCTACCCATTTTTTCGTAAAGAAAAAATTCATCCCCACAGGCGGCGCAGCACCTGCGACGCAGAAAGTCCCGAGCGTGTTCTGTTACGCTCGGGACTTTCTGCGGAGGTAAACGCTGTGCTAGGCTCGGCCCCCTTGTGAGACGTTCCGAAGGGACGTCTCACAAGGGGGCCGAGCCTACTTTGCGCGCCGCAGGAAATACCCCGCACGCAGGACGCTTTTTTCTTTACGAAAAAAGCGTCCTGCGTGAATCAGACTCTCTGCGTGGCAGAAGCAAGGAAGTCTGTGCAGACTTGACCCCACCCCTTTTTCCGCCCTTAAAAATAATGGGAATCCAAGAGGAATCCCTCCCCGATGCGTCGTTTCACGACGCACCGCAGAGACGCGAGACAGCGTCTCGCGGCCTTGCCTTTCCGACCGCGCACGCAGCGGTTACAGTTCGATCCGGAGAACGGCGGAATCCTGCGCTTCGATGGAGACGTGGAAGCGGCGGGAGCGGATGGTGTACTGATCTCCATACTGAAGATCCACCGCTCTGCGGGGATTGATCCCGGCCAAAAGGCGGAGGGCCTCCTGAGAGAGGCCGGCGGTGAACCGATCCAGATCAATGCGGGTCATGACCGCGTCATCACTGCGGTTGATTACGAACAGCATCATGCTGTCTCCAGCCGGAGCGCCGAAATAATCGCTTCCCCCCAGGCAGAACCGGAGCACTGCCAGCACATCCTCGCCCAGGGCCAGAAAGCTGGCATGACCGGTCTGGAGCACCGGCTCCTGGCGGCGGAGCCGCCCCAGCTGCTGGTAAAAGCCGCAGATGTCCTCGTCCGGCTTCTCCAGAGGGCGCCGGTTGAAGGGATCCTTCAGGCCATGCATGCCGTACTCGTCCCCATAATAGATGGTGGGAATCCCCGGGATGGCGTACTGCAGCGTCACCGCCAGCCGCTGGAGCCGGGACGCCGCATGATCCTGAAAGCCCGTCACATAGACCTGGGCCTGCTCCTCCCGGGACATCCCTTCCCCGTCCAGCCCGGTGGCCAGAATGGTCCGAAACCGGGGAATATCATGGGAGGATATCAGGTTCATCAGGGCGTAGTACATGGGCGGCGGATAGTTCAGCTGCTGGGACACCAGGAAGGAAACCAGCGCCGGCGCGCCGCTCTGCTCCCGAAGAAAAGGCAGAACCGCATTTCGGAAGGGATAGTTCATCACCGAATCCAGCCCCCGGCCCAGGGCGTAGGTGCGCTCCCCCTCGCCGCCCCGCTTGGTGGTGGCGTCCTCCCAGACCTCGCCCAAAAGGGCGTTTTCCGGATCCTGCTTCTTGAGAGCCGTGCGCATGAGCTCAATCACATCGTCCGGAAGCTCGTCGGCCACGTCCAGCCGGAAGCCGGAAGCGCCCAGACCTGTCCAGAACCGGAACACGCTGTCCTTTCCGGTGATCACCTGTTCCTGCCAGACGGGATCCCGCTCGTTCACCTCCGGCAGGGTGTCAAAGCCCCACCAGCACTGATAGGAGCCGTCCTCATGGAAGGTGTACCAGGAATAGTAAGGCGAATCCTTCCCCTGAAAGGCGCCCTTTCCGGGATAGTTCCCCTTCCGGTTGAAATAGAGGCTGTCGGAGCCTGTGTGGGAATAGACCCCGTCCAGCATCACCCGCATTCCCCGCTCCTTCGCCTTGGCGCAGAGCTCGGCAAACTCCTCCTCAGTGCCCAGGAAGGGATCCACCCGCTTATAGTCAGCGGCGTTGTAGCGATGGTTGGAGTCCGCCTCTACAATGGGATTGAGGTAAAGGAGGGTCACGCCCAGCTCCTTCAGCTCGTCCAGAGCGTCGATGATGCCCCGGAGATCCCCGCCGAAGTAATCGCAGGGGGCATAGTACTTCTCTCCCTCCAGTGGCTGATAAAGGGGCATTTCCCCCCAGCCCTCGTGAAGGATGGCCCTGCGGCCCATCCGGTGATGGTAGGCCGCGCCCTTTTCCAGATTGGAGGGATCGCCTCTGCGGAAGCGGTCAGGGAAGATCTGATACATGGTGCTTCTGCGGAACCAGTCGGGAGTCCGAAAAGCGCGGTCATAGACGGTCAGCTGGAAGCTGGGACAGGGCTGGTCGTAGACCAGACCCTCCCCCTGGGTGCGGCCGGAGAGGGGGCCGTAATAACGCCGGCCCTGGGACGTATCCAGAATGAAATAGTACCAGAGGACGCCGGGCTCTCCGGGCAGGGTGAGACGGACGGACCACAGGCCGCTCTGGAGGGTCATGGGATGATCCTCCCCGGCGCTGTCAACAAAAAGCCGGAGGGTGACTGCGGACGCGTCCTCCGCCTGAAGGCGGAGGAGAAGCGTATCGCCGGTCTGAAGCGCTCCCAGAGGGGAGCGATAGAGCACCTGGGCAGAATTATGCATAATCTTCGGCTTCATAAAAATCACCCATTCATACGTGCAGGATACCGAAGGCTCCGCGAGATGTCAAGGTCTTTGGCCTTGCTATTTCGCGGAGCCCTCCAAGGCCGTGCACTTTTATTTGTATGGTTTCAGATGCCAGATGCGTTCATTGTATTCCCGGATGGTGCGATCGGAGCTGAAGAAGCCGGAACGGGCTGTATTCACAACCGCCATTTCCATCCACTTCATGGGATTGCGCTGGTACTCGTGACGCACCTTGTCAAAGGTATGCACATACGAGGGGAAATCATGCAGAACAAAGTATTTGTCCGCGCCCTCGTAATCGCCGAACAGCAGGGACTGATACAGCTCGGAGAACTGATGGGAGGGCACGCTGGCAAAGGTGCCGTCAATCAGCCGGGTCAGCGCCTTGCGGATATCCATATTCTTTTCATACAGCTCGCCGGGCCGGTAGGTGTGGTGGCGGCGCATGTTGTCAATCTCATCCTCGGAGGCTCCGAAAATAAAGATGTTGTTCCTGCCTACCTGTTCAAAGATCTCAATATTCGCGCCGTCCATGGTGCCCAGGGTCAGCGCGCCGTTCATCATGAACTTCATATTTCCGGTTCCGGAAGCCTCCAGCCCGGCGGTGGAAATCTGCTCGCTGATATCCGCCGCGGGAATCAGGATCTGGGCGTTGGTAACGCTGTAGTTTTCAATGAATACCACCTGAAGCAGATCCCGGGTGATGGGATCCTCCCGCACCAGCTCGCCGATGGCATTAATCAGCCGGATGATGTTCTTCGCCCGGTAGTAGCCCGGCGCGGCCTTGCCCGCGAACAGGAAGGCGATGGGCTGGGTAATGAAGTCCGGATTTTCATGGAGCTTATTGTACAGGTAGATGATCTGCAGGCACTTCAGCATCTGCCGCTTATACTCGTGGATCCGCTTGGCCTGGACGTCGAAAATCGCGTCGGTACGGAGCTCGATTCCCTGGGTCTTTTTCAGGTAGGCCGCCAGGCGCTCCTTGTTCTCCTGCTTCACCTGGGCGTACCGCTTCAGGAAGCTCTCGTCCTTGGCAAAGGGCAGCAGCTTCTCGAACTGCTGGTAATCCTCCAGGAATTCCCCGCCGATGGCCTCGGTCATCAGTTTGGTCAGGCCGGGATTGGCCACCGCCAGCCACCGCCGGGGGGTCATGCCGTTGGTGATGGCCAGGAACAGGCCCGGCGACACCCGGTACTGGTTGGAGAACAGCTGCTTTTTCAGCAGCTCCCCATGGAGCTGGGAGACGCCGTTCACATGGCGGCAGACCGCCACGCAGAGGTTAGCCATCCGGATCTGATTATAGGCCACAATGGCCATCCGGCTGATCCGGTCCATGTCGCCGGGATAGAACAGGTTCAGCCAGCGGCAGTATTTGTCGTTGATGGCCTGCACGATGCTGTAAATCCGGGGCAGGAGCAGCTTGAACATCTGCTCGTCCCAGCACTCCAGGGCCTCCGGGAGGATGGTGTGGTTGGTGTAGTTGAACATGCTCTGGGCCACGGCGAAGGCGTCGTCCCAGTTGAAGCCCTCCTCGTCCATCAGGATGCGCATCAGCTCCGGGATGGCAAGGGTGGGATGGGTGTCGTTGATCTGGATGACCGCGTACTGGGGCAGGGTGTGGAGATCCCCGTGCTTTTTCTTATGCTCCCGGACCAGGTACTGCATGGTGGCGGAGGTGAAGAAGTAGAACTGCTTCAGCCGCAGCAGCTTGCCCTGCTCATGGTTGTCATTTGGATAGAGCACCTTGGAGATGACCTCGGCCAGCTCCCGCTCCTCCATGGCTTTTACATAATTGCCCTGATCGAAAAAGTCCAGATTGAAGCGGTCCTTGGCCCGGGCGCTCCAGAGGCGGAGGGTAGCCGGATGCTTGGAGTGATAGCCTACAATGGGCACGTCGTAGGGAACAGCCAGGATGGCGTTGTAGTTTTTGTGGACAGGGACCATGCGGTCCTCCTGCCAGACCTCCTCCACCTCGCCGTTGAAGTGGACCTCCACCTCATCCTCGGGACGCTCCATCTCCCAGATGTGTCCGTCCTCCAGCCAGTTGTCCTCCAGCTCCACCTGTTCGCCGTCCACGATCCGCTGGCGGAACAGGCCGTATTCATAGCGGATGCTGCAGCCCATGGCGGGAAGCTCCAGGGTCGCCAGGGAGTCCAGGAAGCAGGCAGCCAGCCGGCCCAGGCCGCCGTTGCCCAGGCCCGCGTCCCGCTCCTTCCCGGCGATTTCGGCCATATCCAGGCCCAGATAGTCGAAGGCGGCCTGATATTTGTCCAGCACGCCCAGGTTGATCATGTTGTTGGTATAAGCCCGGCCCATGAGGAACTCCGCGGAAAGGTAGTAAACCTTTTTCAGGCCCTCGTCGTCCGCCTTTTCGTTGGCGGAAACCCACATATCCACAATTTCGTCCCGGATGCACATGGCGCTGGCCTTGTAAAGCTCCTCGGTCGTGGCGGTTTCCAGAGTCTTGGCAAAGTGGCGCTTGAGCTTGCCAAGAATGTTCTGTACCTCCGGGGATCCCCCCTCCGGCTTTTTTTTGACGTCAGCCGGTTTGATCTGATTGGGTTGGTTTGCTGCCAAAATGGACTCCTCCTTCTGTCCGACAGAGATTCTTACTTTATAGTATAACATAATCAGCCCGGATTTGTAAAGCGCTTTCCTTTTTGATTACAGCCTTCCGGCGCGCCCCCTTTGAGTTTCTGCGCGGAGGGGAGGTCAAGACCTCGAGGGCTCTGCCCTCGAGTCTCCGCAGTGCGTTGTTTCACAACGCACTTAGGAATTCGGCTTCGCCGAATTCTGAGATGCGCCGCTGGCGGCGCATCGGGAAGGGATTCCCCTTGGATTCCCATCTTTTTTGAGGGCTTTTTAAGGGCGGAAAAAGGGGTGGTTGAGTCTGTACAGACTTCCGTCCTCCTGCCACGCAGCCAGTCTGATTCACGCAGTACGCTTTTTTCGTAAAGAAAAAAGCTCCCTTCTGCGTGCGGGGTACTTCCT
Organism: Oscillospiraceae bacterium; assembly: GCA_022791945.1. Lineage (GTDB taxonomy): Bacteria > Bacillota > Clostridia > Oscillospirales > Ruminococcaceae > Paludihabitans. The sequence continues at coordinate 41,029 of JAAVZY010000068.1, read as the reverse complement.
GCGCCGCAGAAAGTCTCGAGCGTAATACTACCACGCTCACAGAATCTGCGGGGAGGGAATTTTGTGCTACGATCGGAATCCTTCCACCGCCGCCGTCCCGTTGGTCCGACGGCGGTCCCCTCTCCCATACGTTCCTTTGGAACGTATGACAAGGGAGGCAAGCCAACCCTCTACGTTAAAAGCCGCTCATATCCTCTTAAATTCGCACCAAGCGTCTATCAGCGCAGAAAGTTGGCTCGGCCCCCTTTAACAAGGGGGCAGGCAGGGCTACCGCCTATCGGCGGTAGCCCTGCCTGGGGGATTCCGTGTGCCCCACAGTGTTGGATATTGCAGAGAGTATGAGCACAGCAGGACACGCCCGGAACTTTCTGCGTCGCAGCCCCTGCCCCGCACGTAGGGCTGAATTTTTTCTTTACGAAAAAATGGGTAGGCGGGCGATCGTCCTTGCGGGGGGTATCAGCGAGGCAGAGACTGAAATCCTGTCCCCATAACCCCCAAAAGGCGGGAATCCAAGGGGACGCGTCCCCTTGGCAGGAGCTCGAGGGCAGAGCCCTCGAGGTCTTCTCCCTTCCTGCATGAAACTCTTTGGGAAATTTTTTAAAAATCCTGCGTGGAAGATCTGGGCAAATTCTGTCCGCCATGGTATAATAATCCTAGTATACTGTCCGTATCGCCGGGGATTGGAAAGCGCACTGGTGCGGCTGCGCAGCGGCCCTCCCCGGCGGGTCCTTCAGGACAGACTGCTATAGAAAACAGAGAGAAAAATTTTGCAGGAGCTGCCGGCGTTTTCCCAAGCGCACGGACCGCACACCGCGCGGAGAAGCGCGGCAGAGCTTCTGCAGGTAAGGTAGGGTAGTAGAGTCAACATGAAAAAGATCGTATCTGGATTGCTGGCTGTTCTTCTCATGGCCGGAGGGCTGCACCTGCCGGCCCGGGCCGCGGACACCGCCGCCCCCGCCAGCGGGAAGGGAGATATCAGCGTAGTTTTACAGCTGAACTATCCCGAAAAGGCAGAAAACCTTGCCAAACGGGGCTTCCAAATCAAGCTCACGGACAGCGCCGGGAAAACCCTGGCCTCCACCCCCCTGAACAGCACAAACGAATGGGAATTCAACGGCAGCGGCTTCCGGGCCGAGGCGGCCGCGCTGGGCCAGGACGGGCAGCCCCTCTCAGGCGCCCCCGGGGACGCCAAAATTCACTATTATCGAGTGGATTTTCTCCGTCTCCAGAACAACAGCGAATATCAGGTAGCCCTGGAGGGCAGCGGCTACAAAAATTTCACCTCTGATAAAATAAAAATCGATCAGTTCTCCCGCCAGCTCCAGATAAGCACCAAGGACGCCAGCTTTACCATCGGCGACGTTGACAGCAACGGCCGGGTGGACGGCGGCGACCTCGCTCAGGTGGAAAAGGCCCTGGGCAGCAGCAGCACCCTGCCGGATCTCAACTGCGACGGCACGGTGGATATTTCTGATGTCGCCCTGGTCAACCACCACATCCGTGCCGCCGGCGGCGCCGAGCTGCTGGAAACCTCCGCCATCGGCTCCCTGGTGGCCTACATAGACGAGGACGCTATGGGTGATCTGGTGGCAGAGGGCAAGGTCAATGACATTTTCGATCCGGACGCCGGGTCTGTCACCTTCAAGGCTCCCAGCGGGCAGGATCTGGTGCTGCCCATTACCATGCGGGACAGCATTGTGCTCTCCCAAGTGGAGATCCTCTGTCCCCAGGCGAATGGCGCGATTCTGGAAGGCACTGCGGAAGTGGTCTATGAGGATGAAAACGGCAGGGACGCTGTTGCGGAATACGCGCTGTCCGCCGGTGCGCCCCTGGACGCGCTCCCCTTAACCAGGGACGGCGGCGCCAGCCCCATTGTGATCAGTCTGGGCAAACGGGTGCCAGTGAAACGGATTACCGTCACCGTGACCAAGGTTCAGGGCGAGGATGGGAAGCCCACCTTTGCCGTTATCGACGAGATCAGGTTCCTCCGGGATATTGTGCCGGAGAATCCCGCCATAGACGGTTCCATCCCCCGGAATCTGTCTGCGGCTGTGGGGGACGGACAGGTCCGGCTTACCTGGAAGGCAGTCAACAACGTGACCGGCTACCGGGTCAAATACGGCACCGCCTCCGGCAGATATGAAAGCTTTTTAGACACAGAGGTTCCCAGCCTGGAAGTTCAGGGGCTGAAAAACCTGACGGAATACTTCTTCGTTGTGCATTCCCTCCGGGGCGACGTTGAGAGCGGCCCCTCCGCGGAGGTCAAGGCGATTCCTCTGCCCAGCAAGGCGCCTCTGCCGCCGGACTTCGTCAAGGCGGAACCGCTGGATCGGGGCCTGCGGATCACCTGGAAGGCGACGGAGAACGCCACCGCCTACAACCTGTACTACAAGAAAAAGTCCGACAGCGCCTTTGTGAAATATAACGAAGAGCCCTACACCGCCGCCCAGGCAACCATCGGCGGGCTGGAAAACGGCGTGGAGTACGCGATCTACGTCACGGCCCTGAACAGCATCGGCGAGAGCCGGCCCTCCAGCACCGTGACCGGCATTCCGGAAAAGGCGGAGATCAAGCCGCCCAAGCTCCCCACCCTGAACCGGATTTCCAATGACAACATCGCCAAGGTAGAAATGGTGAATCCCAACAACGTGAACATGAACGAGTACCCCAACGGGTTCAGCGTGAACAACGTCATTGACGGGGATTACTCCACCCACTGGACTGCCCGTGTATTCTGGGAGAGCAACCGGTTTATTTTCACCTTCAAGGACGATCAGGAATACACCATGGACTATGTGGCCTATGTGCCCCGGCTGGAAAGCCCGGACTACCTGGCCAGCCTGAGCAAGTTCTCCATCAAAGCCTACGACAAGGCAGGAAACGTCACCCTGGAGCTGAAGGACATGTCCGGCATGGTGAAGATGGAGGGCTACGCCATCCTTCCCTTCCCCAAGACGGAGAATGTCCATAAGATCGAGGTGGAGACGCATCAGTGGGCGGGCTCTCCCACCGGCATCTCCATGTCTGAGATCGCTTTCTACTCTTACAGCGAGATCGATTCCGAGATCCACGCCCTGTTCACAGACGGAAGCTTCACGGCAGTGAAGCCCACAACCACTGAGAAAAGCATTGCCGCCCTGGAGGCCAAGCTGGACAACGCGGACGGTTACTTTGTCAAGAAGGAAACCTTCAAGGAAGAGCTCTCCCTGGCAAGAAGCCTGCTGAATCGGGATACCTCCGCCCTGGGACGGGTGATCGATCAGGTGCAGTCCCGCAATACCAGGGGGGATATCAAGCCCATCAACACCTTCCAGCCCCTGGGCCTGGTGGCCAATGCCGGAAACGGAAAGGAATTCCAGGTGTACGCCAGCATTCCCGAGGGGGAGACGGTCACCCTGGTGCCGACCCAGTACTACGCGGACGCCAACGAGATGTCCGGCGCGGGCATCCAGCTGCGCAATGGCCGCAATGTGATCAGCCTGCCCAGCTGGACCTCCAAGGATGCGGAAAAGGGAGGCGCGCTCTATCTCCAGTACGCAGGGAACCGGGCCGGGGAAATCAAGCTCCAGGTACGGGGCCAGGTCACCCAGATTCCCATGCTGGAGCTTTCGGATCGGAGCCTGAGCGAAGCTGAGAAGGAGAAGCGGATCGCCGCCTATGTGGAGGAGCTGACCGCCTACGTAAACGCACTCCCCACGGCAAACCGTCAGACAGCCATCCGCAACAGCACGGAAATCTCCTATCCCAACGTGCTGCTGTCCCTGCCGGCGGATCAGGTGCTTGCGGGCATCGGAGGCAGCAGCAGCGAGGAGAAGGCTGCAAATCTCCGCAACAATATGTTGGCCTGGGAGGAGCTGATCTCTGTCCTCTACAAAACCCACGGTATCGACGATCCGGCGGAAGAGCACTCCCGGCACAATATCCGCTATATGCGGATGTTCGGGAACGCGTTCATGTACGCCAGCGGCAGTCATGTGGGCATCGGCTACGGCTCCGCCTCCGGCGTGGCAGGGGGCAGGCCGGTGAGTGTGACCGGCTCCGGGAAGGCAAACAGCCTGTTCGGCTGGGGCATCGCCCATGAGATCGGCCACGTTATGGACACCCTGGGCCGGGCGGAAATCACCAACAACATCTACTCCCTGTACGGCCAGACCTACGACGGGGACAGCAACACCCTGCCCTCCCGGCTGGAGAACAGCAATAAATACCCGGCCATCTTCCAGAAAACCGCCGTGGGCGCGGAGGGCATGGCCAATGACGTATTCGTCAGCCTGGGCATGTACTGGCAGCTCCATCTGGCCTATGACGACGAGGGCGGCAACTTCTACAATAAGGTAAACAAGGAGCTCCGCAAGGGCGGTATCCCAGGCGATACCATCACGGAGAAATTCGCCGTGGCGGCCAGCCGGGTTTCCGGAAAGGATCTCACCGAGTTCTTCGAGCGCTGGGGCGTGAAGCTGAACAGCGTAACCCTGGAAGGGGCGGAGGAGACGCGGGATATCTGGTATCTGAGCGACGATTCCCGGCGGGTACGGCTGGGCCTGAAGGAGAGCGAAGCAGTCACAGGCACGCTCAAAGTATCGGCGGCGCGGAGCGATGCGGACGATCGGCAGATCAACCTGACCATCTCCGGCCTGAGCGGAAGTATACAGGGCTATGAGATCACCCGGGTGGTGAACGGCGCAGAAAAGCGCCTGGGCTTCACCAGCGGCACCACCTTTACGGATCGCATCGGCTCCATCAACAACCAGGCCATTTCTTACAAGGTGCGGGCCATCGATATTCTGGGCAATGAGGCTGGCGCTGTGGTGTCCGATTCTGTGGACTTCACGCACAACAACCTGATTGGCCGGGACAGCTGGACGCAGACACAGGATGATGAAGGCAGATATGTGGTCGAATTTACAGACGAGAATCTGACCATTGCGGGCATCCAGATCGATCCGGGTGCGGGAACCTCTTCCGCCAAGGCAAAGACGGTATCCAAGCCCAAGACTGAAAGCAAGCCCAAGACTGAAAGTAAACCGGAAACCGAGAGCAAGCCGGAAACCGAGAGCAAGCCGGAGGCCGAGAGTAAGCCGGAGACTGAGAGCAAACCGGAAACCGAGAGTAAGTCGGAAGCCGAGAGCAAGCCGGAGGCCGAAAGCGAACCGGAAACCGAAGGTGCGGCTGCCGGGGAGCTTGAGACATCCCATCGTTTGATGGCCCGGCAGACGCTCAGCAGGGCGGCACTGCTTCCTCCGGAGGCTCTGAGCTCCCTGATTCGGACAGCATTTGCCCTGGAGGATCTGGCTGAGGATACTCCCAGCGAGGATACTTCCGCCAGCAGTGAGGCTACCTCCAGCGAGGACGCTTCCTCCAGCAGTGAGGCTACCTCCAGCGAGGACGCTTCCTCCAGCAGTGAGGCTACCTCCAGCGAGGACGCTTCCTCCAGCAGTGAGGCTACCTCCAGCGAGGGCACTTCTTCCGACAGTGAGGACACCTCCAGCGAAGACACTTCCTCCGGCAGTGGGGACACCTCCAGCGAAGACACTTCCTCCGGCAGTGGGGACACCTCCAGCGAAGACAGTTCCTCCGGCAGTGGGGACACCTCCAGCGAGGATACTTCCTCCGGCAGTGAGGACACCTCCAGCGAGGATACTTCTTCCGACAGTGAGGATACCTCCAGCGAGGATACTTCCTCCGGCAGTGAGGATACCTCCAGCGAGGATACTTCTTCCGACAGTGAGGATACCTCCAGCGAGGATACTTCCTCCGACGGTGAGGAAGAAACCATTCCGCCGGAGGACGGGAAGCCGATCGCCGAGGAAAAGGCAGAGAATCCGGAGAATGTAATCGTTGAAATCAGTGCAAACAGAACTGACTACACTACCGTCCTCTCCTTCAAGCCCTCCGGCGATAAGGATCTGAAATTCTTCGGCAGAGACGGTCGGGACGACGGGCGGATCGGCTTCTACGATGTGGATAAAGAGGCAAAGTTTGTGCGGGTCACTCTGCCGGATACGGTGGATCTGGATCAGCTGGACTTTATCGCTTATCCGGGCGACAGCATCACCATCGACGAAACCGCCATTGGAAAGCTGGCGAAGGATCTGACCATTGACGATAAGACCTATCCGGCCGGAACAGTGGTTGTGGTGGGCGCTTACCGGGGAGATCCTGTGTACAACACCATCCGCCTGAAAGGCAGATTCCAGACCGGCGATCCGGCAGCGGAAAAGGAAGATGACTTTACCCTGACAGAACGGCCCATCAACGGCGACGCAATTCTGTACGCAGAGGTGCCGGAGGAAGGCGAAATGTCTGAGATCTGGAACGGCCTGTGGATCTATATCCCGGATCTGGAGAAGGAAGCGGAGCTGACCGGGATGGACGGGTGCGGCATGAGTGCGCTTCCCGCTGAGATTATGGCGGAACTTTACCGCACGGACGATCCCTACGGCCCGGCTGTGGGGCCTGCCGTCAGTGCGACCCAGTGGATCTCCTCGCCTTCCGAGGACTCCATGCCGGAGATTGTATTGGAATCCGAAGTACTCGAATAAGGAGGTTGCCGAATTGAAGCGGCTCCGCAGAATCGGAATTTTCGTGACGTTTCTGCTGGTGTTTGTGCTGACGGCGGGCGCTGCGTTTGCAGCGTCCCCGCCGCACATCCGGCTGGAGGAAACGGGCGCGAAGGATGAATATAAGATTACCATTCAAAATTGGGACAGCCAGGCGGTCAGCGTGCAGTTTGACCTGATTGTAAACGTGGAAAAGCCCAAGTATCAGATGGACTGGGCTGTCCAGGGGGACGGGGTCTACCATCACATTGAGGAACAGGCGCTGGAGGACGGCCAAACAAAGCTGACCTTTTATGTGGACAGACTCCAGCCGATCTCCAACAGCGCTTCCGCGTCCATTGGGAAGCTGTCCTTTCAAAAGCTGAAAAAGGCCCCCAGCTTTACAACCTCGGGTTATATGAAGGTGCTGCGGGCTGACAATCTGGAGGAGGGGGAGGTTTACCAGGATACGGAGCTGACCCTTTCCAGATACCGCTCCTCCGGAGGGAGCCATTACAGCGGAAGCACCCGCTTTGATCTGCCCCGGGAATGGGCGGAGGTTTCCGGCGGGGTAACCAGCGTAAACGGGATTTCCTGCATTACCCTGGATATGCGGGAGGACGGGCGGCTGTCGGCGGACGTGCTGAAAAATCTTGCCAAGAGGAAGATTCAGGCGACCCTGGACTTTGGCAGTTATCAGTGGCTGATTGACGGCGCGGAAGTGGGAGATATCCCGGACAGCCAGAATTACTATGATTTGACCCTTGACCTGACAAGGCTGCAAAATGTTTCCATGGCGGCAAAGAAATCGGACACCATGCAGTTTGAGTCCGCTTATGATGGCGCCTTGCCCTTTACGGCGGTTCTGCGGTGCAAGGCGGGTCAGGGAGGCCAGATACTGTTTCTGGCCCACTACCATCAGCAGAACGGGCTGTTGGAATATGTGAGCCATCAGACAGCGGACAGCGGCGGCTATGTGGCGTTCCCCTTCCGGCATCTTTCCCGGTATGCCATTGTCACAGAGGATCTCTGGGGCGTTCTGGAGAAGGAGTCCCAGCCTTCCGCAGACAGCTCCGGCGGGAGCACCGTGGGCAGTGTCCTGGCGGGAACAGCGGATAAGAATACGCCGCCGATCATTGTTCCGCCGGCGAACGATCCGGTTGTTCTGGAGGACGAGGCCAACGATCCGGTATCTCCGGAGCCTCCGGCTTTGGACAACGTTCCCGAAGAGGAGCCGGAGAGCGTACCGGTCAGCGGTGAGGCAGATTCCGGCAAGGGCATTGTGATTGGGGCGGCGGTGGTTGGCGTTCTGCTCTGCGCGGCTGTGATCGTGCTGGCCATCGTCATGTACCGAAAGCGGCGCGGACAGCAGTAGGAAGGTTTCTGCGTGGCCGAAAGGAAAGACCTCGAGGGCTCTGCCCAAGGGTCAAAGCCGCAGGCTTTGACCCTGCGAGCCTCCTGCCAAAGGGACGCATCCCTTTGGAATCCCATTATTTTAATGGCGGAAAGGGGTGGGCTCAAGTCTGCACAGACTTCCGGCTTTCTGTCACGCAGACAGTCTGATTCCCGCAGTACGCTTTTTTCGTAAAGAAAAAAGCTCCCGCCTGCCTGCGGGGTAGTTCCTGCGCCGCCGCTAGGTGGTAGCCCTGATTGGGGGATTCCGTGCGTCGTACAAAGCCCCTCCCCGCAGAAAGTGCGAGCGTAGCAGAACACGCTCGAAACTCTCTGCGTCGCAGTCCCTATCCCGCCTATGGAGCTGAATTTTTTCTTTACGAAAAAATGGGTAGGCGGGCGATCGTCTCTGCGGGAAGTACCAGCGAGGCAGGGGGACGGGCGCAAGCGCCCGTCCCCACCCCCCACCCCCAAAAAGATGGGAATCCAAGGGGACACGTCCCCGATGCGCCGCTAGCGGCGCATCTCAGAATTCGGTGAAGCCGAATTCCTAAGTGCGTTGTGAAACAACGCACTGCGGTGCCTCGAGGACAGCGTCCTCGAGGTCTTGCCCTTCCTGATAAAGAAGGCGGTGCGTGACATGGACAAATACACAGCGCTGAAGGAGTACTTTGGGCACAGCCAGTTCCGGCCAGGGCAGGAGGAGATCGTAGAGGCCCTTCTGTCCGGGCGGGACGCGCTGGGCGTGATGCCCACCGGAGCGGGCAAATCTGTCTGCTATCAGCTGCCGGCCCTGCTGCTGCCAGGGATCACCCTGGTGCTTTCCCCGCTGATTTCCCTGATGAAGGATCAGGTGGCGGCGCTGACCCAGGCGGGCATTCCCGCCGCCTTCGTCAATTCCACCCTCGCCCCGGGGGAGAGCCGGGAGATCTTCCGCAGGGCGGCTCTGGGGGAATACCGGCTGCTCTACGCCGCTCCGGAACGGCTGGCCGCTCCGGACTTCCTGCGGTTCATCCAGAGAACGGAGCTTTCCCTGCTGGCGGTGGACGAGGCGCACTGCGTTTCCCAGTGGGGGCAGGACTTCCGGCCCAGCTATCTGAAAATCGCAGAATTTATTCAGTCCCTGCCCCGGCGACCGGCAGTAGGCGCTTTTACTGCCACTGCTACGGATCAGGTCAAGGAGGACATCCGGCGGCTGCTCCTGCTGGAGGAGCCCCTGTGCGTGACCACCGGCTTTGACAGACCCAATCTCTATTTTGAAACCATCCGGCCCAAAAACAAAACTGCCTGCCTGAAGCAGTTCCTCAATGAGCGGCCGGGACAGAGCGGCATTGTCTACTGCGCCACCCGGAAAAAGGTGGAATCTGTCTGGAACGCTTTGGAAAAGGACGGCATCTCCGCCGCCCGGTATCACGCGGGACTGCCAGATGAGGAACGGCGGCGCAGCCAGGAGGATTTTGTCTACGACCGCGTCCGGGTGATGGTGGCCACCAATGCCTTCGGTATGGGGATTGACAAATCCAATGTGAGCTTTGTTGTCCACTATAATATGCCCAAGGACGTGGAGAGCTACTATCAGGAGGCGGGCCGTGCCGGGCGGGATGGCTCGGAGGCCCGCTGCATCCTGTTCTTTTCCGAAGGGGATGTTCAGACAGCAAAGTATCTGATCAACAACAGCTCGGAGAATGAAGGCCTGACCGACAAGGAGCGGGAGCAGCTCCGCCTGCGGGATCTGAACCGCCTGGAGCAGATGACCGCCTATTGTAGGACCAGCGGCTGTCTGCGGAGCTTCCTTCTCCGTTATTTTGGGGAGTCCGCGCCGGAGAAGTGCGGGCGCTGCGGCAGCTGCAGCGCCCAGACGGAGCAGCAGGACATTACCATTGAGGCGCAGAAAATCCTTTCTGCAGTGACCCGGGTGGAACGGCAGTATCGCTCCAGCCTGGGAAGTGCGCTGATACTTCGGCTGCTGCTGGGGAGCAGGGATCAGCGGCTGCTCCAGCTAGGGCTGGACAAGCTGCCCACCTACGGCATCATGCGGGGGACGCCCCGGGCGGAGCTACGGGGCTATATGGACTGGCTGCTGGAGCGGGGATATCTCTGCCTGGATGGAACAGACTATCCGGTGCTTCGCACAACGCCGAAGGCAAAAGGCGTCTTGTTCCGAGGGGAGCCGGTGCTCTGCACCCGCCGGGTGCAGAGCGCCTTGGAGAAGGAGACAGCCCCAGCGGTATCGGGGCGGCGTCCGAGCTCCCACGTCGAGACCCAGGCGGATGGGGATCTGCTGGAGCTTCTGCGAAAGCTGCGCACCCGGCTGGCGTCAGAGGGGAATGTGCCCGCTTACATCGTCTTTTCCAACGCAACCCTGGAGGAAATGGCCGCGAAGCAGCCCCGGACTATGCAGGAGCTGATGGAGGTGTCCGGCGTAGGCGCAGTCAAGGCACGCCGGTACGGCGAGGCGTTCCTGTCTGCCATCTCCGAATGGATGGGAGTGTAATTTCCGGGTCGGTTATTGGGAGGGGAAGACCTCGAGGACGCTGTCCTCGAGTCACCGCAGTGCGTTGTTTCACAACGCACTTAGGAATTCGGCTTCGCCGAATTCTGAGATGCGCCGCTAGCGACGCATCGGGGACGCGTCCCCTTGGATTCCCGTCTTTTGGGGGTATGGGGGAGGGGACGGGCTTTGCCCGTCCCCTCCTGCCTCGCTGATACTCCCTGCGGAGACGATCGCCCGCCTACCCACTTTTTCGTAAAGAAAAAGTTCATCCCAGCAGGCGGGGTAGAGGCTGCGACGCAGAAAGTCCCGGGCGTGTTCTACTACGCTCGGGACTTTCTGCGGGGGGGGAAACACTGTGCTATGCACGGAACCCCCCCAGGCAGGGCTACCGCCTGACGGCAGCATCCCTGCCATGCCCCCGACGTTCCAAAGGAACGTATGGGAGAAGGGACCGTCGCTGTCCCGAAGGGGCGGCGGTGGTGGAAGGATTCCAATCGTGGCACAAAATCCCTCCCCGCAGAGCCTGTGAGCGTAGTAGTATTACGCTTGAGACTTTCTGCGGCGCAGGAAGCACCCCGTACGCAGGAGGGAGCTTTTTTCTTTACGAAAAAAGCGTACTGCGGGAATCAGACTCTCTGCATGGCAGGGGTTCGGAAGTCTGTACAGACTTCCGAACCCCTTTTCCGCCCTTAAAAAAGCCCTTCAAAAATTACGGGTTCCAAGGGGATTTAATCCCCTTGGCGGGAGCGCGAGGGCAGCGCCCTCGCGGCCTTCTCCTCCCATCGCCGGACAGGGAATCTGTGGGAGCATCTTTAGAAGGGCTTCCCGCTCGTTGGGCACATAGCCGGACAAAACCCTGTCCAGCAGCGCGTTCAGGATACGGCCCACCTCCGGGCCGGAGGGAATGCCCGCCGCAATCACATCGCGGCCGTTTATCTCCAGATCCCCCAGGGTCAGGCATTGTCCTTCGGCGATGATCCGTTCCGCCATGGAGCGGATTTGCTCCAGCTCCTCCAACCGGGCCTCACTCAGGCCCTGGGGCTGAGCGGCAATATCCGCCCGCCGCAGCTCCAGCAGCTGATAGAAAGCTTCCGGCTCTAATCTGCTGAGCGGGCGGCGGAGCTCCTCCTCCCGGAGGGACAGGGGCGCGTAATAATGCTCTATCAGAGTGACAATCCGCTTCCGGGAAGCATTGCCAAAGCGCAGTGAGCGCAGCATTACATCCGCAGTCCCGGCGCTTTCCTCCGGAGCGGCGGACTGACAGCCTGATCCGCCCACATCGTGGAGAAGGGCAGCCAGTTTCAGCGGCGCCTCGATGGTGACTTCCTCCACAGCCCGGACAGTCCGTTCCCAGCCGTTCAGGCCGCTCCGCTCCCGATGGCGCAGCGTCTCCAGCTGCGGCCAGAATTCCCACAAAACCTCTGGATATTCCCGAAGCACAGCCCCGGCGCCGGGACCGGTGATCAGCCTGCACAGCTCCCTATTGATCCGCTCTGCCGACACTTGTTTCAGCATCGCGCGGCAGCTGCGGAGCGCCTTGGCGGTTTGCTCTTCAATTGTATAGCCCAGCGAGGCGGCAAACCGCAGGGCGCGCATAATCCGCAGGCCGTCCTCCCGGAAACGGCGCTCCGGATCCCCCGCGCAGCGGATAACGCCCCGCCGGATATCCTCGCTGCCGCCGAAGGGATCCCGCAGTTTTCCTGCCAAGTCTATGGCGATAGCATTCATGGTGAAATCCCGCCGGGCCAGATCCAGCTCCAGCTCCGGCACAAAGTGTACAAAGTCCGGATGGCGGCTGTCGGAGTAGGGGCCCTCTGTCCGGTAGGTGGTCACCTCGAAGGCTTCTCCTTCCGCGAAAACGGTAACCGTGCCGTGCTGTATCCCTGTTTCCAGAACCCGCTGTCCGCGGGTACGGAAGCAGGACAGGGTCTGCTCCGGGGAGGCGGAGGTGCAGATATCCCAATCCTGCGGTTCGGTTCCCCGCAGAAGATCCCGCACACAGCCGCCTACCAGGCAGGCCTCCCAACCCGCCGCCTCCAGTGTTTGAAGAATGTACGCCGCTCCTGCTGGAAGCTGAAACCGCATTGCAATCACCTCCTAGGACCTTGAGGGCTCTGCCCTCAAGCACCCGCCAAGGGGAGCCGGCTCCCCTTGGATTCCCATCCTTTACATTCAGGGGAGCATACCAAAGCTCAAGCGGGCTCTTGCTCAGAACCGGAAATCCCGCTTTCCTTCGGTCAGATCGTGGAGATGCTCCAGGGCGATCTCCTTTACCTTGGGGTTGGGAATGGTCTGTACTTCCTTGTCGATCAGCTCCAGAGCGAGACGCTTGGTGTCGGGGCTGGCATAGTCCTCGGCGTATTCTTTCAAGGTCATCAGGGCGTTGGGCTGGCAGCAGTTTTTGATCTGTCCCGCCTTCACCAGCTGCATGAAGCGATCCCCGGTGCGCCCTTCCCGATAGCAGGCGGTGCAGAAGCTGGGAATATACCCCAGCTCCAGCAGCCAGTGAACCACCTCGTCCAGGGTGCGGTTGTCGCTGACCTCAAACTGAGAGGAATCCTCTTCTTCCTCCTCCGGCTCGGCATAGCCGCCCACGCTGGTTTTGGAGGCGCCGCTGATCTGGGAAACGCCGTATTTCAGCACCATTTCCCGGGTGCGCTTGGATTCCCGGGTAGAGACGATCAGCCCGGTATAGGGCACGGCAATCCGCAGGATGGCCACGATTTTCTGGAACAGCTCGTCGGAGATGGCGTCGGCGAAGCTGGATGCGTCGATATCATCAGCGTTGCGAATCCGGGGAACGCTGATGGTATGGGGGCCGACTCCATGGACAGCCTCCAGGTGCTCCGCGTGCATCAGCAGGCCCACAAAATCATACTGGTAGAGATTGAGCCCGAAGAGCACCCCGCAGCCCACGTCGTCAATGCCGCCCTCCATGGCCCGATCCATGGCTTCGGTGTGATAGGCATAGTTGTGCTTGGGGCCGGTGGGATGAAGCCGCTCGTACTGCTCTTTGTGGTAAGTCTCCTGAAAAAGGATGTAGGTGCCGATGCCCGCTTCCTTCAGCTTCCGGTAGTTCTCCACGGTGGTAGCGGCGATGTTCACATTGACCCGGCGGATGGCGCCGTTCTTATGCTGGATGGAGTAGATGGTTTGGATGCTTTCCAGCACGTACTCAATGGGGCAGTTGACCGGATCCTCCCCGGTTTCCAGAGCCAGCCGCTTGTGGCCCATATCCTGGAGGGCGATCACCTCCCGGCGGATTTCCTCTTGGGAGAGCTGCTTTCTGGGGATGTGGTGATTCTTGGCATGGTAGGGACAGTAGATGCAGCCATTGACGCAGTAGTTGGACAGGTACAGGGGCGCGAACATGACGATCCGGTTCCCGTAGAACTCCTGCTTGATCTCAGCAGCGAGAGTGAACATCCGCTCCTGAGCATCCTTGTCCTCGCAGAGCAGAAGCACCGCTGCCTCCCGATGGGTCAGGCCCTTTCGTTCCCTCGCCTTGTCCAGGAGGCTGTTCACCAGGGACAGATTGTCCTTGTTTTCCCGGGCATAGCGGAGGGTATCCTGAATCTCCCCATCGTCAATGAACTCCGTCGCGATCATGGATTTGGGATTATACATGGTAATCGACCTTTCTTCTTTGATTTTATCCTGACAAAATTGCACCTGAGAACGGGAAGACCTCGAGGCTCTGCCTCGAGCTCCGCCAAGGGGATTAAATCCCCTTGGATTCCCATAATTTTTGGGGATATTGGTGGGGTAAGACCAAATCCCTGCCTCGATGATACTTCCCGCAGTGACGATCGCCCGCCTACCCATTTTTTCGTAAAGAAAAAATTCATTTCCACGTGCGAGGCAAGGACTGCGACGCAGAGAGTTCCGGGCGTGTTCTGCTGTACGCAAACTCTCTGCAGCACAGGGAGTACCCCGCGCCCGGGAGGGAGCTTTTTTCTTTATGAAAAAAGCGTACTGCGTGAATCAGGATATCTGTGTGGCAGGGAGACGGAAGTCTGTACAGACTTAACCCACCCCTTTTTCCGCCCTTAAAAAAGCCCTTCAAATAATGGGAATCCAAGGGGAATCCCTTCCCGATGCGCCGCTAGCGGCGCATCTCAGAATTCGGCGAAACCGAATTCCTAGGTGCGTCGTTTCACGACGCACCGCAGAGCGCGAGACAGAGTCTCGCGGCCTTGCCCGACCACGTACGCAGAGATTTCTAAGCCAGATGAGCGTCTATATATTGAATCAGGGGCTTTCTGTTTACCTCTCCGGAATGGGATGCGCACCATTCGAACGATTCCCTTAATCCGGAGTCCAAGGGCTTTGTTTCCGGCATCAGCCTCTGCTGGGCCGTGACGTCAAGACAGTATTCATAGGGGTGAAAACAGAAATAATTCCGCTGTTCAACAGCATCCGTGACACTGACAAATTCTGCCGTTCTGCCGGCTGCCTGATAGCAGAGAGAAACCCAGTCCCGGATCGATACAGTTTCGCTGTTTCCAACGTTGAAGACGTGCTGGGCGGGTTTCTTTTCCAGTATCACATCCATAAAACGGAACAAATCGTCGATATAGAAAAACTGGAGCTGCATTTCTCCGTCCTGGGGCAGGTAGAATTTCCTGTTCTGCAAGGCGCATTCAAAGACAAACGCCTCCCGGTACACATTGTTGAGCGGGCCGTACAGATACGGGGGACGAAGAATATACCCGTTGGGATCTTGTTGGATCAGCGCCTGCTCGGCCTCTATTTTATCTGTCCCGTATTTTTTCCAGAAGCGGTTTTCCCCCAATGCCGCCAGCTCCCGAAAGGGCTGCGGGCAGGTTTCCGGATATACTGCGCTGGAACTGAGAAGGATGTAATCCCCATATCCGCCTACCGCCCCCAGCAGCTGGCTGACATCGTCTGCGGTATAGGCTGTAATATCGAAAATCACATCAAAATAGTAATGGCGCAGCTCCTCATGAAGCTGGTGCCTGTCAGCCTCAATCAGGGTAACTCCATCGGGCTGCATCCGGCTGTTTCGGTTCAGGACAAAAACACGGTATCCCTTTTTCACATAGTACTCCGCCCCGTAACGGCTGACAAAAACAGTACCGCCCGTGATCAGTACATTTTTCATGTCAAGGCTCCTTCCTTCTCCTGACAGCATTTGTAAAAAGCACCTGCTTTTCAGGCTGATCCTCCTGCTCAGACCGGAATCCGCCCCAACCCGCGGATCTCCTCCTCCACGGCCTGCCGGCCTGCGGAGATGGTTCGATCCGTCAGACGGGAGGGATAAATCTCATACAGCTTTCGCACCCGGGCAGGAGTGACCTTCTGCATGATGACGTTGGCCCCGCAGTCAAAGACGCTGCGCTTTTCATCACTGTCCAGCACGCCCAGCGACGTGGTGGCGGGCAGATTTGCCTCCGGGAGGAGAAGCCGGGCCAGGGCAACCGCCCGCTTGGTCAGCTCGGTGCTCCCGGAGGAAGCCTCCCGCAGGAGAGTCTCCGGATGAGGGATGAAGGGCCCGATCCCGGCCATATGGCAGTCCAGCTCCTTCAGCAGGAGGAGATCCGCCGCCACAGTTTCCATGGTTTGTCCCGGCAGGCCGATCATAAAGCCGCCGCCAGTCTCATAGCCCAGGCTGTGAATGATCCGCAGGCAGTGAACCCGCGCTTCCAGGCTGCTGTCCGGGTGAAGCCTGGCGTAAAGCTCCGGATCCGCAGTCTCATGCTTGAGAAGATAGCGATCCGCGCCGCACTCCCGCCAGTAGCGGAAGACCTCCTCCGGAACCTCTCCGCAGGAGAGGGTGACCGCCGCGCCGTGCCGCTTGATTTCCCGGACAATGGTTCCGATGTCCTCCGGCTTGTACCAGCCGTCCTCCCCGGACTGGAGGACCACTGTCCGGTAGCCCGCTTCCACGGCCTCCAGGGCGGTTTCCAGAATTTCCCCCGGCTCCAGCCGGAAACGGGGGAGAGCGGTATTGGTGCGGTTGAGGCCGCAGTATTGGCACATCCGCCTGCAATGGTTGGAAAATTCCAGTAGGGCCCGAATTTGGATTTCCTCGCCCTTGCGCGTCCGGCGGAGGGCGTCCGCCTCCTGAAAGATCGGGGAAAAGTCCTCCTGAGCCAGAAGCTGAATAATGGATTCCCGGGTAAAATTCATGAACCGCCCGCCTTTTCTTTTTGATAGATTGTTTTTGCCGTCAGGCCGGGAAGCATTCCTAGCTTGCCGGAAAGAGCGCTGATAACGCTGTTGGGCGCGTCCAGCACAACGCTGATGATGCTCACCTGCCGATCCCGGTAGGGGATGCCCATCCGGCCGATGATGTAGTCGCCGTATTCATGAAGCAGCTCATTCAGCGGCCCCGCAGAGGAAAGATCCTCTACCAGAATCCCAATTAAGACAATCCGTTTTTCCATAAGAGACAGCAACCTCCTTTCTCACTGCCTGTCCAGGCTCTCTGCGTGTTCGGAAGGGCAAGACCTCGAGGCTCTGCCTCGAGTCTCTGCGGTGCGTCGTAAAACGACGCGCCGCAGAGCGCGAGAGCAGAGCTCTCGCAGCTTTGCCCTTTGAGCGTCCTGTAAGCCTGAACAGGCGCTGGGGCATCTCCGGGCGCAAAAAAGCTCCGCGCGAAAAAGGCGCGGAGCGATCCTGCTCTTGGTTGGGAGTAGGGATACAGCCGCCTTTGTTCGCAGGGCCGGAGCCCGTAGAAGTCAGCGCAACCTGATGTAAATTGAGCTTAAAGCGCCCGCGTCCCCTCCGGAACTGATCCATTGGGGTTGAAGGCAGTGTGCTATGTGCTTATTATAAAGGAAAGCAGAAGGAAAGTCAAGCTGGGGTCGCAGGGAGTAAGAATCTGTAGAATCGAATCTTTTTCTTTACGAAAAAGTGGGTAGGCGAGCGATCGTCCCCGCAGGGAGTATCAGCGAGGCAGGGACTGAAATTCTGCTTCCCATAACCTCCAAAAAGACGGGAATCCAAGGGGAGCCAGCTCCCCTTGGCGGAGTTTGAGGCGGAGCCTCAAGGTCTTCGATTTGGAGCCTGAAAGCACCTACCCGAGCAGCTTTTGCAGGCGGGGACGGAGCTGACGGCAGTAGAGGAAGATCAGGCGGCTGAGCGTGAGATCGTAGAGAACAAAGACCGCGTTGGCCGCTATCAGAAGGATGCCCAGACCCGCCGCCGGAGTCGGGCCCGGGAGATCCTCTAACAGGTAGGTCATTCCCAGCACCCGGAGCATGATCCAATAGGCGGCAGCAACCGCTCCGTTAAACAGCAGGAGCTTGCAGGCCCATTCCACCGGGCGGCGCCTGAGCTGCTCCAGATTGGATTTGACAATGGGATAGTACCCCAGGAGAAACAGAAAGAGCAGGGCTGATTCCTTGTTGGGAACGATGAGCAGGCCCAGCAGGGACACGGCTCCATAAGCCAGCCAGGCAGTCTTTCTGCTGAAGTCAATGACCAATGCTGCCAGGACGATTCCCGACAGGGCGGCAGCGGAATACTCCGCAAAGGGAAACAGCCCGGAAAGCAGCAGCAGAGCCAGGCTGAGGGCTGAAAGCACCCCTCCGTAGGCTGTCCGCCGGGCATTAGAGCGGTTCACACCAATTCCTCCCTCACAGCAAGCACAGCAAGACCCCCGCGTCCGCAGTCCTTCGAATCAGCCAGAGACGGACGCGGGGCAGGCCTCCCGGTGTGCCGCAGAGCCTAACAGCATCCGCCGCTGCCCAGACAGTCGCAGCAGCAGTCGGCGCACATCATGCCATAGCAGATATCACAGGGCGTACAGCCCATCATGTTCATTCCCTGAGGCTGGCGGTACTGCCCCTGGCCGTAGCCGCCCATATTGCCCTGACGCTGCCAGCCCATCCGGTTCAGGGCGGCCTGGTACTCCATGTTGTTGGGGCTCAGGCGGCAGGCGGTCTGAAAATGATTGAAAGCGTCCTCAAGCCAGCCCCTGGCGTAAAAAACGCTCCCCTTGAGAAAATACCATTCTCCGTCCCGCTGATTCAGGGGAACACCGTCCAACAGCTCCTCTGCGTCCACCAGCCGGTTGGATTGGATCAGGCTTCGGATATCCCCGAAAGAGGAGGCGCTGCCGGAGCTGTAGCTCTGGGACTGGCGGGGGCTCCCTCCGCTGCGGCGCTCGTTCATCACCGCGTCGAAGGCCCCGTTGACCTCGGCCATTTTTTCTTCGGCAAGCTCCTTCAGAGGGCTGTCATGGTAGTTGTCCGGGTGGTACTTTTTGGCAAGCTCCCGATAGGCCGATTTGATCTCCTCATCGGAGGCATTGGGACTGACACCCAGAATCTCATAGGGATTGTTCATGAAGCGTTCCTTTCCCCTTTGCGGTAATGGCGTTGAGCTCGTTATGGAGGCCCAGATAGATGATGTTGTCCAGAATCGGCTTGTAGCGTTTCAGCTCCAAAAGCTCGTAGGCGGGCGGGAGCTCTCCCACAGTCAGATTCAGCACCTGCCGGGCATGGGAGCGGATTTCCTCCATGGGCAGGGCGCCGAACCGGGCCAGGAAGGGATTATACCCGCCCTTCCTGGCGTCCTCCTCCAGGTCGTCCAGGGCGTCGGCGAAATAGACGTACCGCCCCAGAAGATATCCGAACCGGTGGAGCACTGTTTGCTGGGCCGGCCTGTCCGAAAGCCTTTGGCAGAGCAGGGCCAAAGCGTTGGCAGTGGGATCCGCCGCCTGATCCAGGCTGGAGCAGCCTTCCCGCTCCACTTGGCCCTGACGGCGGATAAATTCCGCCATCACAGCGTCCGCCTCCGGAAAGAGGCGGGCGGCTTTTTTTCGGGCGTGGGCGGCGAAGGGGAGCAGCATCCGGTATCCCAGCCCCTTCAAAGGGCCGGAATCCTGAATGTCATCCCGGAGCTTGTAGTAGATCATCAGCATTGCCGCTGAGGCGCAGTAGGTCAGATCCCCGCAGGGAAGGAGACAGGGCTTCTTCCGAAAAGGATTGGCCGCGCAGGCGCACCGTTTAAATCCGCATTCCTGCTCTGAGAGTCCCAGGGAGATGGTGGCAATAAAGGTGAAATCATAGCTCAGGGTCAGGCTGGCAAAGGGGCCGTATACGTGGGAAAGCTCTTTGCACAGCCCGCAGTAGACCGCCTGGAAGGTTTCAAACTCCCTTACCTTCAGTTCCGGTTTACAGGGCCTGATATATCCGAACATCGGGGCGGATCTCCTCCGATCGCAGATCGTTTTGACCCCTTTATTCTACAGGATTGCGACGGTCAAAGGGTTAAGATTCTGTAAATAAGTGGACAGCGGGGTTACTGAAGGGGCTTGATCATGCTGTCATAGCCCAGAACGGAAAAACCGGAACGCTCATAAAGGGCGCGGGCTCTGGGATTTCTGGGGCAGATTTCCAGCTTCAGCCCCACCGCCTCCGGCCCGAAGGCGGCGGCCACCTCCCGCAGGTACTGGCTGCCGAAGCCCCGTCCCTGGAACTCCGGGCGGACGTAGATTTCGTCCAGCATCAGGCAGAGCCCGCCGGCTTCGTTGGAGTAAAAGGGATATACCAGCCCGTACCCGGCGGCATTCCCGTCCTGATCGAGGATAAAGCCCCGGACGTAGGGGGAGCCGGAGATAACGGCGTCAAAGGTAGCCTTCATCTGGGCGGAGGGAATCGGCTTCAGCGCGGCCTCCCCGCTATAAAAATCAGCGCACATGTCCAAAAAGTCTGTCCGGTCCTCCGGGACAAAGGGACGCAGTTTCATAAATGTCTGACACTCCTTTGATAGGTTGCCCTGCTTGGGCTCTTCTACCCAGTATACCCCCCACCCCCCTTTCCGTCAACCCATGGAAAATCTGTACAGACCTCTTTCGAATGGCAAGGCCGCGAGACTCTGTCTCGCGCTCTGCCAAGGGGAAGGGATTCCCCTTGGATTCCCGTTATTTTTAAGGGCTTTTTAAGGGCGGAAGGGGTTGGGGGTCAAGTCTGTACAGACTTCCGAATCACTGCCACGCAGAGAGTCTGATTCCCGCAGTACGCTTTTTTCGTAAAGAAAAAAGCTCCCTCCTGCGTGCGGGATATTCTGTGCGCCGCACAGAGTCCCGAGCGTAATACTGCCACGCTCATAGGCGCTGCGGGGAGGGATTTTGTGCCACGATCGGAATCCTTCCACCACCGCCGTTCCTTCGGAGCAGCGGCGGTCCCCCTCCCTTTAACAAGGGAGGCGAGCCGACTTTCTGCGTCTATAGACGCTTTGTGCGAATTTAAGGAATGCGGATCATCCTAAATTCGCACAAGGCGTCCATCAGTACATAGAGTTGGCTCGGCCCCCTTGTTAAAGGGGGCTGGCAGGGATGCCGCCGACAGGCGGTAGCCCTGACTGGGGGATTCCGTGCGTAGCACCAGCCCGCTCCTTGCAGAAAGTATGAGCGTAGCAGAACACGCCCGAAGCTCTCTGCGTCGTAACCTCTGCGCCGCCTGTAGGGCTGAATTTTTTCTTTACGAAAAAATGGGTAGGCGGGCGATCGTCTCTGCGGGGAGTACCAGCGAGGCAGAGAGTAAGAAGTCTGTGCAGACTTGAACCCCACCCCTCTACGCCCTTAAAAAGACGGGAATCCAAGGGGACGCATCCCCTTGACGGGTGCTCGAGGGCAGCGCCCTCGAGGTCTTCCCCCCGGGGCCCTGCTGACTCAGCAAAATAATTTCTGCTCCCTATTGACATTGCGGACGGAGCGCTGTATACTTGTATCAAGATAGTAATACAATAATACAGTTTCCGGCGGGAGCGCCGGGGAAAGGAGTGGAAGATGAAACACTGGAAACCAGCTCTGGCTGCGCTGCTTCTGGCGGCAGTACTGACAGGCTGCAATGTGAAGCATGCTGCCCTGATGGACGTAACCAAAGCTGCGGATACCGCGCTGGAAAGCAGGTTTCTGCTGAAAAGCGGAACCTACATTCAGTGGCTGGAGCTCCCGGAGGAGCCTTCCTTGCAATTTGACTGCGTGCTGGAAAAGGGCTCCATCCGGTTCCGGATTGAGGACGGGGAGGGGACGGAACAGTATGACCGCACCTTTACGGAAACCGGCGGGGATACGGCTGTCCTTGAGGAACCAGGACGCTACCGGCTGACGGTGGAGTGCGAGGGCGCGTCCGGAAGTTATTCCGTCCTCTGGGGGAAGGAGGCGCAGGATCCATGAAGTGGAATCTGAGCGCGGATCGTCCCATATACGCCCAGCTGATCGAACAGATTACCAGCGCCATTGTGGCTGGGGAATACCAGCCGAGAGAAAAGCTCCCCAGCGTCCGGGATCTGGCGGAGGAAGCGGCGGTCAATCCCAACACGATGCAGAAGGCCCTGGCGGAGCTGGAACGCTCCGGATTGGTTTACACTCAGCGGACCGCCGGCCGGTATATTACGGAGGATAAAGCCATGCTGAAAAAAATCAAGGAGGACATCGCACTGACCCAGATCCACCAGTTCCTGGAGCAGATGGGCCGTCTGGGACTGACGCCCCAGGAGATTGCCGCTCTGGTAGCCCGGGAGGCCTCCGCGGGCCCTGCGTAAGGTTGGAATCTGTCAGGCCCGAGCCCCTCGGATTCCCATACCATAATAGAAAGGATGAATTCCATGAGCGATCATTTGAGCGATACCGCCCCGATTCTCAGCTGCAAGGCGCTTACCAAACAGTATGGGGCCATGCTGGCCCTGAACGCCCTGAATCTGGAGCTCCCCAGAGGCCGGATCATCGGCCTGCTGGGCCCCAATGGGAGCGGGAAAACCACTCTGATCAAGCTGGCCAGCGGTCTGCTCACCCCTACTTCCGGCGAGATCCTGATCGGCGGTCAGCCTGTCTCCCTGGAAACCAAAAAGCGCGTCTCCTACCTGCCGGATAAGTCCTTCCTGCCCGAATGGATGCGGGTAAACGATATTATCAGCTTCTTTCGGGAATTTTATCAGGACTTCGACGCCCCCAAGGCCTTTGAAATGCTGAAGCGGCTGGGCGTTGGCTCCGGAGATTCCCTGAAGGCTCTGTCCAAGGGCACGCAGGAAAAGGTTCAGCTGATTCTGGCCATGAGCCGGAACGCCGAGCTCTATTTGCTGGATGAGCCCATCGGAGGCGTGGATCCCGCCGCCAGAGACTATATTCTCAACACCATTATTACCAATTACAGCGAGAACGCCACTGTGCTCATTTCTACCCATCTGATCTATGACATCGAACGGGTTCTGGAGGAAGTTGTCTTTCTCGCCAACGGACAGACAGCCCTTCAATCCTCTGTGGATGATATCCGCGAAAATCAGGGCAAGTCTGTGGACACTCTGTTCCGGGAGGTATTCAAATGCTAGGGAAACTGCTGAAATATGAGCTTAAGGCTACCAGCCGGAGCTTTCTTCCCTTCCTGGGCGCAATCCTGGCCCTGTCAGTGATCAATAAGCTTTCCACTGCCCTGATCTCTGGTAATAGCTGGATTTTTGATCTGCCTGTGTTTCTGCTGACCTTTCTGTATATAGCCATGATCATGGCGGCTTCCATATTCTGTATTATTCTGACGGTTCAGCGGTTCTACAAGGGGCTGCTGGGCCGGGAGGGCTATCTGATGTTCACCCTTCCGGTAACCGCTGCGGAAAACATTCTCTCCAAAGGGATCGCCTCCTTGATTTGGATCCTGATGACCGTTCTGACCACCTTCCTTTCCATCTGCGTGTTCCTGCCGGGCACGGAAGCGCTTACGCTCATCCGGGAGGGGTGGGGCCCGATTGTCCTGGAAATACAGCGGGACACAGGACTGGATGTCAACTTTCTGCTGCCGTTTATGCTCCTGCTCAGCCTGCTGGGATGCTGTTCCTTTGTAATGGAGCTTTACGCCGCCATGTCCATTGGGCAGCTTTTCAACAGCCATCGGCTGCTGTGCTCCTTCGGGGCTTATCTGGGCATCTGCGTGGGTGAGCAGATCTTTGCCACCATCCTGATGAATCTGATAGTAGGTCCCCTTCTGTTTCATTTCTACCCGGAAAGCAAGGCAATGATGTTTGACAATCATATGATCGGACAGGCGCTGAATTGCATTCTTTGGTTTGCGCTGGTGCTGGAGATCCTGTCTGGAGTAACCTGCTTCCTGATCAGCCGCGGGATTCTGAGCCGCAGGCTGAATCTGGAGTAAGAGGCGGGTCCGGTGCGCCGCGAAGCGGCGCACCGGAAAGACGCTCAGCTTTTATCTTTATGGTAGGGAGGAAACGACGATGAAAAAATCCATTGCCGTCTGGCTGCTGACGGCCTGCCTGGCTGCGGTCAGCCTGTCCGGCTGTCAGTACGTGGGCCAGGCGCTGAGCGGCATTTTTTCCGAAGAAGAGATGGAAAATTACCTGGAAAACCGGATCGGCGGAGAAGCTGCGGAGCATATCCCCTCCGCGGAGGAGCTGACAGAGCTGCCCGATCGCTCCGACGATCACCGGGAATCCTTTCCTTATTCTGTTGGCGATGAAACCAAGCTTGTTCTGGACGTGCGGGGCGCCGCTCAGGTGATCGTCCAGGAGGGAGAGGAGGAGGATCTCCTGTTCGAGTACGATCCGGAGCACATCACCGTAACGGCAGAGCCGGACGATGGTTTTCTGGTGGTGGACATCCGGGAGAAGGGCCGCCGCCCCAGGGACGACAAAGGGAATTACAAGTGCATGGTCACCCTGCCGGCCCAGACCTATGAGCAGGTGCAGCTGGTGGGCGAACGGGCCGGGGCTGCTTTCATGGAGCTGACCGCGCCCCTGATTGTTGACGGGAACGGGCTGGGGATTGTGCTTTCCAATCCCAGGGGAGACGTGACGATCAACGGCGGGAACGGCGCTTTTGAAGCGGATATTGCCCAGGACTATGCCGGACGCTTCACCGTGAAGGGCAGCGCGGGAGCCTTCTGCCTCCGGTTCCTGGGCGGGGAGCCTTCCCCGCTGGAGTTTCACCTGGAAGCAACCGGATCCGTCATTGCGGTTCCTGAGGGATGGGGCTCCCCCAGAGAGGGGATCGACTACTCCACCGGCTCCGGCGGCGCTGTGTTTGACCTCCAGCTTGACGCGGGAGCAGGCGCCGTGATCGTGGAATAGGAGCGAACCCGCACCCTTCCGCCGTTTTTCCTGGGTCAGGCGCTTGCGCTTGAAATGTCCCTGGACTTGTGATGGACTGACTCTGTGAGGTGCTCATTGTACAGGACTCAGTGATGGCTGCACCTCTTTTCTATTGCCGTACTGCATTGTAAAACCGGAGAAAGGGGACTGACAGATGACAGAATTCAAGCTCGCGGTCAGGGCAAATGTGGAGGATCTTGTGCGGATTTCAAAGGCGGCGTTTGAGTCGGATGTCCAGGTGGGCGCGGATGGCCCTGGCGGACCGCCGGAGTATGATTCTCTGGAATGGCATTATCAGGTACAGAATGAGGAACATCTTTATGTTCTGCTGGAGGATGGGACAGTGATCGGCGGAGCCATTCTGTCCGGTGATCAGGAGGAGCCCGGCACGGTCTATGTAGACCGGATTTTCGTCGCGCCCCAGCACCACAGGAAGGGGTACGGGATTGAGCTGATGAAGCAGATCGAAGCTCTGTATGGAGAGCGGCACACCCTGAAGCTGGACACCCCTGCCTGGAACACGCGCACCAACGCCTTTTACCCCAAATGCGGCTTCCATGAGGTACGCCGCGAGGGGGAGATGATCTATTTCGAGAAAATCCTGTAGGGATGCGTATTCGGAAGGGAAAGGACTTGACCCTGCGCGCCTCTCGCCAAGGGGAACTCCTTCCCCTTGGCGGAGCTCGAGGCAGGGCCTCGAGGTCTTGCCCTTCGTCCAAACAGAGATCCGAAAACAGGCTCGAAAAGCCTGCAAATGAATTGTATAGAGAGGATGCGTTCAAAATGATCGTTGTAAACGTAGATTATATTCCGGAGAAGCAGCTGGAGCTGCTGGGAATGGTGAAGGGGAGCACGATCCAGTCCAAGAATATCGGGCGGGACATCACCCAGGGCCTCAAGACCCTGATTGGAGGGGAGCTGAAGGCCTACACCCAGATGATGAACGAGGCCCGGAAGCTGGCCACCCAGCGGATGATCGACGAAGCTCAGTCCATGGGTGCGGACGCTGTGATCAATGTGCGCTACACCTCCTCCTCCGTGATGGACGGAGCAGCCGAGGTGATGGCCTACGGAACCGCCGTGCGCTTTTGCAGCTGAACGGCGCCGCCCACAGAACCGAACAAGCAGAAACACGCCCAGAGCAGAGAGCAGGAGCGCCGCACCGAGTCAAATTCTGCGCCAAGGAGCTTTTTTCTTTACGAAAAAAGCGCGCTGCGGGAATCAGACTCTCTGCGTGGCAGGAGCAAGGAAGTCTGTACAGACTTAACCCCACCCCTTTTCCCGCCCTTAAAAAATTACGGGTTCCAAGGGGATTTAATCCCCTTGGCAGAGCGCGAGACAGCGTCTCGCGGCCTTGACCTTCAACGCACGCAGAGGTTTTCAGGGAGAGACGCTCGTCTCCTTGGCATGTTGAACAGATCGGGGGGCGGAATGGGCTTGTATTTGTTGAGAAATAGCGTTGTTTTTGGCGGCGGTTTATACTAAAATAGAAGCAGGGAGAAAAATCTCCCATTTTCATTTTGCAGATCCCGCCGCTTCCGCATGCTTGGAAAGGAGGAGCCCCTTCTATGGAATGGGTGACGGTTTCCCATCTGGTTCTGACCGCCGGACCCTTTCTCCAGGATAGGTCCGCGCTTTCCTTTCCCCGTCTGCTCCGCGGAGCTGGTATACCCTGGCATTGCGCTAACCAAAAGGCTGCGGCTTTTCGCAGTCTTTTTTCTGTGCTCCGGAAAGGAAGGCGTCCGGAAGCCCCCGAGAAAGGAATGATTCTGCTATGACAGCAAAAAAAGTGGCCGTTATCATGGGCAGCGACAGCGATCTGCCCATTGTATCCGGCGCGGTCAAGGAACTGAAAAAATACGGCGTGGCTGTGGAGGCTCATGTGATGAGCGCCCACCGGACCCCCGCTATCGCCTGCGAGTTTGCCGCAAGGGCACGGGAGAACGGCTTCGGCGTGATCATTGCCGCCGCCGGGAAGGCCGCGCACCTGGCCGGCGTTCTGGCCGCCCATACCACCCTGCCGGTCATCGGCATTCCCATTAAATCCTCCACCCTGGACGGGCTGGACGCCCTCCTGGCCACCGTTCAGATGCCCTCCGGCATCCCCGTGGCCACCGTCGCCATTGACGGCGCGAAAAACGCCGCTATCCTGGCCCTGCAAATCCTGGCTGTATCCGATTCCGAGCTGGCGGAGCGCCTGTCCCGCACCAAAGAAGAGATGGCCCGGGAAGTGGCGGAAAAGGACAAGCAGCTCCAACGTCAGGAGTGGTAGCCTCAAATACGCGCAATCGTTTGCATCATTCATTTATTAGAACCTATTCAAAATCTCCGGGCGGAGATCCTGAACAGGCTCTTACAAGGAAAGGAAAGCATCATTTATGCAGAAGCTGGAACAGGTCTACGAAGGCAAGGCAAAGAAGGTGTTCAGGACTGAGGATCCCGAAGCATATATCGTTGACTACAAGGACGACGCCACCGCGCTTAACGGACTGAAAAAGGGCACCATCCGCGGCAAGGGCGTGATTAACAACCGGATCACCAACCATCTGATGAGCCTGCTGGAGAAGGGAGGCGTTCCCACCCATCTGATCCGGGAGCTCTCCGATCGGGAAACCCTGGTAAAGAAGGTGGAAATTGTTCCCCTGGAGGTGATTGTACGCAATATTGCCGCAGGCTCCCTGGCCAAGCGGCTGGGCCTGGAGGAAGGCGCCCGGATGAAGCGCACCGTTCTGGAGTACTGCTATAAAAACGACGCTCTGGGAGATCCCATGGTCAACGAATACCACATTCTGGCGATGGATTTCTGCACCCGGGAGGAGCTTGACCTCATTGCAAAGTATGCCCTGCGGATCAACGAGCTGCTCACCGCCTACCTGAGGGAGGTTCGCATTGAGCTGATCGACTTCAAGCTGGAGTTTGGCCGCACCGGCAGCGGGGCCATCGTGCTGGCGGATGAGATCTCCCCGGACACCTGCCGGTTCTGGGACTCCGTCACCCATGAGAAGCTGGACAAGGATCGGTTCCGCCGGGATATGGGCGGCGAAGAGGATGCGTATAAGGAGGTGCTCAAGCGCCTCCTGGGCGAGTAAACGGCTTACCTCCCCGCAGGAGCCTCTGCGGGGCCAACTGCTGTAAAAAGAAAGGGTAATTAAGAAGCTATGGGCGGTATTTTTGGCGTGGCGTCACGGACAGACTGCGTGATGGATCTGTTCTTCGGCACCGATTATCATTCCCATCTCGGCACGCGCCGGGGCGGCATGGCGGTTCTCTCGGATCAGGGGATCGAGCGGGCCATCCACAACATCGAAAATTCTCCCTTCCGCACCAAATTTGAGCGGGACAGCCTGGAAATGAAGGGCACCATGGGCATCGGGTGCATCAGCGACACGGATCCCCAGCCCCTGATTGTCCGCTCCCATCTGGGCAACTATGCCATCACCACCGTGGGCCGGATCAACAACAGCCGGGAGCTGGTGGAGCAGGCTTTCCAGAAGGGGGGCACCCACTTTCTGGAAATGAGCGGGGGACGAATCAACAGCACCGAGCTGGTGGCCTCTCTGATCAACCAGAAGGATACCATTGTGGAGGGAATCCAGTACGCGCAGGAGGCCATCGACGGCTCCATGACCATGCTGCTTCTGACAGAGGACGGCATCTACGCGGCCCGGGACCGGATGGGCCGCACCCCTGTTGTCCTGGGGCAAAAGGAGGAGGGCTGGTGCGCGTCCTTTGAGTCCTTCGCCTACCTGAATCTGGGCTACCGGACCGTGCGGGAGCTGGGCCCCGGGGAGATTGTGCTGCTGACTGCCGAGGGGGCGCGGGTGCTTGCTCCCCCCAGGGAGAAGATGAAGATCTGCGCCTTCCTGTGGACCTATTACGGCTATCCCACCTCCTGCTACGAGGGGGTCAACGTGGAGCAGATGCGCTATCAGTGCGGCCGGATTTTGGCACAGAATGATCAGGAGGCGGGAGCGATCCCGGAGGGGCTGGACTGCGTGGCAGGGGTGCCGGATTCCGGCATTGCCCATGCCATCGGGTATGCCAACGAGTCCGGGGTGCCCTTCGCCAGGCCGCTGATCAAGTATACCCCCACCTGGCCCCGGAGCTTCATGCCGCCAAACCAGGCCATGCGCGCGCTGATTGCGCATATGAAGCTGATTCCGGTGGACGCCCTGATTCGGGGAAAGAAGCTGCTCTTTATCGATGACTCTATCGTCCGGGGGACGCAGCTGGGAGAAACGGCGCAGTTCCTTTATGAGAGCGGGGCAAAGGAGGTTCACATCCGGCCTGCCTGCCCGCCGATCATGTTCGGGTGCAAGTATCTGAATTTCTCCCGCTCCACCTCGGAGATGGATCTGATCACCCGCCGGACGATCCGGGCTCTGGAGGGGCAGGAGTGCCCGGACTGTATGGACGAGTATCTGAGCTGGCGGACAGACCGCTACGCGCGGATGATCGACTCGATCAAGCTCCAGCGGAGCTTCACCTCCCTGCGGTATCAGACCCTGGAGGGAATGCTCGCCGCCATCGGCATTCCCACCGATCAGGTCTGCACCTACTGCTGGAACGGCCGGGAGTGAAATCAGACCGGGACAAGCCTCCGGGGACGCTGTCCCCGCACGACTGCCCTGCCTACCAAAGTTCAGAAAGGATTTGCTTACATGGCTAACTATGAGGTCAACATTGATTTGGCCAATCAGACCAAGCGGGAGATGGCGGATGCCATCAATACCGGGAATGAAAACGTGCTCAACCGCATGGGCGCTTTCTCCGCCCTTTACGACGCCCGCTTCGCCAGCTACCGGCACCCTGTGCTGGTGCTGAAGACTGAGGAGCCAGGCTCCAAGCAGCTCATTGCCTCTCAGTATGACAAAATCGAGAACGTGTCCTACGACATGATCAACCACCTGATCAACGACTGCATCGTCATGGGCGCAAAGCCTCTGACCGTGCAGGACGCGATCATCTGCGGCAGGCTGGACGGGGGCATCGTCAAGCGGATCGTGAAAGCCATTTCTGACGCCTGCAAGGCGCAGGACTGCGTCCTGACCGGCGGCGAAACCTCCGAGCAGCCCGGCGTGATCAGCGACGGCACCTACATTCTCACCTCCAGCATTGTGGGGATTGTGGAGAAGGACGAGATCATCGACGGCTCCAAAATCAAAGAAGGGGACGCGGTTCTCAGTCTGGAATCCAGCGGCATCCACACCAACGGCCTGACCCTGGTCCGCACAATCATGCGGGAGCACCCCGAAATCCTGAACGAAACCCTGGAAGGGCGGCCCTTTATCGACGGAGTGCTGGAGCCCCACCGGTGCTATTATCTGGCCCTCCGGGATCTGTTCGGCACCGGGAAAATCAGCGGCCTGGCGCACATCACCGGCGGCGGCATCCGGGAGAATCTCAACCGCATCCTGCCGGAGCGCCTGGATGCGGAAATCGATCTCGCCTCCTATGACGTTCTCCCCATCTTCAAGCTGCTCCGGCAGTACGGGAATGTATCTGACGAGGAAATGCTCCGCACCTTCAATCTGGGCGTGGGCATTGCCCTGGTGGCCGATCCCGCCTATGAGGCGGAGATTGCCGCTCACCTGGAAAAGAGCGGTGTCCGCTGCACCCGGATCGGCCGGATCGTGCCCGGCAGCGGGGCTGTCCGCACCACCGGAGCTTTGAACTGGTCATAGCCGGCGTGCGGTACGGGCAGACCCCGAAGGGGGGGCCTCGCAGCCCTGATCTTCGGCACAGAAAGGAAGGCATCAGAATGACGCGGATAGCGGTATTTGTTTCCGGCGGGGGGACCAATCTCCAGGCCCTGATTGACGCCCGGAGGCGGGGGGAGCTCTCCGGCGGGGAGCTGTCCCTGGTGATTGCCAGCAGCGCCAAGGCCTATGCGCTGACCCGGGCGGCAGAGAACGGCATCCCCTCGGCGGTGGTGAACCGGAAGGAGTGCCGGGCTGTGGGGGAGGGGGAGTTTGACCGGCGGCTCTGCGCCCTTTTGGAGGAGTACCGGATCGATCTGGTGGTGCTGGCCGGGTATCTCTCCATCCTGTCGGAGAACGTGACCCGGCGGTACAGCGGGCGGATCCTCAACATCCATCCCGCCCTGATCCCCAGCTTCTGCGGGCCGGGCTTCTACGGGCTTCATGTTCATGAGGCCGCCCTGGCCCGAGGCGTCAAGGTCACGGGAGCGACCGTTCACTTTGTGAACGAGGTATGCGACGGCGGGCCGATCCTGCTGCAAAAGGCCGTTTTAGTGGAGGACGGGGACACCCCGGAAACCCTCCAGCGCCGGGTGATGGAGCAGGCGGAATGGGAGCTGCTGCCTAAGGCGGTAGGACTTTACTGCGCCGGCCGGATTACCCTGACAGACGGGACGGCCCGCGTCCTGCCGGAAGAGTAAAAGTGTCTCTGCGTGCTCGGAAGGGCAAGACCTCGAGGGCTCAGCCCAAGGGTCAAAGCCTGCGGCTTTGACCCTGCGAGCCTCCTGCCAAGGGGATTAAATCCCCTTGGAACCCGTAATTTTTGAAGGGCTTTTTTAGGGGCGGAAAAGGGGTGGGGTTAAGTCTGTACAGACTTCCTGACTTCTGCCACGCAGATAGTCTGATTCCCGCAGTACGCTTTTTTCGTAAAGAAAAAAGCTCCCTTCTGCGTGCGGGGTGCTCCCTGCGGCGCACAGGGTATGAGCGTAACAGAACACGCTCGAAGCTTTCTGCGTCGCAGCCCTTGCGTCGCTCGTAGGGATGAATTTTTTCTTTACGAAAAAATGGGTAGGCGGGCGATCGACCACGCAGGGAGTAAAAAGTCTGTACAGACTTGAACCCCACCCCCTTTACGCCCTTAAAAAGACGGGAATCCAAGGGGAATCCCTTCCCCTTGGCAGAGCGCGAGACAGCGTCTCGCGGCCTTCCCCTTCAAACGGGGAGAAATTCTAAACAGGCTCCAAGGACCTGTTGAAAGGAAGGAATGAAATGGCAGTCATCGATCTGAAGCAGGAGCTGGAAAGCAACAGCTATCCTGGCCGGGGTATCATCCTGGGGAAGCACGCTGACGGGAAGCACGCCGTGCTGACCTACTTCATCATGGGACGGAGCGAGAATTCTCTGAATCGGGTGTTTGAGGAAACCCTGGACGACGGGATCCGCACCCGCGCCTATGATGAATCCAAAATGGAGGATCCCTCCCTGGTGATCTACGCGCCGGTGCGGATCATCGGCGGCTCCACCATTGTTACCAACGGCGACCAGACGGACACCATCTACAACTTCATGGACGAGTCCAGCTCCTTCGAGGATGCCCTCCGCACCCGGCTGTTCGAGCCGGATCCGCCCATCTATACCCCCCGGATCTCCGGCATCGCCTGCTTCGAGGGCGGGTTCAGCTACAAGCTCTCCATCATCAAGAGCAATGGGGACGGTTCCTCCGTTCAGCGGTTCTTCTACGAATACCCTCAGCCCATTGCCGGGCAGGGCCACTTTATCCACACCTACCAGTGTGATGGAAATCCGCCCCTCTCCTTTGCCGGGGAGCCCAAAACCGTCACCCAGGAAGGGGATCTGGATACCTACACCCGGACGGTCTGGGAAGCCTTGAACCACGACCGGCGGATTAGCCTCTTTGTCCGGTTTGTGGATCTGGAAACCGGGGAGTTTGAGTCCCGGATTGTCAATCGTTTCGGAAACTGACCCTCTCAAGAAAGGATGGCATTTCTTCATGGCTAACGAGCTTTCCCTGAAATATGGCTGCAATCCCAACCAGAAGCCCTCCCGGATCTTTATGCAAAACGGGTCGGAGCTGCCCATCACCGTGCTTTCCGGCAAGCCCGGCTACATCAATTTCCTGGACGCCTTCAACTCCTGGCAGCTGGTGAAGGAGCTGAAGGAGGCCACCGGTCTGCCTGCGGCCGCTTCCTTCAAGCACGTTTCCCCCGCAGGCGCGGCCTTAGGCCTGCCCCTGACTGACGTTCTGCGGAAAATCTACTTTATCGGGGACGGGGAGCTGTCCCCCCTGGCCTGCGCCTACGCCAGAGCCAGAGGCGCGGACCGGATGAGCTCCTATGGGGACTGGGCCGCGCTCTCTGATGTGTGCGACGGGGATACCGCCCGCCTGCTGGCCAGGGAGGTTTCCGACGGCGTCATTGCCCCTGGCTATACCGAAGAGGCCCTGGGGATTCTCAGAGAAAAGCGGAAGGGCAATTACAACGTGGTGCAGATCGATCCTGATTACCGGCCGGAGCCTGTTGAACATAAGGATGTATTCGGCATCACCTTCGAGCAGGGACGGAACGAGCTGACCATCGACGGGAGCCTGTTCGGCAATCTGCCCACCCGCTGCAAGGAGCTGCCCCCGGAGGCGCAGCGGGATCTGATCCTTTCGCTGATCACCCTGAAATATACCCAGTCCAATTCCGTCTGCTATGTAAAGGACGGTCAGGCCATCGGCATCGGGGCGGGCCAGCAGTCCCGGATCCACTGCACCCGTCTGGCCGGGAATAAGGCGGACATCTGGTGGCTCCGCCAGCATGAAAAGGTGCTGAACCTTCCCTTTGTGGAGGGAATCCGCCGGGCTGACCGGGACAACGCCATTGATGTATATATCTCCGAGGACTCTATGGACGTGCTGGCGGATGGCTCCTGGGAGGGCATCTTTCAGGTCCGGCCGGAGCCGCTGACCCGTGAGGAGAAACAGGCCTGGCTGGCACAGCTGTCCGGCGTGGCCCTGGGCTCTGACGCATTCTTCCCCTTCGGCGACAACATTGAGCGCGCCCGCCGGAGCGGCGTTGCCTATATCGCCCAGCCCGGCGGCTCTATCCGGGACGATCACGTCATCGAAACCTGCGACAAGTACGGCA
This sequence comes from Oscillospiraceae bacterium, assembly GCA_022791945.1. Classification (GTDB taxonomy): domain Bacteria; phylum Bacillota; class Clostridia; order Oscillospirales; family Ruminococcaceae; genus Paludihabitans. Next base: position 7,686 of record JAAVZY010000068.1, on the reverse strand, counting down.
TTGCGATGGCCTTCACCGGCATCCGTCTCTTCCACCATTGATCGTTTTCCGAGGGGCGATCCCCTTCTCGCCCTTAAAAAAGACGGGAATCCAAGGGGGGCCAGGCCCCCTTGGCGGAGCTCGAGGCAGAGCCTCGAGATCTTGCCCTTTTTCATCCCAGAGATCTAAAGAAACCACACACCGGGGGTGCGCTGTCCTATGGAGTCTGTAAACGCCCTGTCCCTTTCTCATCAGTTTCTTTCCGGATTGGTGCAGCCCGGGGATCTCTGCATTGACGCCACTGCCGGGCGGGGCGGCGATACCGCCTTTCTCTGCCGCCTTGTGGGCCAGGAGGGGCGGGTGCTGGCCTTTGACATTCAGGAGGAAGCTGTGAAAAGCACCCGCCTTCGCCTTGAGGAGATGGGCCTCTTCGACCGGGCGCAGGTGCTGTTGGAGGGCCACGAGCATATGGCCTGCTATGCGGAGCCGGGAACCGTTCGGGCGGTGACCTTCAATCTGGGCTGGCTCCCCGGCGGGGATCATACCCGCTTCACCCGCCCGGAGACGACCCTTTCTGCTCTGGAACAGTCCCTGACCCTGCTTTGCCCGGATGGAGTGGTGAGCATCTGCATTTACTATGGCCGGGAGACTGGCTTCGCCGAGCGGGACGCGGTGCTGGAATGGCTTCGGCAGGTGGATCCCTGCATCGCCAGCGTTCTGGTGAGTCAGTTTGTCAACCGGCCGAACTGCCCAGCCATTGCCGCCTTCCTTCTGAAAGGAAGATGAGGCGTACCTTCAAGCAAAAAATATCCCCTTGCCCGTTTTGCGGGCAAGGGGATATTTTTTGCAGGGAATCAGTCTGCCAAATAAGCTTTGACCATTGCCTGGAGGAGCTCGTCCCTGTCAATATGCCGGATCAGGCTCCGGGCATTATTGTAGGTGGTGATATAGGTGGGATCCTCCGATAGAATGTAGCCCACAATCTGGCTGACCGGATTGTAGCCCTTATGGCTGAGCGCATCGTAAACCGTGGTCAGGATCTTTTTCATTTCCAGATCCTTTTCATCGTTTACGGAAAACGTCATCGTTTTGTCAAACATGTTGAAACCTCCCTATATCCGGACCAAGAACGGCCCTATGATGGCCGAGGTCAGACCCCGGCTTTGAAGTCATAGACCCATTATACTATATTCCCCTCAAATAAACAACTTATTTTTCCCGCAGAAGCACATTTATTTTTTCCAGGGCCTTGAGAACCCGTTTGACAGTGCTGTCCGCCTCCTCGTCGGTGAGGGTGGAGTCTGGAGAACGCATGACCAGCGTATAGGAAACACTCTTTTTATCGCTGTCGATCTGCTCCCCCTGGTAGACATCGAAGAGCTTCACCGACTCCAGACGGGCGCCTGCCGCGCTCCGGATCGTCTTCTCCACTGTGAGAATGGGCAGCTCCCGATCGCAGATTAGGCTCAGATCCCGGCTGGCGGCGGGGTATTTGGGCATGGGCTTGTATTCGATCCGGGCTTCCCGCAGGGCGAAGAGGGTTTTCATATCCAGCTTGGCCAGATAGGCACGGACGCCCAGTCCGTAGTTTTCCAGCACGCCGGGATGCACCTCGCCCAGGATGCCCAGCTTTCGATCCCCCAGGGTCAGCTCCGCGCACCGGCCCGGATGGAACACGGGATTGTCCGACACCAGCCCGATATCCCAGCCGGTCACGTGGAGGCCCTGGAGCAGCCGCTCCAGAATCCCTTTCAGGGTGTAGAAGCCGCAGCCGTTCCCGTAGAGGCCCAGGGTGATCTGGGGATTCTCCTCCGGCAGCTGCCCGGGGGCGGTGGGGATATACTCGTTTGCCACCTCGTAGGCCCAGAAGGCCTCGTTTTTCCGGTTGTAGTTCCGGGAGAGCACCTCCAGCATGGAGGGCAGGATGGTGGTGCGCATCACGCTGGTATCCTCGCCCAGAGGATTCATGATCCGCACCCCCTGCCGCAGGGGGGAATCCGCCGGGAGATTGATTTTATCGTAGTACCGGGGACTGATGAAGGAATAGGTGGAAACCTCATAGCAGCCGCAGGCCTGAAGAATGGTATGGGCGCTGCGCTCAAACCGCTGGAAGGGGGTGGGAAGGGCCTCCGCGGTTCCACGCATCAGGGCGGAGGGGATTTTGTCATAGCCGTAGAACCGGGCAATCTCCTCGGCCAGATCCGCCTTGTTCTCCAGATCCGCCCGGTAGGAGGGGGGAAGCACCATCTCGCCCTCTACAGTCAGACCCAGGGGAACCAGGATGTCCTCCATCTCCTGCCGGGAGAGGGAGATCCCCAGGAAGCGGTTGATCCAGTCCACATCCAGCCGGATGGGGGCGGGGGGAGCGGGGGCATTGTTCACGTCCACCACGCCGTCCACCACATCGCCGGCGTTCAGCAGCTCCACCAGCTCGCAGGCCCGGAGGACCGCTCCCATGGTATTCTGGGGATCCAGCCCCTTCTCATACCGGGAGGAGGCGTCGGTGCGGAGCCCCAGCTCCCGGGAGGTGGTACGGACAGACCTGCCCAGAAAGTTGGCGGATTCCAGGATCACCGTATTGGTGTCGTCCACAATGGCGGAGTTCTCGCCGCCCATGACGCCCGCCACCGCAATGGCCTTGTTCACATCGGAGATCACCAGCATCCCTTCGTTGAGCTGCCGGTCCACCCCGTCCAGGGTCTGCATAGCCTCGCCGGGCCGGGCGTTCCGGACGATGATCTTCTTTCCGTCCACAAACCGGGCGTCAAAGGCGTGAAGGGGCTGGCCGTATTCCAGCATAACATAGTTGGTGATGTCTACCAGGTTGTTGATGGGCCGCACGCCGCTGGCCCGCAGGCGCTCCCGCAGCCATCTGGGAGAGGGAGCAACCCGGACGTTTTTGATTACCTTGCAGGTGTACCGGGGGCAGAGCTCCGGGTTCTGTACCTCCACGGAGACATAGTTTTCAATGGCGTCTCCGCAGCCCTTCACCTGGGGGGTATGAAGCTTCAGGGGTTTCCGGCGGGTGGCTGCGGCTTCCCGGGCCAGGCCGATGACGCTCAGGCAGTCGGGCCGGTTGGGAGTGATCTCGAACTCCACGATGGTATCGTTCAGGCCGATGGCCTCCCGGATATCCTGGCCCACTCGGCAGTCCTCCTCAATAAGGAAGATGCCGTCCTCAATGGCATAGGGGAAATCGTGGGCGGTCAGGCCCAGCTCTCCCAGGGAGCAGAGCATCCCCTCACTGACCACGCCCCGGAGCTTTCCGGTTTTGATTTTCTTTCCGTCCGGAAGCACCGAGCCGTCCAGGGCCACCGGAACCAGGGAGCCTGCCGTGACGTTCTGAGCCCCGGTAACGATCTGGAGCTCCTTTTCCTGCCCGGCGTCGATCCGGCAGACCACCAGGTGATCCGAATCGGGATGGGGGGTAACCTCCAGTACCTTGCCGACAACAATCCGCTCTATTCCCGCGCCTTCGACCGTATAGCCCTCCACTTTGGAGCCGGACATGGTCATAGCGTGGGAGAATGCCCGGGGCTCGGGATCCAGCTCCACGAACTCCTTCAGCCATCTCATTGACAAATCCATACAGGAACCGTTCCTTTCTATTGATATGATCTTTTGGGTTTCTGCGGAAAGACCTCGAGGACGCTGTCCTCGAGCTCCTGCCAAGGGGAGCTGGCTCCCCTTGGATTCCCGTCTTTTGGGGGAGGGGGGTGACGGACGCTTGCGCCCGTCACCCTACCTCTCTAGTACTTCCTGCCTCGCTGATACTCCCTACGTGGTCGATCGCCCGCCTACCCATTTTTTCCTAAAGAAAAAATTCAGCCCTACGTGCGGGGCGGCGTCTGCGACGCAGAAAGCCCCGAACGTGTTCTGCCACGCACACACTCTCTGCGGGGTCAAACGCTGTGCTACGCAGGAGGGAGCTTTTTTCTTTGGGAAAAAGCGTACTGCGGGAATCAGACTGCCTGCGTGACAGGGAGAAGGAAGTCTGTACAGACTTGACCCCGCCCCTTTTCCGCCCTTAAAAAAGCCCTTAAAATTACGGGTTCCAAGGGGGTTTAGATCCCCGATGCGCCGCCAGCGGCGCATCTCAGAATTCGGCGAAGCCGAATTCCTAGGTGCGTCGTGAAACGACGCACCGCAGAGACGCGAGACAGCGTCTCGCGGCCTTGCCCGACCACGCACACAGAGATCCTGAACAGGCCCTTAGAACTGATCCAGGAAACGAAGGTCGTTCTCGAAGAACAGCCGCAGATCGTCAATGTTAAACCGGCGCATAACCACCCGCTCCAGGCCCATACCAAAGGCGAAGCCGCTGTATACCTCCGGATCAATGCCGCAGTTTTTCAGCACCTTGGGATTGACCATGCCGCAGCCCAGCAGCTCGATCCAGCCCTCGCCCTTGCAGAGGCGGCAGCCCTCTCCATGGCAGTGGAAGCACATCGTGTCCAGCTCGGCGGAGGGCTCGGTGAAGGCAAAGTGGTGGGGCCGGAACCGAACCACGGCGTCCTCCCCGTAGAGGCGCTTTACGAACACCTCCAGAGTCCCCTTCAGGTCCGCCATGGTGATCCCCTTGTCCACCACGAGCCCCTCAATCTGATGGAAGAGAGGGGAGTGGGTGGCGTCAATGGCGTCTGAGCGGTAAACCCGTCCGGGGGAGATCACGCGGATGGGCGGCTGGGTTTGCTCCATCACCCGCGCCTGCACCGGAGAGGTCTGGGTCCGAAGGAGGATGTTGCTGTCAATATAGAAGGTGTCCTGGGTATCCCGGGAGGGATGATCCTTGGGCATATTGAGCATTTCAAAGTTGTAGCGGTCGTATTCCACCTCCGGGCCGGTGACTACGTCAAAGCCCATCCCAAGGAAGATTTCCTTGATTTCATCCATGACTAGGGTCAGGGGATGGGGCTTGCCCATCCGGATCTCTCCGCCGGGCATGGTAACGTCCAGCCGCTCCGCCCGGAGCTGCCGTTCCAGCAAGGCTGATTTCAGGGCGGTCTGCTTTTCTGCCAGGGTAGCCTCAATGGAGGCCCGCACCTCGTTGGCCAGCTGGCCCATCCGGGGACGCTCCTCCGGGGAGAGGCCGCCCATCTGCTTGAGGATGCCGGTAAGCTCGCCTTTTTTTCCTAAAAACTTCACCCGAAGGCTTTCCAGCTCTTTGCTGTCCGCGCACTTGGCCAGCTCTGCGGCGGCCGCCTGGCGGATTTTTTCCAGAGCGTCTTTCATTGCGTTTGACCATTCCTTTCTTAGAGCCTGTGTGGGATCTCCTATCAATGCTCCTCCATGAAATCGGGGAAAAAGAAAAAGCCCCGTCCCCGACAGGTTTATCCTGTCAAGGGGCGAAGCAGCTCCGCGGTACCACCCTTATTCCTCCAAAGCTTGAAGGCGCTCACTCTGCTTTCCCCTGCGGAAATCGGATATGGAAACAGGAGAAAACAACGGAGCCCTTGTAACGGGGGCCGATCCGTCGCGGACTACTGGGGGAAAGACCCCGTTCATCCCGCGCCGCTCGTAAGGGAACTTCGGGACGGTGCAACCCAGGCCGTTCACAGCTGCTGCGGCCATTCTCTGAGAGAAGCGGTCCGTTCCTACTTTCCTTAGTCCCTGCGTTTATCATATCATTTCATGGCTGATGAGATTAGAATAACTATACCAGCTTTCCCGGCAAAAATCAAGAGTTCCAGCATAATTTTGCACCACGCTGATACTCTCCTCAAAAACAATCGCCCGCCTACCCATTTTTTCGTAAAGAAAAAATTCAGCTCTACGAGCGGCGCAGAGACTGCGACGCAGAAAGTCCCGAGCGTGTTCTGCTGCGCTCGGGACTTTCTGCAAGGAGCAACGCTGCGCCACGCACGGAATCTCCCTGCCATCCGCTTCGCTCCTGGCCTGCCCCCCCTTTCACAAGCGAAAGACTACAAAGGTCGAATGTCTATTTGAATAATATGTACTTACATTAAAACTTCCAGATAATATCAATCTTCTCACTGGTGGCATAGATTACAGAGATCATCAGGTCTACCACATGCCGCTTGTCCTCGAAAGAGATATCTCCCCAGCTTGAGCCGTTCCAGATAGGCCCTGGACGCATACTGCACACCCCAGTCACTGTGGAAGATAAGCCCTTTTGGAGGCTTGCGGCGGCGGTATGCCATTTCCAGGGCCGTAAGCGCCAGCTGCGTGTCGATCCGCCCAGAGATCTTAAACAGGCTCTGAGAATGCGTACCCCACAATCTTTCTGGTACACAGGTCTTTTACGATTGCCAGATAAAGCCAGCCTTCGCCGGTGGGTATGTAAGTGATATCCCCCCCCAGGCCTGATCCGGACGCTGGAAGGTAAAGCCGCGCATCAACAGGTTAGGCGCAATGGGATGGCTGTGATTGGAATTTGTGGCAGCTTTGTAGGCCCGACGCCTAGCTGAGGAGACGCCGGCCAGCCGCATACCCTCTTGCGGGAGCAGCCAAATTCCGGTTTCAGAAGGTGGTACAGGCTGTCCAGCCCCATGGCGGGGTATTTCTCTTGCAGCGCAACCAGCCGCCGTCTCAGCGCCTGGTTTGAATTCCTCATCGTATCGTGGCGGCGGCGTCCCTTTTTTAGCTTTTTTCTCTTCCACATTTTTCCACCTTTCCTTTCCAGCTTACGACTCGTTTCTCTGTCCGTCAATATGGCTATGGGGGCACTTCGCAAGGGGAAGTCCCACTATGTCTGCGATGCGCGGCTGGAACAGCGGCTGGGTCAGTTAGATCTTCAAAAGAAGAACTGGAAAGCCGGAGCGGCCCTGCTCTCCCTGCAGGGACAGCTTGACATGGACGAGGCCGCCCACCTGAGTCACTATGACCGGGAGCGCGTCTGCGTTCCCCGGATCTGCGGCTGCGGACAGGAAAACTGCCGGTATCGCGCCTTTTTGGAGGACTGCGATTCCGGGCGGTACCTCTTCCAGATCTGCAACCACAACCTGCTGCTGGCGGACACCATCCACCGGGGCAGCGGGCGAAAGCCCATCCTCCCGGACGCCTGCGCCCTCATCGTGGACGAGGCCCACAAGCTGCCGGAGACAGCCCGCCAGATGTTCGAGGTGACCCTGGCTGCGGAGGACATCCGTGCGCTCATCCACAGTCTGCGAGGGGAACGCTTCCTGCTGGCAGCGGAAGTCCTGAACGACAGCGCCAAGGCCCTGCTGCGGAAGCTGGACCGCCCGCCGGCGGACAGGCCGTTCGCCCATTACAAAACATCGCTGGCCGCACCGGAGCGAAGCCTGACAGTGATCGACCGGCAGCTCCACGGCCTGCTCACGCCTGCCACCCGCAGGCGGCTGAACAGCGTGTCCTCTACGGTGTCCCTATTCCACCAGGGCCACCCGGATATGGTTTTCTACACGGAGGAAGATGCTCACGGCGGCACCATGCTGTGTGCCACCATTTCCGATCTGACCGCCCAGCTCCGCCAGACGCTCTGGCGGCAGGAGCGGCCCGCCATCCTCACCTCCGCTACCCTGGCCGTAGGCGAGGACTTCCGGCGCTTCAAAGAAGAAACGGGCCTGCTGACCGACAGCCGTGTCACGGAGTCTGCTGCGCTTTCGCCCTTTGACTACCAGCGGAACTGCCTGCTGTACTTACCAAAATTTCCGCCCAGTCAGAAAGCAGTCACCAATTAAGAACAGCTGGCAAAGGAGACCGCCGCCCTGCAGGATCCGGCCCAGG
>JAAVZY010000067.1 GCA_022791945.1 Oscillospiraceae bacterium | reverse complement strand
TTCTCCCTCCCTACTCTCCGGAACTCAATCCCATTGAATTGTTCTGGGCTTGGCTGAAGCGTTTCTTGAGAAAAATCCTTCCCTCTGCACCTTCCTTTGACGATGCCCTTTCTACCGCTTTTCACCTGTGGTGACTATATTCTTCAACTGCTGTCCTGTCTTCAGGAGCTGAAGGCCCCGATCCTGAAGCTGTGGTCCCTCTGGAATAAAAGGGAATTCATACTGTCCGGGAAACGACAGATCTGACTGCAAAAAAACCATCGGATCTGCTTTCTCTCTGAATTGGTTCTACCCCTCAAGTGGTCTATTCTTGTCAGCTCACCCTGACCCCACCCCCGGTCCACCGCCAGGGCGCAGTACGCCCCTGGCGGAGAATTCTGCTATTTGGGGGCTCACTTCACCCGGTAGAGATTGGAGCTGAGCCCGCCGTTCTCCCTTCGGCGGGGCTCCTTCTCAATATAGCCTGCACGTTCCAGCTCTGCCAAAGCCCGTTTCACCGTAGAGCGGGAAATCCCCAGTCCTCCCGCAATGGTCTGGATGGCGGGCCAGCACTGGCTCTGCCCTCCGCAGCGATCCTTCAGGTACATATACACCGTCCTGGCCCTGTGGCTCAGGCCGGAAGCATAGATCGAATCAAAGTATCCCATTTCTCTCCTCCTTCACATCTGTACGCAGACCGCCCCGCAGTCCCTGAGCGGATCCGGCTTTTCCCCGTATGGGCGGCGTCTCCTGTTTGGGCGGATGACGCCGGAGAATGGCCTGCTCCAGCTCCTTTCTCCCCGCGTAGGCCACCTCCCTCTGTACACGCTCGGTCACCTGATAGGGCTCCCGGAACCGGATGCCCCAGTCCAGGAACAGCCGCAGCTGTACCCGCATGGGATGCGCCCCGGTTTTCATCACGATAAAGCTGCCCTTTGGCATGGACTTGAGCTCGTCCGGGGTCATAAGGGGCCGCTCCATCATCTGGAGGGACTGGCTGGCACCGTCTTTCCCGCCGCCCCTGCTCACCGAACCGCTCATGACGGTGCGGCTGCCCAGAGCCCGGGAGAGCTGCTCCGCCGTCTGGCTCCCGGGCGCGAAGCCGCCGAACAGATTCACCTGACAGTTGTCTACAATGATCTCGCTTCCTTCTTTTCCATAGTTTTTCTGAAGCTGACCGGTGATGCTCTGGACGATGGGCACCAGCATGAGCCCCCGGGAACGGGAGGCAGAGAACATGAGCTCCAGGGACTGGATGGGCGGGCAGGAGCCCAGCTCATCCGCGAAAAAGACCACCCGGTTCTTCAGGCGGCCGCCGTTCTCGTCCGCTATGGTCAGGATTTCCCGGTAGAGATTCTGGATGATGAGGGAGACCATGAAATACTTGGTGGTATCCTCCTCGGGGAGCACCACGAAGATGGCCGACTTTTCATTGCAGAACTTCTCCGCGTCCACAGCGGTATCGAAGCAGAGGAGCTGCTCCAGCTCAGAGTCCAGGAAGGCGTTCATCTGGGAGAGGACAGTGGACAGGATGGAGGCCATGGCCTGCTCCGAGGAATTGAGCGCGGAGCCGGCGAACCATTTGGCCTTGTGGTTCTCCGGGAGCTTCTCCAGCAGGAGCTGGAAAAGGTTCTTCCCCTTGACCTGGCTGGGTTCTAGGAGCTCCTGAACCAACTTGAACACGCTGATCATGTGCCGTTTCTCCACCGCTCTCCCGCTCTCGTCCACCGAGGGCAGGTACTCCGCCGCCAGCAGGAAAACCGCGGTCAGCAGTCCCTCGGCGGCATCGTAGAAATACTGGTTCTGTCCATAGGCCGCTTCCCCGCCGCTGGAGTTGATGAGGGTTTTCGCCAGGATCTTCGCGTACTTTTCAGACTTGGCTTTCGCGGCCAGATTGCCGGGCTCGGCCCTGTAGGCGTCCATATACCGGTTGACCAGATAGAGCAGATTGATCCCATCCGACCGGGTGGGATTGCGCAGGTCCAGGACAGCCACATGAAACCCGTAGCAGTCCTTCGCAATCCCGGCGTAGTTGCGGAACAAATCGCCCTTGGTATCCGTACAAAGAAAACTCATCCCGGAGGCCAGAGCGTATTCGATGTTGGGATAGAGAAAGAAAGCGGTTTTGCCCGCGCCGCTGGCGGCGGTGACCAGAGCATGGATATCGTCTGTATCCACCAACGCTTTCACCCTGTTTTTAGGTCCCTGGCAACCCAGCACCAGTCCCTGTTTTTGGGGGAGATTCTCCCCCCGTTTCCAGGCTTCCGGTGTGAAGGGGACGGAGGTATAGCTCCGGGAGATCTCCTGCCGGGTGGCCCATCTGGCGGTTCCGTGCTGTCCGTCTCCCACCGTTTTGGACTTGATTCCGTCCAGGGTGTGGTTCTGGGTCAGCAGGACCACACAGCCCAGGGACAGAGCCAGCAGTCCCACCGCTCCAATCAGGAGCCAAAGGTTTGACAAAAGCCATGCACCTCCTGTTCCTCCTGTGTGTGAAGCGATACCAGGTCATCGTTCCAGTCCTTCCCCTCCGGGATCAGCCGATCCACGAGAGCTCTCCCGGAAAGCTGCTCCGCCATGCGGCGGCAGGCCGCATGGCCGGCCTGATCGTTATCCAGGCAGAGAAAAACCTGCCGGAGCTCCGGCAGGCGGTCGAGCAGATATATGAGCGGCTGGGAGGAGGTTCCGCAGCAGGCCAGATAGCTGTGCTCCTCCCACCCCTCTGGATGAAGGGAGAGGAACGAGAGCAGATCGATGGGAGCTTCAAAGACATAGAACCGGTCGCTGGTTCCGATGTACTGGAAGGCGTACCGGGGATCGCTGCCCTCCACATTGAGGCGGAAGGGCTTCCCCAGATCGCTGACACTGCGCTTGTGGGCGTGGCGGGGAACGCCGTTCTCATCTTTGCCCACAAAGACGGCGTTGTGATACTCCCTGCCGCCGAAGATCTCCCGGCTCTCATAGAGCAGTCCCATCCGCGCGAAAGCGCTGACCACCTCCCGGTCGAGACATCTGCGCTTCAGCAGGTAGGCGTACACCCGCCGCATATTTCCGTTGGCCGGGGGAAGCGCGAACTCCCTTTTGGGCTCCTCCCGCTGAGCCGGGGCGGGGATATGTAGGATTCCGCTGCCCAGCAGGCAGGAAACCGCCTCCGGGTAGCTGAGGCCGCAGAAGGTCTGCAGAAAGGAGACCGGTCCGCCGCCCCGATCTGCCGCGTGGTCGTACCACCGATTCCCCCGGACGGTCACGCTGTGGTCATTGGCCAGCCGGTACTCCCTGCCGGAGCGGAGCAGCTCCTCTCCTCGGCTGCGGAGAAACTCCGCCAGATCCACCTGACTGGCCCAACGTTTTTCTTCCTCTGTGAATGCAATGTAGGACATGGTGATCACCTCCGGATCAAAAAAAGTACCAGGACACCGCGTGTGCGGCGTTCTGGTACTCAAATGCCTGAACAATCAAATAAAGGGAATATTGCGAAGTGCCTGAATCTGATCCCGTCTGCCATACAGAACGGCGATCACCCAAACCGTATGTCGATCTGTATCAATCCAGTAATAGACGAGAAAATGTTCCACTAACATTTTGCGGATCCCTTCCGAATGCCAAGGCTCCTCCTCTACCAGAGGACAGCGGCCGGGCATGGTACGAAGAGAAGCGATTGCCTGTTTGATCTGCTCCGCCCAGCGGCGGGCAGCCTCCGGCGCCAGCAGGGTTCTGGAAATGTAACGGACTATCTCTCCCATCTGCTGGACGGCGGTGTCCGTCATTTTCACATCGTAGTCCATTGTCAGATGCCCTCTGTGATTTTGACGAACGCGTCCTCCAGCTGCATACCCTGTCCCGCTTTTGCCTGCTCCAACCCGGTTTTCATCATAGCATGAAACTGTTCCTCCGACATGGAATCCCTTGTTTGAAGGGACGGAATCCGAAAGGAATAGGGAATGCTGTTGGTCATGATGATCTGGCGGTAGAGGGAATCAATCAGTACGGAAACCGGAATTCCAAGATGCTCCAGAATTTCTTCTGCCTGCTGCTTGATCTCAGGCTGTACACGCGCTGTTACGGTTGCGGTTTTGACTGCCATATAGGATACCACCCTTCTTGCCTGCTCATTCTATTATACCACTTGTACCGCAATTTGCAACACAAAAGCAAGATGGGCAATATGTTTTCGATGGTCACATTGTCATTTCCCGCTCATCCTCCCTATGGCCCATGGCGATTTTCTTTTGTCGGAGCTTCTTTTGGAGCTTGCCGTCCACGAAGCGGATGCCGGACCGCGCAGGCGGCGTCTGCTCCCGAAAGATGCCGCCGATGCCGCTCAGGAGCCTGGCCGTACAGGTCAGCAGCGGCAGAGAGTGTTCCTGCATTCCTGGAACGGTTTCACCCAATCGCGCAGCCTCCCGGACTACCAGGTTGCGGATCTGCCTGAACTCCTTCTGCCTGGAGAGCGGCAGTCTCTCCGGGAGATCGTCACGATAGGTCCGCAGAACCTCCTCCCGCTGGAGATACCACAGCCGATAGGCTTCCGCGATACGGGGATCCCGCTCCAGCTCGTCTACGATTTCATTCACCAACGCTTTCAGGGGAGGGCGGAGATATCCGTACTGCTTCTTTCCTTTGGTATGCTTCAGCTGCTCGGACAGCCGGAGCAGGAGCTGCTCCAGTCGGGGATTTTCCAACTTTTCGGAGGAGAATTCACCGGAGCGCAGCTGGCGGATGAGTTCATTCATCCGTTGGGTCGCGTATCTGACCAGTTCCTCCCGCCGCTGAGTCTGCCGCTGATAGATCTCCGTCAGCTCCTGACGGAAGATCTCCCCTGCCAGCCCGGACTTGATTCGCGCGATACCCTCTTTGCTGAGAAACCCGGACCTCCCGTCCGCACTGTAGCAGATCATGTGTACATGAGGATGCTCCCCTTCGTTGTGGAAGGAAGCGTACCAGCGGAACTGCTCCCAGGGGATCTTCATGGCCTCCGCCAGTTCCGGCGCGTAGGAGGTGAGGAAGGTCTGCCACTGTCCGGCGTTATCGTAGCCCAGGCGGGCGGCGTCCTCCCGGCGTAGGGAGAGGATGGGCGTCCAGACGCAGCCCGGATGCGCCGCCACCTCCTCCGCGATTTTGGACAGGGGAAGCGCGTCTCCCGTCCCGTTGAACAGGCCATGAGCACCTACTCGCTCCGCTCCTGGGCGCTGAGCGATGTAGCCTACATAGTTTGACCGTTGTTTCTCGGGAGTGAAGGGCTCCGCGCCGTCGCGGGTGGCGATGTAGTTTACATAATGCCGCCTGTGAGCAGTCCCTTTCTTCGCGCCCGGTTTGAGGTAGGGGCACTTGAAAATGATACGGGGCATGGCTTACTCCCCTCCCTTCTGATACTGCACCGCATCCTCCAGAGTGACGCTGCCATTGGTTTTCTTCACATTCTGAACACACCTTCCCCGGAGGCTGTTCAGCTGTTCACTGTCAATTTCCATCCCCGCCGCCAGCACGTTCATGACCATGTCCAGCTCCACCGCCTGCTTGAACAGCAGGCGGCAGATCCGATTCTCCGTATCCCGGACAGTCCCCCGCAGGACCTGCGTCAGCGCGGGCGGCAGATAGGCGGCGGCTTCCTGTCCGGACAGGTATCCGGCATAGAAGCGGATGGCTTTTTCAATAGACCTCTTGCGAAATTAAGCTAAACGGTCAAAGTTGCAAATACCAGCAATCAAGGAAAAGCGGAGAGCAAAGCGCTTTCTCCGGTTACGGTAACGTTCCGAGAGGATACGAAATCTTTTGACAAAACGGATGGCGTG
>JAAVZY010000006.1 GCA_022791945.1 Oscillospiraceae bacterium | reverse complement strand
GGACGCCATCGCAGATTTCCTCGCCAGCTGACTGCATCCCCCTCCCCGCGTTCCCTCTGGACGGCTGCTTTTCTTTGTGGGCAGGGGGGCTTTTTATTTGATGCATTGATACAAGAGAGAGCTGCCTTATGACAGCTCTCTTTTGCGTATAGCGGGTACAGCGGGCATCTGGGGTGCCGAAAGGCTAAGAGCTCGAGAGCGCTGCTCTCGAGCTCTCGCCAAGGGGATTAAATCCCCTTGGATTCCCATAAATTTTTTGGGAGCGGAGGCCTGCCTCGCTGATACTCCCTGTGTGGTCGATCGCCCGCCTATCCCCTTTTTCCGCCCTTAAAAAGATGGGATTCCAAAGGGGCGCATCTCAGAATTCGGCGAAGCCGAATTCCTAGGTGCGTCGTTTCACGACGCACCGCGGAGACGCGAGGGCAGAGCCTCGAGGTCTTCCTGCAGAGCACAATTCAGTCGAAAAGGGCAAGGAGGTCCTCAGTTGACATATTCAGGATGCCGCCGTTTTCGGAACCGTCGGTGACAGCGTCCATCAGCGCCGCCTTCTTCGACTGGAGCTCCAGGATCTTTTCCTCAATGGTGTCCTTGGCAATGAGCTTGTAGACCTGGACGCTGGACTGCTGGCCGATCCGGTGGGCACGGTCGGTGGCCTGATCCTGCGCGGCCAGATTCCACCAGGGATCGTAATGAATCACCACATCCGCCGCGGTCAGATTCAGACCCGTTCCGCCAGCCTTCAGGGAAATCAAAAATACAGAAGCACCGCCTCCGTTAAAGGATTTCACCAGCTGGGCGCGCTTTTCCTTGGGGGTGGAGCCCTCCAGGGTGTAGCAGGATATCTTCTGCTCCTCCAGACGGGCACGGATCCGCGACAGCATGGAGGTGAACTGGGAGAACAGCAGAACCTGATGCCCGTTCTCCACCATGCCTGCGCAGAGCTCCATGCAGGCATCCAGCTTGCTGGTGGGGCCTTCATAATTCTCAAAGCACAGATCCGGCGCGCAGCAGATCTGCCGCAGCTGGGTGAGCGCTGCCAGCACCGCCAGCTTCCCCTTGTCCTCCGCCGCCAGGGACTGCCGCACCGCTGCGCTGGAGGCGAAATAAACCTTCCGCTCCTCCTCCGACAGGGAGATCCGCCGGACATACTCAATCTTGGGCGGCAGCTCCTTCAGCACCTCTTTTTTCATCCGCCGGAGCAGGAAGGGCCGCACCATCCGGCGGAGCTGATCCATGGCCTCCTGATCCCCGCTTTTCACCGCCGGCTTCTCCAGCTTCTCCACAAAGCCCCCATGGGTGAACAGATACCCAGGCATAAGAAAATCAAACAGATTCCACAGCTCGCTGAGCCGGTTCTCAATGGGCGTTCCCGTCAGCACAAACCGCTGACGGCAGTCGATCCGCTTCACCGCCTTGGAAATCAGGGTGGACTGGTTCTTGATGTGCTGGGCCTCGTCCAGAATGCAGCAGGTGAATTTCAAAGACGCGTACCGCTCCACATCCTGCCGGAGAAGCTCATAAGAGGTGACCCACACGTCCCGGTCCCCCGCCTGGGCGATCTGCCGGGCACGCTCCCCGGCTGTCCCCATGATCAGCGCATAGCGCAGGGCGGGCGCAAACCGCTCCAGCTCATCCGCCCAGTTGAGGATCAGAGATGCCGGACAGACCACCAGACTGGGCCCTTCCCGCTTTTCCGGCTCCGAATCCAGGGAGCTCAGATAGGCAATGACCTGGAGCGTCTTCCCCAGTCCCATCTCATCGGCCAGGATGCCGCCGAAGCCGTAGCGATCCAGCACCTTCAGCCACTGGAACCCCACCCGCTGATAGGGCCGCAGGGTGTTCTCCAGCCCCTCCGGCAGGGCGTAGTCCCCATCCGGAACCGACTTGAAATTCCGGATCATCTCCCGGAACTGCCGATCCCGGGTGACCTGAACCGTCTCGCTTCCGGAGAGCAGCCCGTCCAGATAAAGGGCGCGGAAGGCAGGCAGCTTCACCTCGCCCGCCGCCAGCTCCTTGGGGGAAAGCTGGAGCATATGGGCCATCTCCGCCAGAGTCTCACAGGGGGAGCCGTCCAGGGAGAGATACCGGCCATCCTTCAGCTTGTGGTAGGGCCGCCGCTTCAGCAGGCTCTGATACAGGGCCTCCAGCTCCTCCGGGGGAAAGCCGCCGGTGCTGAAATCCAGGGTCAGCAGCCCCTGGGACACAGACATTCCCACCACAGGGCGGGTAGGCTGGAGCCGCCGATCCCGCAGGCGATCGGTCACCAGCACCTCTCCCAGCTCATAAAAGCCAGCCAGCTCCCTGGTGAGGAAGTCCAAAACCTCTGTCTCCCCCTCCAGCCGGTAGAGCTTCCGAACCCGCTGGGGGAAACGCCGCTCCACCAGGCCCAAAGCAGCCTGCTCCGCCCGGAGATCCCGCTTGACCGGCTTTTTCGGCTCCTCAAAGCAGTTGAAGGCTACATCCCCATACCGGTAGTCCAGCCGCAGGGTCAGCACGTCTCCTTCGATGTCAAAGCAGAAGCAGGGGGTGCATTCATCCGGCAGGTACTCCTGCAAAAGCTGGGCTGGATCGCTGAGGCTGACCGCCTCCTGAATCTCCGGCAGCACACAGCCGCAGAAGGCCGGAAGATCCTCCAGGGACAGCAGCATCCGGGCGGCGCCGGTGTGGAGCAGAGGGTAAACCTTGTCCTGAAAACTTCCGCTGCACCGGAACAGCCGGGAAGGCCCCTTGGCATACAAGGTCTGGGCGCTGCCGAAAAAGCTCCAGTCCTCCTTCTCCGCCCCTACGGTGATCCGCAGGTCGGCGGCTTTGTCCCGGCGCTCCAGGGAGAGGGACACCTCCGGATCCTGCTCCTGAAAGATCGTGAGGGTTTCATTTTCACCGGCGCTCACCGGCTCGTTCCGGCGCATCAGCAGGTCAAAGAACCGGTCAAAGGCGCTCCCGGTCAGGGTAATCAGGTTTTTCTGATAGCTGTTGATAAAAACGGCGGCCTCATAGGGATCCGAATAGTATTCCTGCTGATCCAGAGAGCGCCCGCTCATGAACTGATCCATCAGCAGGGAAAGCAGCTCCCGGGAGTCGGGATCAAACTGCTCCGGGGCGTGGCAGAGGGTAAGCCCCTTTCCGTAGCTGAGGGTTTCCCGCCGGAGGACGCTGTTCACGAACTTCTTCACATCCCGAACCACATAGAGCCGATCGTAGCCTACCTGGAAGCTCAGGGTGGGATAGCCCGCGTCCCTGCTGAAGAAATTCATCCGGGGAACCAGCCGGGCAAGCCGTTCCGGCGGGGACTGGGCCTGGGTCCTAGCCAGATAAGCATCCAGAACCGCCCGGGCCTGCCGATCGCTTCGGACCGGGATTTTCTCCTCCTGGAAATCAGCGCAGGCCAGCATGGCCGCAGCCAGATGCTTGCAGCTGCGCTTCTCCGCGAAACGGGGACAGGTGCAGTAAACCCCCACGCCGTTCTCAAGGCCCGCTCTGTTGATCCGCAGGGAAACCCGATAGCTCTGTGACCCCTCCACAACGCAGTCAAAGCGGACGTCGTTCCCATGGGTGGAAACCTCAATGCCCCGCACCTGGCCCCGGCCATAGTATTCCTTCCCCCGAAGGTAATCCTTGCTGCTGAACACCTCGGGGATCCTCTTTTTATCAATATACATTCCAATCAATCCTCCGGAAAACAGAAGCAGGGCGCAAATCAGAAGGGAAGCTGATGGCCAATCAATCCGTACAGGGCAAGAGAGACAATGCCGATGTAGATCAGGGTGATGGGGAACCCGCGGAAGCTGGCGGGAACGTCTCTGCTGGAAAGCTGCTCATAGGCCAGCCGCACAAAAAAGGTGGCCAGGGTAAAGCCCAGGCCGGTTCCGATCCCAAATCCAAGGAAGCCGCCCAGGGTGATATCCGCCGCGTTGCTGGCCAGGAGCAGAGCCCCCAGCACCGCGCAGTTGAAGGCGCTCACATGGATGATGGAAAGGATCTCTTCCCGGCGCTTCCTAGCCACCCGTATGGTGATCAGCAGCGCGCCCACATAGACCAGGGAGATCACCGCCACATAGACCGCCGGAATCACATAGTAGGAAAAGCTCAGCCGGTTTACCAGGGGATAGAGAAAATAGGTGATCAGCGCCGACAGGGCGATGATGCCGGTCATCACCATGCCAAACAGAAATACATTATACTTTTTCCGCACGGAAAACAGGGCGGTTGACACGCCCAGCGCCCGGGAAAAAATAGTGTTCTCCAGAAACACCGCCACAATGGCATAGGTGAACATGTCCTGAAAAAACAGGCCCAGGGAATCCAGAAACGCATTCATGGCTGCTCCTCCTTATCAGTCCGGATTTCCGGCGGCTTCCTCACGGCCGGCTCCGGGGTTTTCCAGCCGGAACCGGAGCCGCTTCACGCCCGCCGCCAGCAGTCCCACCAGGATAAAGCCGGAGAAGGGCATGAGCACAGCCGGTGCGGCGGGCATTCCCTGAACGGGACTCCCCAGGAAGGAGCCGCTTCCCACCAGCTCCCGCAGGATGCCCACCACCAGAATTGCCAGGCAGAAGCCCAGGGTATTGCAGAACAGATCTAGGATCATCCGTCCCATGGACTGCTTATGAAACCGGGATTCGCTTTTGACCACGATCAGGGAATTCGCTACCAGCAGAGGCAGGAACACCCCCACCCGAAGCACCGTCCCGGGAAAGAGCTGATCCATCAGCATAGCGGTGGGAGCAAACACCCCGCAGGCGATCAGGGTATAAAGAATCGTGCGCACCGTGTAAGGGATCCGCCTGGGAATGAAGGAGGACAGCAGCACGGTCACAAAGGTGATCAGAATGAAGGACAGCCCCAGAACCAAAGAGTTCCGGTAGTTGTAGCTGGCGACGATGACGGGCGCCAGCACCAGCCCTCGCTCCAGAACCGGATTCTGAAGGAGGATTCCGTCAAATCGTTCAAAGGCGGCCCTGTGCCGCTGGAAAAAGCTTCTGCGCATAGCTATAAGGTTCCTTTCTTTGGGTATCAGAGGAAGACCTCGAGGCTCTGCCTCGAGCTCCGCCAAGGGGGCCTGCCCCCCCTTGGATTCCCATCTTTTTGCGGTTATGGGGGCAGACTTTCAGTCCCTGCTGGTACTCCTGTGTGGCCGATCACCCGCCTACCCATTTTTTCGTAAAGAAAAAATTCAGCTCCATAGGCGGCGCAGGGGCTGTGACGCAGAGAGTTCCGGGCGGGTTGTGTTACCCTCATACTTTCTGCGGCACAGGAAGTATCCCGCACGCAGGGGGAGCTTTTTTCTTTACGAAAAAAGCGTACTGCGGGAATCAGACCATCTGCGTGGCAGGAAGCCGGAAGCCTGTACAGACCTGACCCCACCCCTTTTCCGGCCTTAAAAAAGCCCTTCAAATAATGGGAATCCAAGGGGATGCGTCCCCTTGGCGAGTGCTCGAGAGCAGAGATCTCGAGGTCTGTTCCCACGCAGAACTCCCCCGCCGACAGCCTCTCAGGCACGGTTGGCGCGCGCCCGCTCCCGGATACGCTCTTTTACTCTGCGGCGGGCGGCGGCACGCTTCCGGGGCTCGGCAGTGAGCCGGTTCCACCAATCGCCGATGCGGGCGGCATACCGATCGCCGGAGCTGGCGAAGATGTTTGCCAGAAGAATAGCGTAAACAAATTCCAGCTCCATCTGTCCGTAGCGCCGGAGGGCCACCACCAGCAGGCCCAAAAGAAGCCCGTAGAAGGTGCGGCCCGCTCTGGTTTTGGGCAGGCTGGCCGGCTCGCTGGCCATAAAGGTGATTCCGAACACAAAGGCACCGGAGGAAAATTCATAGATCAGGGAGTTCACGTCCCCTGTAACCACCCGGGGCAGAAACAGTGCCGCCGCCCCGACCACGCCGAAGGAGGTGAGCACAATGGACATGGAGGCCCTCCGCCGGAACAGCAGGAACAGCAGGCAGCAGCCCAGTACAATCATGCAGGTAGCGCCCATAGGGCCGGGATATTTTCCCAGGAGCACGTCAAACCAATCGATCTTGGGGGTGCCGCCTACCCGGAGGGTGCTGGCGGGGGAGCTGCCGTACTGGGGCGCAGCCCCCAGCAGGAGGCTGTAGGTGGAATAGGGCACCGGATACCGCATAGCCAGCTCGGGCCAGCAGATGGCGCTGAAGGCCACGCCTACCGCGGCGGGATTGAAGATGGTGTGTCCCGTGCCGCCAAAGGGATGCTTGGCAATGGCCAGGGCAATGATGGTGCTCACTGCCGCCATCCACCAGGGCGCGGTGGCGGGAAGGAGCAGAACGGTGATCAGCGCGGTTGCCAGGCAGGAAAAATCCCCCTTGGGCCAGCGCTTCACTCCCCGGAGCCGCAGACAGATAAACTCTGTGATCAGGGCCGTAAGGATCCCCGTGCCCATGAGCGCGGCAACCGGCAGGCCGTAAAGGTATATTGGCATCACCGCAGCGGCCAGCAGGGCCGCCAGAATGTCCGCGTACCCCGGGCGCTGAAGGCCGGCGGGCGTGTCGGCAGCGCAATCGGGGGATGGCTCGGATATGTCCAGCACCCGAACCACCCGCTGCGCCTGCCGGGTGCTTTCCTCCAAATTCTGATTGTTCTGGTCAAGCGGATCCATTGGATTCCTCCTGTTTTCAATTTCTGGACAGCTGCGCCGGAGAAGGCCGCGAGAGCTCTGCTCTCGCGCTCTCGCCAAGGGGAAGGGATTCCCCTTGGATTCCCGTCTTTTGGGGGTTATGGGGGCAAGTCTGTACAGACTTGTTATTCCCTGCCTCGCTGGTACTCCCCGCAGGGTCGATCGCCCGCCTACCCATTTTTTCGTAAAGAAAAAATTCATTCCCATAGGCGGCGCAGAGACTGCGACGCAGAAAGCTTCGAGCGGGTTCTGCTGCGCTCATACTTTCTGCGGAGAGGGACTTTGTGCGACGCACGGAATCCCCCAGTCAGGGCTACCGCCTGTCGGCGGCATCCCTGCCATGCCCCCTTGTCATACGTTCCGAAGGAACGTATGGGAGAGGGGACCGCCGCTGCTCCGAAGGAGCGGCGGTGGTGGAAGGAGTCCCTCATGGGCAGGGAACGTCCGAACTTGCACATACCGATCGGAAGATCCCGCTCAGTCTGTACAGAAACCCTCATGCGGCACAGGTGCTACCCCGCTCCCGGAAGGGAGCTTTTTCCTTTACGAAAAAAGCGTACTGCGTGAATCAGACTCTCTGCGTGGCAGAAGGCCGGAAGTCTGTACAGACTTAACCCACCCCTTTTTCCGCCCTTAATAAGCCCTTTCAAATAATGGGATTCCAAAGGGACGCGTCCCTTTGGAAGGAGGCTCGCAGGCTTTGACCCTTGGGCAGAGCCCTCGAGGTCTTCCCCTTCATCCCGCCACGAACCGGAGGGCGCAAAGCAAAAGTAGGCGGGGGGCTTCGCTTTTTGCGGGGGGATGAATATACTGATATAGAAAGCACGAAAAGCCTTGGGAAAGGATGGAGTGACCGCATTGAAAATCGAGCCGCTTGACGAGAAAACCATCAAGGTGGTTCTGTCCCGACGGGATATGGAGGGCTTCCAGCTCACCTATGAGGAAATGGACTGCCAGAACGCCGGAACCAAGCGCGTTATCCGACGCCTCCTGGACGAGATCCGGGAACAAGCCGATCTGGATCTCTCCAGAGGCCGGCTGTTCATCGAAGCGTTCCCCTACGCGGACGGAGGCTGCATTTTATACGTGAATCTGCTGGAATCAGCCCCAGCGGGCCGGGCAGGACGGAAAACCAGCTTTGACACGCCGCTGGTGTTCGCCTTTGACAGCCTGGATACCCTCACCGCCCTGGCCGCGCGGCTGGAACGCCAATATGGCCACGTCATCCTCAAAAACGCGCTCTACCTGATGGAGGGACGGTACTATCTCCTGATTTATACATACTTCAAGATGGACGCCCAGCTGACCCATCTGCTCAACGAATACGGCAGCTTTGTGGGAAAAGGAGCGGTCCCCTCCGCCCTGATTCAGGAGCACGCCCGGGAGCTGATCCCCTCGGACGCGGCCCAGGTTCTGACACGCTACCTGGGCTGAAGGAGCCGCAGCTGGGAGATCGCCTGAGCGGGAGAGGGACTGCGGAATATATAGGTGCCGGCTACCAGAACGTCGGCGCCTGCCTGAACACAGGAGGCCGCCGTCTCCGGCACGATTCCCCCATCCACCTGAATCCACAGATCCGGCTTCCGGCTGTCGGCCATCCGGCGAACCGCCTGAATCTTGGGCAAAGCGCCGGGCTGGAACCGCTGACCGCCGAAGCCCGGCTCCACCGCCATGATCAGAACCATGTCCAGCTCCTCCAGATAAGGCTCCAGCCGCTGAACAGGCGTTGCCGGCTTCAGCGCCATGCCGGCCATTTTGCCGCAGGCGCGGATGGCTCGGAGCACAGGCCGGGGATCCGGCTGGGCCTCCAGGTGGAAACAGATCAGATCCGCTCCCGCCCAGGCGAAGGCCTCGGCGTATTTCAGGGGATTGGCAATCATCAGATGGACGTCCAGAAGCAGCCCTGTCATCCTGCGGACGCACTCCACAATGGGAAGCCCAAAGGAAATGTTTGGGACAAAGTGCCCGTCCATGATGTCCAGATGAAGCATATCCCCGTTGGAGACAGCGGCGATCTCCCCGGTCAGATTGGAGAAATCTGCTGAAAGAAGGGAAGGCGCAATTTGAAGCATAAAAACCCTTTCTTTAAAGAGCCTGTTTGGAATCTTTGAGAGCCTGTTCAAGATCTCTGCGTGCGGCGAAGGGCAAGACCTCGAGGCTCTGCCTCGAGCTCCGCCAAGGGGGCCTGGCCCCCTTGGATTCCCATCTTTTGGGGATTATGGGGTGTAGGATTTCGGTTTCTGCCTCGCTGGTACTCTCCACAGGGACGATCGCCCGCCTACCCATTTTTTCGTAAAGAAAAAATTCAGCTCTACGAGCGGCGCAGGGGGCTGCGACGCAGAATGTTCCGAGTGTGTTCTACTACGCTCACACTCTCTGCAAGAAGGGGCCTGGTGCTACGCTCGGAATCCCCCTGCCATCCGCTTCGCTCCTGGCCCTCCCCCCTTTAACAAGGGGGGCAAGAGGTTTCTACGTCTAACCGAAGTCTGCGCAGGAATCCCCATGCGGCGCAGGGAGTCCCCCGCACGCAGGAGGGAGCTTTTTTCTTTACGAAAAAAGCGTACTGCGTGAATCAGACTGACTGCGTGGCAGAAGGCCGAAAGTCTGTACAGACTTGACCCCACCCCTTTTTTCGCCCTTAAAAATAATGGGATTCCAAAGGGACGCGTCCCTTTGGCAGAGCGCGAGACAGCGTCTCGCGGTCTTTCCCGACCACATACCCGGAGATTTTAAATCGGCTTGGAACGGCCCGAGGGCCAGGGCCGTTCCGGCCGCGAATTACAGCCTGCCCTGGAGGTTCTTCATGCACTTGGTGATGGTGCGGCCCACGTTCCGGCTGGAATAGGGGAACTGGGAGCGCTCCCCGCCCTTCAGGCCCTCCAGCAGATCGTCGGCCTTCTCGTTGGTCAGAGGGGCCCAGTGGGTGAAGAGAACCCCGTCAAAGTTCCCCTTCCAGCCGTACTTTCTGCCAAGATAAACATACTCCAGGCAGAATTTCAGGAAGTGCGCGGCCTGCTCCTCATCCGCGCCCAGAGCCGCAATCGTCCGGAAGCCGCCCTCCATGAACTGCCCGATGGAGGGATAGCCGTGATCGTGGAGATCATAATGCCAGTCTGTAATGATGATGTCCCGGGTGACCTTGTCCGCCATATCAAAGGCCGGATACATCCCGAACCGATCCGCTTCCCACATCTGATAGCCCAGCTTGTCCGCGTTCAGCAGACGATCTCCCCACATCATAGTCTCAACCCCTCTGGCCGCCAGATGATCGTGGATCCGCTTCACCGTGTCCGCCAAAAGCACGGCCTTGTCCTTCCCGGCGCACCGGGGGCAGCAGGCCTCGGCAATCTCGAATACCTCGTCCACGCCGATGTGAAGCACATCCGTGCGGAAGGCCTCGATCAGCTCGTCCATCATGGGGAATACATACTCATAAATTCCATCGTTGGAGGGGCACCAGCTGTGCACGTAAAAGTCCGGCCACTTGGCGTCCTCAGGCACGTCCGGCGTCTCGCAGAACTCCGGATGGGCCCGCAGCAGGGGCCAGGCCTTGGCGCTGACCATGTGATCCGACTGGTGGGACAGGCACTGGAACAGGGGGAACGCCTTGATACCCCGCTGGGCGCAGAAATCCCGGATTTTTTCGCAGTCCTCATAGGTGATGGTTCCGGTGGAATACTCCGGGAAGCACCGGTAGGAATACCCGGGGTTGAACTCCAGAATCAGGGCGTTGATCCCCGCCGGGGCCAGGCCCTGATCCACCAGCTTTAAAAGTCCGTCTACAGAATCATGATCGGCAAAACGGGTGTGGAAGCCGATAAAGGGAGTGGAATATGACATCAGCGTTTCCTCGCTTTCAGTCCCGCGTCTCAGGCGCGGGCGACATTGTTGGTGGGCGCGCCCTCCAGGAAGGCACGGAGATTGTCATAGACAATTTGAATCAGCCGTTCCCGGGCTTCCCGGGTAGCCCAGGCGATGTGGGGCGTGATCAGGCAGTTCCGGGCCGTCAGCAGAGGATTGTCCGGGCTGATGGGCTCCCGGAGGGCCACGTCTACAGCCGCGCCCCGGAGCTTCCCGCTGTTCAGGGCGTCCGCTACCGCCTGCTCATCGATAACGCCGCCCCGGGCGGTGTTGATCAGGATGGCTCCGTCCTTCATCCGGGCCAGCGCTTCCCGGTTCATGAGCTTTTCCGTCTCCGGAAACAGGGGGCAGTGCAGGGAAACAAAATCGCTGGCGGAGAGCAGCTCCTCCAGGGGGACGAACCGGATCCCGTCCTCGTCAGGGCGCAGGGTGCGGGTATGAACCAGTACCTTCATGCCGAAGGCCCGGGCCAGGGAGGCTACCCGCCTGCCGATGGCCCCATAACCCACGACACCCAGGGTTTTCCCGGACAGCTCAAAGATCCGGGGATCATAGAAGGCGAAGTCCCGGCAGTTCTGCCAGGCGCCCTGATGCACCTCCTGACTGTGCTTGTCCGCCAGACACGCGAAATGAAGCAGATAGGCAAATACCAGCTGGGCCACGGAGTCGGTGGAGTAGGCGGGCGCGTTGGCCACCACAATTCCCCGTTCCCGGCAGTAGTCCACGTCCACCACATTGTAGCCGGTGGCAAAGAGGCCGATATAGCGGACAGAGGGGCATTGGGCCAGTACCTCCCGGCTGAGGACAGTTTTGTTGATCAGCACCAGCTCCGCACTGCCGATGCGGGCGGCGGTTTCCTCGGGCGGGGTGCGGTCGTAAACCTGCATCTCATCGCAGAGGCCCTGCAGGCAGTCCAAGGAAAGATCGGTGGAGACAGCCACGTAACTGTCCAGCACCACAAGCTTCATGAAAATACCCTCTTTCTTTGCGAAAAAAGCGTTCAGCGGGAATCCGAACCGCTGTGCGGCAAGAGCTTGAACAGGCTCTCAAGGCTGATTGTCAGCAGGATCAGTGTCCGCGGATGCTTCTCCGGCAGGGGCGGGGGTGTCCTGGAGCTCGGCTTTCATGGCGGCGCGCACAGCGGCGGCACGCTTGGGATTCCGGCGGAACATGAAGAATACCACCAGGACGAACATGACCAGCTGGAAGCCGCCCAGAACCAGGCGCAGGGTGCGGTTTTCCGCTATGAGAGGGAGATAGGTCAGGAGAGTGGAGGGCACCCAGAGGACAAAGAGAAGCTGATAGATATGCCTGTCCTTGATGAAGCGGAACAGGAAGCATGCGGTCAGCAGAACAGCGAGCACCAGATGGACTGTGAAATTCATGGCGGCGCTCCTTTCTTGTAGAGTATGCGGACCAGTACAACAACGACAGTATCCCAAATAACAGTATACCGTTGCCAGACGAATTTTGCAAGTGTATGTCTCTTGGATGTTACCCCCAATTCTCTCCAAACAGGGCGCAGAGTAGGACAGACTGCCGGAACAGCGGTCTGTCCTACTCTGCGCCCTGTTTGGAGAGAAAGATCCCGAGGCTGGGGGAAAGACCTCGAGGACGCTGTCCAAGGGTCGATATGGCCTTGCCCTTCGACGCACGCAGCCCCCTCAGCGAATCTCGCTCTTTCCGCCCATATACATACGGAGAGGCTCAGGGATGGCAACGGAGCCGTCCGCGCGGAGGTTGTTCTCCAGGAAAGCTATCAGCATCCGGGGAGGGGCGACCACCGTGTTATTCAAGGTATGAGGGAAGTAGTTCCCCTTCTCCTTGTTCTTGATCCGGATTCCCAGGCGGCGGGACTGGGCGTCCCCCAGGTTGGAGCAGCTGCCCACCTCAAAATATTTCTGCTGACGGGGGGACCAAGCCTCTACATCCAGGCTTTTCACCTTCAAATCCGCCAGATCTCCGGAGCAGCACTCCAGCGTCCGGACCGGAATGTCCAGAGAACGGAAAAAGTCTACCGTATTGGTGTAGAGCTTCATAAACCACTCCGGGCTCTCCTCCGGCTGGCAGACAACGATCATCTCCTGCTTCTCAAACTGATGGATCCGGTAGACGCCCCGCTCCTCGATTCCGTGAGCGCCTACCTCCTTCCGGAAGCAGGGGGAATAGCTGGTCAGAGTCTGGGGGAGCTGGTTCTCCTCCAGGATGGTATCAATAAACCGGCCAATCATGGAATGCTCACTGGTGCCGATCAGGTAGAGATCTTCCCCCTCGATCTTGTACATCATGTTTTCCATTTCCGCAAAGCTCATCACGCCGGTGACCACGTCACTGCGGATCATGAAGGGCGGCACGCAGTAGGTGAAGCCCCGATCGATCATAAAATCCCGGGCATAGGACAGGATCGCGGAATGGAGACGGGCTACATCCCCCATCAGATAATAGAAGCCGTTGCCGCTGGTTCTCCGGGCGCTGTCCAGGTCGATTCCGCGGAGACGCTCCATGATCTCTACATGGTAAGGAATGGGGAAATCCGGTACAGCCGGCTCCCCGAAGCGCTCCACCTCTACATTTTCACTGTCGTCCTTCCCAATGGGCACAGAGGGATCGATGATGTTCGGGATCACCAGCATCCGCTTCCGGATCTCCGCGGAGCACTCCTCCTCCCGGAGCTCCAGGGCCTCCAGCTCCTTGGCCATCTGAGCCACCTGGGATTTCAGGTTTTCCGCTTCCTCCTTCTGCCCCTTGGCCATCAGGCCGCCGATCTGCTTGCTGATGGTGTTCCGCTGGCTCCGCAGCTGATCGCACCGGGTCTTTGCGTCCCGGAACTCCTGATCCAGGGCGATTACTTCATCTACCAGGGGGAGCTTTTCCTCCTGGAACTTCTTCCGAATATTTTCCTTCACAAGCTCCGGTTCTGTCCGAAGCAGTTTTATATCAAGCATGGGGGTCATCCTTTCACAATTTATCAATCTCCGGGCAAGCCTCTGAAAAAGCGCGGGTCCTTCTTTTGATTTCCTGCGTTTCCAGATTTTATCTATTCCAAAATATCCAGCTGCTTATAGGTGAGAATGATTTTCTTTGCGGCCTCTTCCCAGGTAAAGGCGGAACAGATAAACTCATAATCGTTCCAGATGCGCTGAAGCTCCGCCTTAATTTGGGGCACTTCCTCCAGACTGGCGGCTCCGGTGCGGACATAGTAGTCAGGCAGGAGGGTGCAGCCGATCATGTCGCTGTCAGCGAAAGGCAGATCCTCCTCTTCTCCCTGGCTCAGGGCGGCCAGCAGCCGCAGGTGGCTGTCCAAAAAGCTGTTGATCTCCTGCTCCACGCCCATCATGCCGTTCAAATCAAAGACCTGGAAGGGGGCCTTGCCGGGCACCTCAATCTGGCCGCACCAGTAGCCCTGTTTTCCGTTCAGCTCATACAGGCCGTTGCACACATCCATCAGGTGCTGATACTCCTCCTGGGAAGGAAACCGCTGAAGGGAATTGAACATCATATCCACAGCCCAGCTCAGTTCCCCCAGCACCTCGCAGCCAGGGACCTTAGACAGCCGGTTCGCCAAATTCACCAGCCGGGAGATGGCCATCAGGCCCCAGATGTGTACCTGAAAGCCGCTCATATCCTCTGCTTTCTGGCTGATCTCAAAAGGAACAGCGTTGTAAAGGAGCCCCTCTTCCCCCTCCAGCGTTCCGATGCGTTCAGAGCAGTCATCCATCAGCTTCTCCCCGACTGCGTCATAGATATTGTCATCTGCGCTGTAAATGGTGTCCGCCCGGTGCAGCCACAGCTGGGCCTGGTTCAGATTGCCCGCCTCCATGGCGGACACGCCCATCTGATAGTAGGCTTTGGCAAGTCCGGCCCAATCCTTCTTTTTCTGGAGGCTGTTCAGCTGCTCCTCCGGCGTTCCTTTGTTTGTTTTGAAAAAAACAGGCATACCTGTTCCACTCCTTTTCATTTTGTCCCATCACTCCGGGGGTTCTCTGCGCGGCCGAAGGGGAAGACCTCGAGAGCTCTGCTCTCGAGCACTCGCCAAGGGGACGCGTCCCCTTGGATTCCCGTCTTTTTGGGGTGGGGGGTGGGGACGGGCGCTTGCGCCCGCCCCCCCTACCTCGCTGATACTCCCTGCCTCGCTGGCACTCCCTGTAGGGACGATCGCCCGCCTACCCATTTTTTCGTAAAGAAAAAATTCAGCTCTATGAGCGGGGTAGGAACTGCGACGCAGAAAGTTTCGAGCGTGTCTTGCTGCGCTCATGCTTTCTACGGAGGGGGAACGCTGTGCGACGTACGGAATCCTTTCACCATCGCTGGTCCTTTGGACCAGCGATGGTCCCCCTCCCTTGTTAAAGGGAGGCAAGGGGTTTGTGCATCTAACAAAGTCTGCGCAGAAACCTGTGTGCGGCGCAGGAAGTGTCCTGCACGCAGGGGGGAGCTTTTTTCTTTACGAAAAAAGCGTACTGCGTGAATCAGACTCTCTGCGTGGCAGAAAGCCGGAAGTCTGTACAGACTTGACCCCCAACCCCTCTTCTACGCCCTTAAAATAATGGGATTCCAAAGGGACGCGTCCACGATGCGCCGCCAGCGGCGCATCTCAGAATTCGGCGAAGCCGAATTCCTAGGTGCGTCGTTTCACGACGCACCGCAGAGCGCGAGACAGAGTCTCGCGGCCTTGCTCTTCGCCGCACGCAGAGATTTTGCAGGCTCTAAGTCAACGGTATCTGCTCAATCGCTCCGCGATGTCCCGGAGATCCTCCCGGCTATGGAAGGTGATTTCCAGCACGCCCTGATCCTTTGGGCCGCTGTTGATCTTTACCTTTCTTCCCAGCTCCGCTTTCAGCGCGATTTCCAGCTCGTCGAAATAGCTGTCCCGCGAAGAAGCCCGGGGAGCCCGGGGCTCCTTCGGAATCCCGGGGCCCTTGGAAATCCGTTCCAGATCCCGGACGGTCAGTCCCTGCCGGACTGCGCGCTCCGCTGTCTCCCGGATCTGCTGCTCCTCCTCAAGGGCCAAAAGGGCGCGGGCATGTCCGGAGGAGAGCTTTCCCTCCCGGACATAGGCGGCTACCGGCTCCGGCAGGCTCAGCAGCCGAAGGGTATTGGCCACCGCCGATCGGGATTTTCCCACACTCTTTGCAACATCCGCCTGCGTCAGGCCGTAGGTTTCCATCAGCTCATGATAGCCCATGGCTTCTTCCATGGGATTCAGGTTCTCCCTCTGAAGGTTCTCAATCAAGGCCAGCTCCATGGTCTTTTGATCGTCTATCTCCCGAATCACCACCGGCACCTCGGTCAGGCCCGCCATCCGGCAGGCCCGCCAGCGCCGCTCCCCCGCTACCAGCTGATAGCCTCCTCCCTCCGGCAGGGGCCGCACCAGAAGGGGCTGAAGCAGTCCGTTCTCCCGGATGGATTCCGCCAGCTGCTGAAGAGGTTCCTCGTCAAAGACCTTCCGGGGCTGGTTCCGGTTGGGCTCGATTTCGGTCAGCTTAATGTGCTCCGGCGATACGCCCCCCGGGGTGGAATTATCCGCAAACAGGGCGTCCAGACCTTTCCCCAGACCTTTTTTCAATGCCATGACTGTCTCCCCTTTCCTTTGAAGCTGTGCTTACAGCCGGATATCCTCATGAGACAATCCCCTTGTTCCGCCGGATAACCTCATCCGCCAAATCCAGATACGCTTTGGTCCCGGTAGAGCCCTTGTCATAGTAGTAGACCGGCTGCCCATAGCTGGGAGCCTCTGAAAGCCGCACATTCCGGGGAATGGAGGTGGCATAGACCTTGTCTCCGTAGAACTTTTTCACCTCAGCCAGTACCTGAGCTGTCAGATTCAGCCGCCCGTCGTACATGGTGAGAAGCACCCCTTCGATTTCGATGGTGGAGTTATACATTTTTTTCACCTGACGAACCGTGGCCATTAGCTGGGACAGTCCCTCCAGAGCGTAGTATTCGCACTGAATGGGGATGAACAGGGTATCGCAGGCAGTCAGGGCGTTCAGAGTGATCAGCCCTAGGGAGGGAGGGCAGTCGATCAGAATGTAGTCGTAGTAATCCTTCATATGGATGACGGCCTTTTTCAGAACATTGACCCGATCCGGCACATCCACAAGCTGAATCTCTGCGCCCGCCAGCTGAATATTGGAGGGCAGCAGGTGCAGATTTTCGAAGGCAGTTTTCAGGATGATTTCTTCCGCCCGCTTCTCCCCTGCCAAAAGCTCATAGGAGGAAGCCGTAATCTCCCGCTTGTTGATGCCCACTCCGCTGGTAGCGTTCCCCTGGGGATCCACGTCGATCAGGAGCACCCGTTTGCCTCTGGCTCCCAGACAGGCGGCCAGATTGACAGTTGTAGTGGTTTTTCCGACACCGCCCTTTTGGTTGGCGATGGCAATCATTTTTCCCATAGCATCCTTCCTTAAAGAACGCTTCAAGAAACTTCCAGATTCCAATGAAGCTGCTGTTTCACTCGTTTGCTTTATAGTATACCACACTTCCTCCCCCAATGAAACCCCCTTTTCCCCTAATTTCTCCTGTTGGAGGAAGAGAGCGGGATTCCAGACAAGGCCGCGAGACGCCGTCTCGCGCTCTGCCAAGGGGATTAAATCCCCTTGGAACCCGTAATTTTTCAAGAGCTTTTTTAAGGGCGGAAAAAGGGGTGGTTGAGTCTGTACAGACTTCCGGCTTTCTGCCACGCAGAGAGTCTGATTCCCGCAATACGCTTTTTTCGTAAAGAAAAAAGCTCCCCTGTGGGGGGAGCCAAAGTCTGTACACCCTATCGAGCGTCGGCCCTTGACCTTCGGCAGACAGTGAATGCGTCGTACTGATTGCCCCGCTCGTGGAGCTGAATTTTTTCTTTACGAAAAAATGGGTAGGCGGGCGATCGGTCACGAAGGGAAGTACCAGCGAGGTAGGGGGACGGGCGCAAGCGCCCGTCCCCACCCCCCACCCCCAAAAAGACGGGAATCCAAGGGGACGCGTCCCCGGTGCGTCGTGAAACGACGCACCGCAGAGCGCGAGACAGCGTCTCGCGGCCTTGTCCCTCCCGAAAGTTGTTTCACGTGAAACAATCCGGGGAGGCGTTTGGCGGACGCGCTCCCCGGATTGCCCGGTAAGAATGATAAGGGGAATGGTAATCTATTTCAAGGGAATAACTCCCAAGAAACCGTTCAGCGTGCGGCGGACAGGGGAATTCGGACAATATACTCGATATGATCCTCCTTCTCCAGCCGCTCTGCGGAGGCATCAATGCCGCTTTGGTTCATGACGTGGATTGCCTTATTGATCGTATTGAAAAAGAGGCGGACATCCTTTACAATCGGGCAGAGCCTCTGTTGATGGGGTGGCTCCTGAGGCACATCCAGCAATCCGTCAATATACTCCTCTGTCTGGACTACGTTCAGATGCTGTTCCTCTATGTATTCCACTGCTGTCAGCAGCTTCTCCGGATCCTCCAGGCGAAGCAGGGCGCGGGCTTGCCGCTCATTGATATGATGCTCCAGGATCCATTGCTGCTCCTCCGGAGTGAATTTCAGCAGGCGGAGCTTATTGGCAATGGTAGGCTGGGCCTTTCCTAGGCGTGTTCCAAGCTCATTCTGAGACAGCCCCCACTCCACGATCAGATTCTTTAAGGCGATTGCTTCCTCAAAATAGTTCAGATCCGCCCGCTGGATATTTTCCAGAAGGGCCAGCACTGCGGCCTGCCGATCCGACGCGGTAATCAGAATACAGGGCGCTTCCTTTAAGTTGGCATACTTCATAGCCCGCAGGCGCCGCTCCCCGGAGACAAGCTCATAGCCGTTTCCGGTTTTCCGGACGGTCAGAGGCTGGAGCAGGCCATTGGCCACAATGCTTTCCGCAAGGCTTTTCAGCTCCTCCTGATCAAATTCCATCCGGGGCTGGGCAGGGTTGGGCTGAATGGATTCCACATCTACCAGGATTACTTTATTAATCGTTCTTGATTTCCACTGTTTTCCGTACATATCAATTCGCCTTTCTGTTTTCCTGGGGAACAACAGCTTGTCCCCCTTTCAGCGTCCCCACTGGTTTTAGGATAACACAAAGGCGAAAAAATATCCAGTATTTTCCATCGACTGAAAAACGCCTGATGCGCATCTTTCGACGGGTTTTCTCTCTATTTGAGGGGCTGCTTCTTGATTTTCCCGCTGGGACGGGGATATTTTGTCGGAGTTTGCGATCGTTTCCGGATACAGACAGCGGTCCGCCCGCTTCCGTCCGGCAGGGTATAGCTGTGGACTTCCTCAATCTGGCCGCCCAGCAGCTTGATTGCGGGCTTGGCTTCCTCCAGCTCCTGCTGGATTTCGCCCCCTTTCAGCGCTGTAAACAGCCCGCCCGCCTTCACAAAGGGCAGACAGTATTCACTCAGCTCCCGGAGGTGGGCCACGGCCCGGGCTGTGGCATGGTCAAACTGTTCCCGGAGCTTGGGAAGCTGTCCCCCCTCCTCCGCCCGGGCATGGATACAGTCAGCCGCGATTCCCAGGGAGGAGGTCAGCTCCTGTAAAAAGAGGATCCGCTTGTTCAAGCTGTCCAGCAGGGTCAGTTTCAGATCCGGCCGCGCAATCCCACAGGGCACGGAAGGAAAGCCCGCCCCCGTACCTACGTCGATGAGAGACGCGCCCTCCTGTGGGGCTGCGTATTTCAGCAGGAGGAGACTATCCAGGAAATGCTTGATCGCAATCTCTCCCGGCTCCAGAATAGCGGTCAGA
The DNA here is from genome assembly GCA_022791945.1 of Oscillospiraceae bacterium. Classification (GTDB taxonomy): domain Bacteria; phylum Bacillota; class Clostridia; order Oscillospirales; family Ruminococcaceae; genus Paludihabitans. Next base: position 33,474 of record JAAVZY010000006.1, on the reverse strand, counting down.
TTCACCTTTTTGTTCCATTCTACCAGCAGATCTGCGTATAAATCCAATTGCTGAAGCTGTTCGGAAGAAAGAAGAATCTCCACTTCCCCGGCGATCTCATTCATATAGTTCAGATCGATCATCATATCCCCCCTTCGTATGCAAGCTCAAGAATAAGCTTTTTAGCAGTCTGCGGAGAAGCATCAATCAGATTCTTCAATACAGATCTGAGTGCCATTCCAGAAGACATACTGATATGGCATTGGTGAACCATCCAGTCGATCAAATTCATTTTTTGCACATCTGTTTGCGCCGCCGGCCATTTTTCTACAAACTCGGAAAAAATGTGCGCAGCGTTTCCTCCCGGCATATGATGCTCCTTAAAGCTATTATCATACTCCTGAAATGTGTACTGATATCCGCATCCGCAGAGCATCAGACCTTCTCCCTTCAGAAGAATAGCGCCGCAGTGATGGCATTTCAATCTGCCGCTGCGAATGAGCGTAAATTCTTCTACTCCTTGACGACAACGCAGATAGAGCAGACATCCCACATCCTCTAATAAATCATGATCCAGCATTCCCTTAGCAGAGCTGCGATATAGTCTTCGCAGTTTGTCAGGAGGAAGAGCCGGTGTCCATGAAAACCTGTCCAGCTTTTTTGGATCACTTCCTGGAGGCAGCTCCGGTGCAGCGATTGCGGCTGGCCTGAGCATCGGGCGCCTTTCCTCCCGCTTCCGCTTGGCAGACTCCTTTGCCGCCTCCGCCTTCTGTAAAAAGCCTGTCCGACAGCGCTGCTCCAGCTCCATAAAAGCGGCCTCCAGACTGCTGTCGTCATTCACCACCAGCTCATCCACTGCGAACCCCGTTTCATCCAATACCGTCAGTGAAAACAGCGTTACACCCTGGAGCTGGTAAGGAAAAACCCATCCCCTTTTCTTCGTATAGCGAGGCGGTACTGCTTTGACCCGATATCTCTGAAACAGCTCATGGTTCAGCCGCCCCAACCGGCCCATCGCCAAGGGCGAAAGATACTGCCGCAAATCCAGAATCGTCGCCCGATGGGAAGCATCACATATATCAGTCCACACCATTTTTTGCTCCTTTAATGAGAGTCCGAATACTCCCTCAAAAAATATCTTATCCGTACAAATAGATCAGCAGCACCGACACATCCGCCGGGCTCACCCCGGAGATCCGGGAGGCCTGGCCGACGCTTCTGGGCCGAACCCGCGCCAGCTTCTCCTGGGCCTCCAGACTCAGCCCGCGGATCGTCCCATAGTCGATCCCCTCCGGCAGGAGCCGGCCCTCCAGACGCCGCATCTCCTCGACCTGGGCCAGCTGCTTTTTGATATAGCCCTCATATTTGAGCTCGATCTCCACCTGTTCCCAGACCTCACGGAGCAGAGGACCATCCTCAGGCTCTCCCAGAAACGGCGCCAAATCCCGGTATCCCAGCTGGGGACGCCGAAGCAGCTCCACCGCCCGCACCCCTGTCTCAATAGGAGATGTTTCACGTGAAACAAGTACCCCGTTCAGCTCCGGGGAAGGGGGCAGCGACAGCCGCCTGAGACGCTGGAGCTCCCGGCGGATCTGCTCCTGCTTCGCCTGGAACCTCTGGTATCGCTCTGGAGAAATCAGCCCAAGCTCATAGCCCAGAGGCGTCAGCCGCTGATCCGCGTTGTCCTGCCGGAGGATCAGCCGGTACTCACTTCGGGAGGTCATCATCCGATAGGGATCGGAGCAGCCCTTGGTGGTGAGATCGTCGATCAAAGTTCCAATATAAGAGCTGGCCCGATCCAGCACAACCTCCCCCTCCCCCCGGATCCGACGGGCCGCATTGATGCCCGCTATCAGCCCCTGGGCGGCGGCTTCCTCATAGCCGGAGGTGCCGTTGAACTGTCCCGCTCCGTAAAGCCCAGGAACCGCCTTGAACTCCAGGGTGGGATGCAGCTCCAGAGGATCACAGCAGTCATATTCGATGGCATAGGCGTTCCGCATGATCTCCGCCTGCTCCAGTCCAGGAATGGTGCGGATGAAAGCCAATTGTACATCCTCCGGAAGAGAGGAAGACAGCCCCTGCAGATACATCTCTTCCGTGTCCAGACCCATAGGTTCCACAAAAAGCTGATGCCGGGGCTTCTCCGAAAAACGAACTACCTTATCCTCAAAGCTGGGACAGTACCGGGGGCCCACCACGCCCTGAATCCGTCCGCCGTAGATAGGAGAGCGGTGGAGATTCTCCCGGATGATCCGGTGGGTTTCCTCATTGGTGTATCCGATGTGGCAGAGCACGCGGTTTTCCAAATCCCCATGGGTTTCAAAGGAGAAAGGCGTGATCTCCGAATCCCCTGGCTGAGCATCCAGCTTGGAAAAATCAATGCTCCGCCGGTTGATCCGGCAGGGAGTCCCGGTTTTGAACCGGCGGATGGTAATCCCCAACTCCTTCAGGCAATCGGTCAGCCCCACGCTGGCGGAAACCCCGTCCGGCCCGCCGGAATAGGATACATCCCCTACATGGATGGTTCCCCGCTGATAGGTTCCGCTGCACAAGATGGCAGCCTTTGTCCGCCAGCGGCCGCCAAGCCGCCCGCGCACTGCACAGAGCCTGCCCTCACCATCCAGTTCAACGCCCACAATCTCCTCCTGCCGGAGGGTCAAATGCTCCTGCCCTTCCAGCAGATGCTTCATATAAATATGGTATCCCCGGCGATCGCTCTGCACCCGCAGACTGTGGACCGCCGGACCCTTTCCCCTGTTAAGCATCCGGCTTTGGAGAAAGGTTGCGTCCGCCGCCTTTCCCATCTCGCCGCCCAAAGCGTCGATCTCCCGCACCAGATGCCCTTTGGCAGTGCCGCCAATGGAAGGGTTGCAGGGCATATTGGCAATTCCATCCAGAGTCAGGGTAAAGAGAATCGTTTTCACCCCCAGCCGCGCGCAGGCAAGCGCGGCCTCAATTCCCGCGTGACCGCCCCCTATCACCGCCACGTCATAGCTCCCCATCTCATAACCAGGCATTCTTCCAGCCTCCTTTCGTTTCACTGTGCGCTTCAAAGGGCAAGGCCGCGAGACGCTGTCTCGCGTCTCTGCGGTGCGTCGTTTCACGACGCACCTAGGAATTCGGCTTCGCCGAATTCTGAGATGCGCCGCTGGCGGCGCATCGGGGAGGGATTCCCCTTGGATTCCCGTCTTTTTAAGGGCTTAAAGGGAGTGGGGGCCAAGTCTGTACAGACTTTTTACTCCCTGCTTCACCGCTGTTCCCTTCGTGGACGATCGCCCGCCTACCCATTTTTTCGTAAAGAAAAAATTCAGCTCCATAGGCGGCGCAGAATCTACGACGCAGAAAATCCCGAGCATGTTCTGCTGCGCTCATACCCTCTGCGGCGCAGGAAGTATCCCACACGCAGAGGGGAGCTTTTTTCTTTACGAAAAAAGCGTACTGCGGGAATCAGACTATCTGTGTGGCAGAAAGCCGGAAGTCTGTACAGACTCAACCACCCCTTTTTCCGCCCCTAAAAAAGCTCTTAAAAAATTACGGGTTCCAAGGGGATTTAATCCCCTTGGCAGGAGGCTCGCAGGGTCAAAGCCTGCGGCTTTGACCCTTGGGCAGAGCCCTCGAGGTCTTCCCCTTTCGCTACTTACCCACGCAGAAACGGCTGAACACCCGGTTCACCACTTCCTCAGTCACCCGATCGCCGTCCAGCTCACGGAGGGCGGAAATTGCCTCTTCCAGGGAAACCGTTACCGCATCCAGGGTCATGCCGGCCTCCAGAGCGGAGATGGCCTCCCACAGGCTTCCCCGGGCGGAACGGGCACACTCCCGCTGGCGCTCGGTAGACAAAATCCCTCCGGCAGGATCCAGCTTCAGCAGACCCAGCTTTCGCCGGATCGCTTCCTTCAGGGTATCCAAACCCTCTCCCTCCAGAGCGGAAAGCACTGTCACCGAATCCAACCGATCCTCCAGCTCCTTCACCGAAAGCCGAAGCTCCAAATCCCCCTTGTTCACCAATCCAATCACCGGCCGGCCCTCCAGCAGCTCCAAAAGCTGAAAGTCCTCCTGCTCCAAAGGAGCAGAACCATCGAACACAGCCAGAATCAATTCCGCCGTATCCAACCGGGAGCGGGCCAGCTCCACCCCCAGACGCTCCACCGGATCCGCCGTGGAACGAATCCCGGCAGTATCTGAAAGCCGCAGAATCAGCTCATCCAGGGAAACGGTATCTTCCACAATATCCCGGGTGGTGCCGGCAATCTCAGTCACAATGCTCCGGGTGCATCCGGCCAGTAAATTCATCAGGGTGGACTTCCCCACATTGGGCTTTCCCACGATCACCGTGTCAATCCCCTCCCGAAGAAACCGCCCGGTATCAAAGGAGGCTAAAAGCCCGTCCAGAACCTCCAGCCCCTGCCGAAGGGAATCCGCCAAAGCCCCTTCCTCCAGCTGAGGAATATCCTCTTCCGGATAATCCACCCAGGCAGAGAGATGCCCCGCAAGATTCAACAAAGATTCCCGCAACTGTTGAATCCTGCGGCTCAAAGCGCCACCGGCCTGCGCCCGGGCAGCGCCCAGGGCCTGAGCGTTCCCAGCGCCAATGAGATCCGCTACCGCCTCCGCCTGAGAAAGACTCAGCTTCCCATTGAGAAAAGCACGCTTGGTAAATTCACCAGGATCTGCCAAAGATGCTCCGGCATCCAAAACAGCGCGCAAAACAGCCCTGGCAACATAAACGCCCCCATGGCAGGAAAGCTCAGCAACGTCTTCCCCGGTGTAGCTCTTGGGAGAACGAAACACAAGGGCCACCCCATCATCTAAAATCCCGTCAGCGGAATGAAAGCTGCCATAAGAGGCAGTATACCCCCGCCTCTGAGAAAGTGGGACGCCGCTGACAGACGTAAAAACCCGATCGGCAATCTGGAGGGCACAGGGCCCGGAGACACGTATGACAGCAATTCCCCCTACAGCCGGAGGCGTCGCAATGGCCGCAATCGTTTTCAACCTCTCATCTCCTCAAAGCCTGTTCAAAGTCTCTGCGTGGGAACAGACCTCGAGAGCTCCGCTCTCGAGCACTCGCCAAGGGGACGCGTCCCCTTGGATTCCCATCTTTTGGGGTGAGGGTGGGGTAAGTCCAAATCCCTACCTCGCTGGTACTCCCTTCGTGGTCGATCGCCCGCCTACCCATTTTTTCGTAAAGAAAAAATTCAGCTCCATAGGCGGCGCAGAGACTACGACACAGAAAGTTTCGAGCGTGTTCTGTTACGCTCATACTTTCTGCGGCACAGAAAGTACCCCGCACGCAGGAAGAAGCTTTTTTCTTTACGAAAAAAGCGTACTGCGGGAATCAGACTGACTGCGTTGCAGAAAGCCGGAAGTCTGTACAGGCTCAACCACCCCTTTTTCCGCCCTTAAAAAGTCCTCAAAAAATTACGGGTTCCAAGGGGATTTAATCCCCTTGGCAGGAGCTCGAGGGCAGAGCCCTCGAGGTCTTCCCCCACAGACGCACACAGAGGGTAAGACGGATAAAAAGGAGGTGCTGTGCAGCACCTCCTTTTTTAAAGCTCCAACTTGGAATAGAGTTCGGCGCTTTCCTCTTTCCTGGCAAAATCGGACTTGTCCAGGTCACTCTTGAGGATTTCTTCCATCGTCCGCTCCCGCTTCCTGGGCGCCGACGGCTTCCGCCCATGCCCATAGTCCCGACCGCCCTTACTATACGGCTTTGCAGGATGCTCGCTCAGGATCACCACCCGGCGGTTGGGCTCCTCCCCCTTCGACTTGGAGGTCACGCCCTCAATCTCTGACACCACCGCGTGAATGATCCGCCGCTCATAGGGATTCATCGGCTCCAGAAGCTGGCTCCGCCCTGTCTTCTTTACCTTTGCCGCTATCCGGGAGGCCAGCGCCTTTAAGGTCGCTTCCCGTTTCTCCCGATAATTTCCGCAGTCCAGAGTGATCCGATAATACTCCCCGTCAATCCGGTTGCAGGTCAGCGCCACCAGATACTGCAAAGCATCCAGCGTCTCTCCATGATGCCCAATCAGCACCGCAATGCCCTCGCCCTCAAAGGTGAGAACCGCACCGTCCGCATGCTCCTGCACCTTAATCGAAACACCGTCCAGGCCCATCGCCGCCAGAATTTCCAGCAGGTATCCCTTCGCTGATTCCAGCTTCTGGCAGTTTTCGTTCTCCTCCACAGGCTCCACAGCCGCGGAAACAGAAACACTTTCCGCCGCCGGGGCCTGGGGCGCAGCCCCTGCCTCGGGAACAGACACAGGCGCCTCCTCCCGAAGGATCACCCGGACAGACGCCTCCCGGCTGAGCAGTCCAAACAGGGACTTCTTCGGTGTTTCCAGAACCTCAATCTCACACTGCTCCCGCCGGGCATTCAGCTCCCGGAGAGCCTTTTCAATCGCCTCCTCCACTGTGGAGGCCTTTCCGGTTGCTTCTCTCATCATGGCCTGTTCTCCTTCCTTCAGGGGATTCACTGATCCTTGCCGCTGTCTGAATCTGTGTATTCATCCCCATACTTTTCAGCCATCCGCTTTCTGGCCTCCGCCAGACGCTTCTGCACAAGCTCCTTTTCTTTCTGAGCCGTTTCCCGATCCATCTTCTTCTCCGACCTGGCGGACTGAGCGGCCGCTTCTTCTTCCTGCTCCCGCTTCAGCTTGGCCATAGGCGTTTCAATGCCCCGCTCCGCCATGGTCTGGTTGTATTGCTCCAGCTTTTCCCGCCGCTTGCGCATCTTTTCCTTATTCCGCTCAGTTGCCTTATCCTTCTTGGCCATCACCTTCTCCGGCGGATAGAGCTTTTGGAGAATCAGCTGCTGGAAAATCATCAGCACATTGGAAACCGTCCAGTAAAGACCAATACCCGCAGGCATGGTAAAGGCAAACCACAGAGACATCAAGGGCATCAGAAGCATCATCCACTTCATGGGGCCCTGCATGGTGTTCTGGCCGTTCTTCTTCTGCTGCGCCATAGACATCAGGGTATACAGGATCTGTGTCACAAAGGACAAAATCGGGATCAGGATGACCCATCCCCAGACCTGACTGGGAATCACGCCCAAATCCAGCCCCAGAAAATTCATGTCAAAATTCTGGATCCGCTCGATGTTCTCCACGCCCAGAATGGGATAAAACGCCGTGGAACCGCTTTGCACCTTTGAGACAATCTCCAGCTGGGAGAAGCTGGTGGAGGTGCCCAGCACCTGCTTTGCAGCCGTATCCAGCAGCTCGTTGGGAATATGAAGCAGATGATGCAGAGGCTTATAGATAACGTCAATCAGGCCGAAAAGGAAGATCATCTGTACTGCCATGGGCAGACATCCGGCAGTAGGGCTGATGCCCTCCTGCTCGTAGAGCTTCATCATCTCTTCCTGATAGCGGTTTTTATCCTTGCCATACTGTTTTTGCAGCTGCTGGAGCTTCGGCTGGAAGGCGGCCATACGGGCAGTGCTTTTCTGCTGCTTGACGCCCAGAGGATACAGGACCACCCGCGTTAAAATGATAAAGAGAATCAATGCCCAGCCATAGCTGTGAACCACATAGTCGTAAATGAAGGACATGATCCAACCAAGCGGTGTGCCCAAGATCCCCATTCTAATAACCATTCCTTTCTATATTGAAGTGAGCACCCCACCAAGACCTCTCGCGGCCTTCCCCTTAAGAAGCGACTCACAAGCTCCTCCGTGCCCGCCAGGAAAAAGTCTCAGGGACGGGATCCACGCCTCCCCTGCAAAAGGGGTTGCAGCGGAGAAACCGCCGAAGTCCCAGCCATCCGCCGCGCAAAACCCCAAACCGCCGGATAGCCTCTTTCATATAGGCCGAACAGGTGGGATAAAACCGGCAGCAGGAGGGAAACAAGGGAGAAACGCACTTTTGATAAAACCGGATCAGGAGCAGAAAAAGCCCCTTCAACGGCCTGTCCTCCCAGGATTCCGGGGATTGTTTTTCAAAGCGGCAAGCTGCTTCTGCATCACCCGTTTGATTTCCGGGGTAGTAGAATCCGGAGTCTTTTCCCTTGCCACAAAGACAAAATCAAAGCCGCCGAACAGCTGGGGCTCCTCCCGCATCAGCTCCCGGCAGGCCTGCCGGAGAATCCGGCGGGCCCGATTCCGCCGGACGGCGCAGCCGATTTTCTTGCCGGTGGTGATTCCCACCCGGGGAGCGCGGAACCTGTTCCGCACCTGGTAGGAAACCAGCAGGGGATGAGCCTTGTAGCCCCCCTGATAGTAGGCCCGCTTAAACTCCTTGTTGAGCTTGAGGGAGCGCAGAGGCGGCAGCTTTGGGGTATCGTTCTCCATGGATAAGAGGCCCTTTCGGTATCGGATAAAAATAAAGACCACTATTCAAAGAAACAGTGGTCAGTTTTATTAGAAGATAAATCAGGCGAACTGCGCCACACATACATAAATAGAATTGCTTTCTTCCGGGAGTGCCTCCCGGAAGAAGACAGGACTGAAGCCCTTAGTGAGACAATCTGACACGGCCCTTGGCCCGACGGCGGGCAATAACCTTTCTGCCGTTTTTGGTAGCCATTCTCTGCATAAAGCCATGGACGCGCTTTCTCTGCAGCTTTTTAGGCTGATAGGTTCTTTTCATTCGCAAACTCCCCCTTCCCGAAGCACCGCTGACCCTTCCTGACGGGAAGGAAAGCGGCTGGAACTGTAATCCGGCCCGGGAAAATCCCTTCAGCCGGAAAGCAATCACTCCCCATCCGCGCAATCCGCACGGGAAAGGGAGACGCTATCTGAAATGTAAAACAGGCACAAAAAAACAAAACCCTGCAATTTCATATTATAACCGGAAAAACGCCTCCTTGTCAAGGGATCCGCCCTCTTTTTCTCAGTCAATCTACACGATACTCCCTGAGAGCCTATTGGAAAGCTCTGCGTGTTCGGAAGGGCAAGGCCGCGAGACGCTGTCTCGCGTCTCTGCGGTGCGTCGTTTCACGATGCACCTAGGAATTCGGCTTCGCCGAATTCTAAGATGCGCCGCTGGCGGCGCATCGGGAAGGGATTCCCCTTGGATTCCCATTATTTGAAAGGCTTTTTAAGGGCGGAAAGGGGGGTGGTTGAGTCTGTACAGACTCCTTGATTCCTGCCACGCAGTCAGTCTCATTCCCGCAGTACGCTTTTTTCGTAAAGAAAAAAGCTCCACCCTGCGTGCGTCCCACAATTTTTCACCCCGCAGAAAATATGAGCGTAGCCAAACACGCTCGGGACTTTCTGCGTCGTACTTTCATGGAGCTGAATTTTTTCTTTACGAAAAAATGGGTAGGCGGGCGATCGTCTCTGCGGGGAGTATCAGCGAGGCAGGGAGTAAAAAGTCTGTACAGACTTGAATCCCCACCCCTTTTACGCCCTTAGAAAAGACGGGAATCCAAGGGGACGCGTCCCCTTGGCGGGAGGCTCGCAGGGTCAAGGCCTGTGGCCTTGACCCTTGGGCAGCGCCCTCGAGGTCTACCCCTTCAGGAAAGCAAACTTTCAACAAAGGCTCTCCTCCGGGAGGCTTTTCGAGTTACATTATAATATAACGCAAAATTGTCCTGTTGAAATCCCGGAAAAAGACTTGCCAGAAACAGAAAAATTTGATATAATATGAGCATTACAAGGGATTACAGGCGGCCGTTTCCGGGAGCGGACCTCTTCTTCTGCCTCTCTCTGCCGCAAAATATTTTCGCTGCGGGACCTCACAGGAAGGCTTAAAACAGGTTTCCAACCGGTTTCTCACCGGGACTTCACAGGTTTTGAGCACTTCCTCTTTTTGTGCGGTTTTTGCCCCGGCAAATCAGGAAAACTCTGTTTAAGACCTGTGAATTCGGTTTTGGCCATCCTCTCTGAGAAATCCCTTCCAAGCAAGCTCTTTCCTATCTTTCTACGAGCGGGGGAATTATCAACATGGAGTCTTTCGACGAAGTCGTCAGCCTGGTGAAAGCCTACGTAAAGGAACGCGTCTCCGACGTGGCCTACAACTGCTGGATCTCCTACATCGAGCCCGTAAAGCTGGAGGACGGCAGAGCCGTGGTCTACATCAAAACCGATTTTCAGAAAAACATCCTCCTGAAGCAGTACTACGACAAGATCGCCGCCGGATTTGAATCCGTTCTGGGCTTCCCTGTAGAAGTAGTCATTGCCACCGAGGACGATATCAAGCAGTACCTGGAGGAAAATCCCGACTTTCACCGTCCCGCTCCCATCCCCGAGCCCGATCAGGACGAGGACAACGAGTACGAATACACCTTCGACACCTTCATTGTCGGCCCCTCCAATAACTTCGCCTACGCGGCCTGCAAGGCCATTGCCACCCAGCAGCCCGGATCCTACAACCCCCTCTTTATCTACGGCCCCTCCGGCCTGGGAAAAACCCATCTGCTGATGGCTATCTCCAACGAGATCCAGCGAATCGAACCGGAAAAGCACGTCATCTCCGTGGTTTCCGAAACCTTCACCAACGAGCTGATCGCCGCCATCCAGAATAAAAACGTGGAGAGCTTCCACAACAAATACCGGAAAGCCGACGTCCTCCTGATGGATGACGTTCAGTTTATCGCCGGCAAGGAGAGCACGCAGGAAGAATTTTTCCATACCTTCAACGAGCTCTATCAGGTAGGCAAGCAGATCGTCCTTACCTCCGACCGGCCTCCCAAGGAAATCAAAACCCTGGAGGATCGGCTGAAATCCCGGTTTGAATGGGGCCTGCTCACCGACATCTCCCCTCCTGACTTTGAGACGCGGGTGGCCATCCTCAACCGGAAAGCGGATCTCCTCCAGTTCGAGATCCCGCCCGATGTGACCGAATTCATTGCCAACCGGCTCAAGACCAACATCCGCCAGCTGGAGGGCATCGTTAAGAAAATGCGGGCAAATTATACCCTTCTCGGCGCTGTTCCCACCATCAGCATGGCTCAGTCTCTGATCAAGGAGATCCTCAACGACAATCAGCCGGTTCCTGTCACCGTGGAACGGATCATTGAAGAGGTGGCCAAGACCTATTCCATCACCGCGGACGATATCCGCTCCCAGAAGCGATCCTCCCAGGTGTCTACGGCCCGGCAGGTGGCTATGTACATCGTCCGGGAGGTTACCCAGATGTCCATGGCCCCTATCGGCGAGGAATTCGGCGGACGGGATCACTCCACTGTAGTTTACGCCCTCAAGCAGGTGGAAAAGCAGATCCAGACCAACTCCCGTCAGAAGGCCATCATTGACGATATCATCAAGAACATCAAAAACAAATAGACGCCGCTTTCCACAAGAGCGGTTTCCACAGTTTTCACCGCCCGATCTCCGGGAGCGGAGAGAGACGATCCGCTTTCCATAAAGTTTTCAACAATCCATGAGTTTTCAACTGTTGAAAACCTTGTGTAAAGATTCATCCACGTCTTTCAACCCCTTCTCCATAGAGATTGCACAGGGGAATTCACAGGGGTTGTCCCTAAAAAAGCCCTTGTCCATGGGATTGGTTGTCCTTTCCCCTGTTTCAACAGCCCCTATTACTTCTACTACGATCTTGATCTTTTCTATTTATATGATCTATTAGATATAAGCCCATCAAAAGAGAGAGGGTTCTCTCCCTGCTCCCATTCCCAATTCGATCACCGCGGAGGTCTTTCCGCGAAGAAAAGAGGTTTCCTATGAAATTTTCCTGTGACAAGGCAGTGCTCTGCGAGGCGGTCAACAATGTGCTCCCCGCTGTCTCTACGAAATCTACCCTCATCGCGCTGGAAGGAATCCTGATGAACTGCCGGCAGAACGCGCTGAGCCTGACCGGCTACAATCTGGAGCTTGGGATCACCAAGGAAATCCCGGTGTCCAGCCGGGAGGAAGGATCTGTGATCCTCAACGCCTCTCTGCTTTCCAGCATCATCAATAAAATGCCTGCGGGAGAGGTGGATATCTCCTCTGACGAAAAAAATCTCACGGTTATCCATTGCAGTGAGGTTGAGTTCACCATCCTGGGCATGGATGCGGAAGAATACCCGGATATGCCAGTGATCTCCGGGGAACGGGAATTTTCCATTTCCCATCATTTATTGAAGAATATGATCTCCCAAACCCTGTTTGCGGTTGCCCAGACCGATCAGAACCCGGTTCACACCGGTTCTCTGTTTGACATTAAGGACGGGGTGCTGAATCTGGTATCGGTAGACGGTTACCGGCTGGCGCTGCGGAAAGAGAAGATCAATGTAGAGGAAAACTTCAAATTTGTAGTTCCGGGGCGCACCCTGGGCGAAATTGTGAAGCTGCTTTCCCGGCTGGGCCTGGATGAGGAGGAGCAGATCACCCTGAGCGTGTCCAACAAGCATATCAGCTTCCGCGCGGGGGGTTACGTGGTGATCTCCCGTCTGCTGGAGGGTGATTTCCTGGATTATAACAATGCGATTCCCAAGGAATCCCAGACCAATGTGACAATTGACACAAAGCTGTTTCTGGAAAGCATCAACCGGGCGTCGATCATCATCAACGAGCGGGCGAAAAGCCCTATCCGCTGCACCTTTGAGGGAGACGGGGTAAAGCTGTTCTGTGAGACAACGCTGGGAAAGATCAATGACGCCATTCCTGCGGACATCACCGGCCCGGAGGTCAAAATCGGCTTCAACAACCGGTACATGGCGGACGCCCTGAAAGCCAGCGAATGCACCCGGGTAGCGCTGGAGATCAACGGCCCTATCTCCCCTATGAAGGTAGTTCCCATTGACGACGACAGCTTCCTGTTCCTGGTGCTCCCCGTAAGGCTGAAAAACTGAGCCTCTGCGGTGCGTTGTTTCACGACGCACCTAGGAATTCGGCTTCGCCGAATTCTGAGATGCGCCGCTGGCGGCGCATCGGGGATCTAAATCCCCTTGGAACCCGTAATTTTCAAGGGCTTATTAAGGGCGGAAAAAGGGGTGGGGTTAAGTCTGTACAGACTTCCGGCTTTCTGCCACGCAGGCAGTCTGATTCACGCAGTACGCTTTTTTCCTAAAGAAAAAAGCTCCTTCCTACCCCGCCTATGGAGCTGAATTTTTTCTTTACGAAAAAATGGGTAGGCGGGCGATCGTCTCCGCAGGGAGTATCAGCGAGGCAGGAAGTAACAAGTCTGTACAGACTTGAACCCCCACCCCCTTTACGCCCTTAAAAAGATGGGAATCCAAGGGGACGCGTCCCCTTGGCAGGTGCTCGAGGGCAGAGCCCTCGAGGTCTTCCCCCTTAACGAACCGCCCCGGTAGCAGTACCGGGGCGGAAATCAGGAGAGAAAGGAGCCTTTCTATGGAGGCTCATGAAGTTCCGATTCGGACGGAATATATCCGGCTGGATCAGTTTCTGAAGCTGGCGGGAGCGGTGCTCAGCGGCGGGGAGGCCAAAGAGCGGATCCTTCAGGGAGAAGCCCTCCTTAATGGGGAGCCCTGCCTCCAGCGTGGGAGAAAGCTCCGGCCGGGAGATGCCGTCACCCTGGAGGGGTGCTCCTACTTGGTGACGGAGGGAGAGCCGCTTTGAAGCTCAATCAGCTCTCCCTGACGGATTACCGGAATATCCGGGAGCTGTCCCTCTTCCCCTGCGGAGAGATCAACGTGGTCTACGGGGACAATGCCCAGGGAAAAACCAACCTGATCGAGGCCCTCTGGCTCTTTACCGGAAATCCCTCCTTCCGGGGGGCAAAAACCGGGGAGCTGATCCGGTTCGGCGCGGAGGATACCCGGCTCTCCGTCCGCTTTGAGGACGCCCGCCGGGAACAGCTGGCTTCCCTCTGCTTCTCCGCCAAGGGGAACCGCAGGAAAATCCTGCTGAACGGGGTGGAGCTGAAAACCACCGGGGAGCTGAACGGCAATTTCTACGGAGTGGTATTCTCTCCCTCTCATCTGTCCTTTGTTCAGGAGGGGCCGAAAAACCGCCGGAAATTCCTGGATATCGCCATCTCGGAAATCCGCCCTCAGTACAAGGACTACCTGAACACCTATGAAAAGCTTCTGGAACAGCGGAACGCCCTGCTGAAAAACGCCGCGGATTATCCGGATCTGGAAAACAATATCGATGTTTGGGATTTGCAGCTGGCCAAGGCGGGGACGGTGCTGTCTATCTACCGGAATGACTACGTCCGCAGGCTCTCCCCGATTACCCGGGAGATTTATGAAGGATTGAGCCGGGGCCGGGAGCGGTTTGAGCTGCGGTACAGCTCCACTGTCTATCCGGAGATTGGCCCGGTGGACAGCTATCAGGAGGAATGGGTGCGGGATTATTACCAGAAGCTGAAAGAGGGCTTCCGGCAGGATCTCCGCCAGGGATTTACGGGAGCGGGCATCCACCGGGATGATCTGGAGATCCAGGTGGACGGTATGCCGGTGAGGACCTACGGCTCCCAGGGCCAGCAGAGAAGCAGCGTGATCGCCCTGAAGCTGGCGGAGGCGTCCCTGCTGAAGAAGGCCACGGGAGAGAATCCCATCATGCTGCTGGATGATGTTATGAGCGAGCTGGATGAAAGCCGGCAGGATTATATATTGAATCATCTGAAGGGAATGCAGGTGTTTATCACCTGCTGTGATATATCCAACGCAGCCCGCCTGAAAAGCGGCAGGATCTTCCGAATCTCCCAGGGAACCCTGGCGGAGGAGGCGGATCGCGCCTAAGGCAGGCCGTGAGAAGGGAGGAAACGAGCCGTGTATTCTTTGTATCTGCATCTGGGGCAGGACGTGGTGGTCCGCAACAGGGATATTGTAGGGATATTCGACCTGGAAAAGGCGAGCCTGTCCAAGTGGACACGGGCGTTTCTTTCCAGCGCGACAAAGGAGGGCCGGGTAGTCACCGTCTCCTATGAGATGCCCAAATCCTTTATCGTAACAGCCCAAAATCAAGTATATATCTCCCAGATATCCGTATCAACCCTGAGAAAACGCGCCTCCGGCGGCACAGTTCCGTAAGGGGGAAGACCTTGGGGGCTCTGCCCCCAAACCTCTGCCAAAGGGGACCAGTCCCCTTTGGAAACCCATCATCTTTTTGAGGGGAGGGGGGCACCAGGTACGGACAAGTCAGATTCTACTACGGCCCCCCTCCCCTCAAAAAGATAACGGGAATCCAAGGGGGGCCTGGCCCCCTTGGCGGAGGCTCGGAGGCGGAGCCTTCGAGGTCTTCCCCTTCAAGAAAGCAGAAAGGAACGGTATAGAATTGGAAAACTTGAACCATGAGTACGGCGCAGAAGAAATACAGGTTCTGGAGGGTCTGGAGGCAGTCCGGAAACGGCCCGGCATGTATATCGGCTCCACTGGTGAAAAGGGCCTCCATCACCTGGTATATGAGATCGTGGACAACGCCATTGACGAGGCCCTTGCAGGCGTCTGCACGGAGATTCAGGTAGAGCTCCTTCCCGGCAACGTGATCTGCGTTACCGACAACGGCCGGGGTATTCCTACCGGGATCCACCCGAAGGAAGGGATCTCCGCCGCTACGGTGGCCTATACCATCCTTCACGCGGGCGGAAAGTTCGGCGGCGGCGGCTACAAGGTCGCCGGCGGTCTTCACGGCGTGGGCGCTTCCGTAGTCAACGCCCTCTCTGAATGGCTGGAGCTCACCGTCCACGACGGAAAGAATATTCACTTTCAGCATTTTGAACGGGGCCACTATGACAAAGAGATGGAAATCATCGGCCAGACCGACCGCACCGGCACCATTGTCAGATTCCTGGCCGACAGCGAGATCTTTGAAACCATCGAATACAGCTATGAAACCCTTCTGACCCGCCTGCGGGAACAGGCTTTCCTCAATGCGGGCATCCGCATCCAGCTCCGGGACCTCCGGAACGAACAGGAGCCCCTGGAGGAAAACCTCCACTACGAGGGCGGCATCAAGAGCTTTGTGGAATATATCGCCCGCCGCAAGGAGCTGGAGCCCATCAATCCGGAAGTGATCTATATGTCGGTCAACGTGAACGACATGATCGCCGAGGTGGCCCTTCAATATTACGGGGACAGCTACAATGAGCTGCTCCTCTCCTTTGCCAACAACATTCATACCCCCGAGGGCGGCTACCATGAAACCGGCTTCCGGGAGGCTCTGACCAGGGTCTTCAACGAGTACGGAAAGAAATACAAGCTCCTCAAGGACGATGACAAGCTCACCGGCGAGGACGTCCGGGAGGGCATCACCGCTATCATCAGCGTGAAGCTCACCAACTGCGAGTTTGAGGGCCAGACCAAAACCAAGCTGGGTAACACCGAAGCCCGCGCCCTGGTAGGCAACATGGTGTCCAATCAGCTGGAAATCTATCTGGAGGAGAATCCCGCTGTGGCCCGGGCCATCTTTGACAAGGCCATCACTGCCCAGCGGGCCAGAGAGGCCGCCAAGCGGGCGCGGGATCTCACCCGGCGGAAATCCGCTTTGGAAACCGCCTCCCTTCCCGGCAAGCTGGCGGACTGCCAGGAGCGGGATGCTTCCCTCACGGAAATCTACATCGTGGAGGGCGATTCCGCAGGAGGCTCCGCCAAGGATGGACGGGATCGGCGGTATCAGGCCATTCTTCCCCTGTGGGGCAAGATGCTCAACGTGGAAAAGGCCCGGATTGACAAGGTATACGACAATGAGAAGCTGATGCCTGTGGTAACCGCCCTGGGGACCGGGCTGGGAGAGGAATTCGACATTTCCAAGCTCCGGTACGGCAAGGTAGTGATCATGGCGGATGCGGACGTGGACGGTTCCCACATCCGGACGCTGCTGCTGACCTTCTTCTTCCGGTTTATGCGCAAGCTGGTGGAGCAGGGCCATGTGTATATTGCCCAGCCGCCCCTGTTCAAGCTCTCCAGAGGCAAGCAGGTGCGCTACGCCTACTCGAATGAGGAGCGGGATCGGTATATTGTTGAGCTTGGCGGGGAGAACCGCCAGAAGGTGGATATTCAGCGGTACAAGGGCCTTGGTGAGATGGATCCCGAGCAGCTCTGGGAGACAACCATGAACCCGGAGAACCGGATCATGGTCCGGGTAGAGCTGGAGGACGCCCAGAAGGCCGACGAGATCTTCACCATCCTGATGGGCGATCGGGTTGGCCCCCGGAAGGAGTTCATTGAGCAGAACGCCCGCTATGTGACCAATCTGGATATTTAGGCCACGAGGCTCTGCCTCCCGCTCCGCTGGGGACAGTGTCCCCAGACCCCCCGCCGGCATCCCATGCCAGCGGGAAATGACGGGGGCTTCTGCTTCTGATCGGCGGGCGGGCCCATCTTTGGTTTGTACTTCTATTTGTATTTTGTATGATTGACTATCCAATTTGTAATAGAAAGGGATTGGACAATGGAGAATCCCAGACAGGAATCCGGCGCTGTTCAGACTGAACAGTATGATTTTATACCTGACCTTCCCCCAGCCTCTCCGGACGATCCCGAGCTGGCTGGCAAAGACTGCGTGGAGGCGGAGTACTCCTTTACAGGGGACGATATCCGCGAGGGACTGAAAGCCTTCCAGAAGGCGGCAATCTACAAAAAGTATATGATATATACAGGAATACTGATTGTGGTATTTGTCATCTATCTTATCAACTTCACCCAGGGGGAGCAGTTCCTGCCGGGGGTACTGGCGGTGCTGTCCCTGGCGGTGATCGGAATGCTGTGGTATTTTCCCCGGCAGCATATCAAGCGGACAGCGGAGGCCACAGATGCCAATCCGGGAATGATTTTCCGCATGACTGTGTATGAGGACTGCGTGCGGATCTCGGATCAGGCCAGCAGCTTCCTGCTCCACTATGTAAAGGAGATCACCCGTACACTGGAAACAGAGAATCTCTTTCTGATCTGCGTAGGCAAGGAGCGGATCTTCCTCCTGCCCAAGCGGTACCTGGAGCCGGAGCAGCAGGAAAAGATACGGGGGATGCTGACCGCCGCCATGGGCGATAAACACACAAAGAGTATATAACCGCCGCAAATCTCCCCGCTGTAAAAATCGTGGGACTCCAAAGGGGTTCAACCCCTTTGGCGGGGGTACGGAGGCGGAGCCTTTGCGGTCTTTTGAAAGGAATGGTTATTGAAGCATGGAAGTATACGAACAGGGAAGGATCATCGTCCGGGACATTGAAAAGGAGATGCGGACCTCCTTCATGGATTATTCCATGGCGGTTATCGTGTCCCGCGCGCTGCCGGATGTCCGGGACGGCCTGAAGCCGGTGCACCGCCGGATTATCTACAGTATGTATGAGCAGGGCCTGACCCCCGATAAGCCCTATTATAAATGCGCCTCCACCGTAGGCGACGTGCTGGGCAAGTACCATCCCCACGGGGATGCCTCCGTCTATGACGCCATGGTACGGATGGCTCAGAAGTTCTCCCTCCGCTATCCCCTGGTAGACGGTCACGGAAACTTCGGCTCCGTGGACGGAGATCCCCCCGCGGCCTACCGGTATACCGAGTCCAAGATGAGCAAAATCTCCATGGAGATGGTCACCGACCTGGATAAGGAAACCGTGGATTTCACCTCCAACTATGACGACAGCCGGAAGGAGCCTGTGGTCCTCCCCTCCCGGTTCCCCAACCTGCTGGTAAACGGCTCTTCCGGCATTGCCGTGGGCATGGCCACCAATGTCCCTCCCCATAACCTGGGAGAGGTGATCGACGGAATCAATCTCCTGATCGACAACCCAGACGCCACCCTTCCGGAGCTGATGGAAAAAATCAAAGGCCCGGACTTCCCTACCCGGGGCATCATCATGGGCCTGTCCGGTATCCGGGCAGCCTATGCCACCGGACGGGGCAAGATCACCCTCCGGGCCCGGGCAGAGATCGAGGAGATGAAGAACAACCGCTTCCGGATTGTGGTCACCGAACTGCCCTATCAGGTCAATAAGGCCCGCCTGATCGAAAACATTGCCGAGCACGTAAAGAATAAGCGGATCGAGGGTATTTCCGACCTCCGGGACGAATCCGACCGGAACGGAATGCACCTGGTGATCGAGCTCAAGCGGGACGCCAATCCTCAGGTGGTTCTGAACCGCCTGTACCAGTATACCACCATGCAGGAGAGCGTGGGCGTCATTATGATGGCCCTGGTGGACGGCCAGCCAAAGGTGCTGACCCTAAAGGAGTGCCTGGAGCATTACCTCCGCTTTCAGGAGGAGGTTATCCGCCGCCGCACCCAGTTCGACCTGCGGAAGGCCAAGGAGCGGGCGCACATTCTGGAAGGCCTGCGTCTAGTGATCGATTTTATGGACGAAGTGATTGCCATCATCCGTTCCTCCAAGGATCGGCCTGAGTCCAAGCTGCGGCTGATGGAGCGGTTCGGCATTGACGATCCCCAGTCCAATGCCATTGTATCCATGCAGCTGGGCCAGCTGTCCGGCATGGAGCGCCAGAAGATCCTGGATGAGCTGGCCGCTCTGGAGCTGAAGATCCAGGATCTCCAGGCAATCCTTGGGGACGAGCAGCGGGTGCTGTCCATCATCCGGGAGGAGATCAGCGAGATCCGGAAACGGTTCAGCGACGATCGCCGGACAGAGATCCAGCAGATCAGCGGGGAGATGGATATTGAGGATCTGATCCCCGAGGAGGAGTGCGTCATTACCCTGACCCACTTCGGCTATATCAAGCGCCAGCCCACCGAGCTGTACAAGCTGCAGAAGCGGGGCGGCAGGGGCATCTCCGGCATGAAGCAGCGGGACGAGGATTTTGTGGAGGAGCTGTTCATCTGCTCCTCCCATGAGAATCTCTTGTTCATCACCAACCGGGGCCGGATGTTCAAGCTGAAAACCTACGAAATTCCGGATGGAAGCCGCACCTCCCGGGGCACCAACGTTGTGAACCTCCTGCCCATCGAGGGGGAGGAAAAGGTTGCCTATATGGTAAAGGTGAAGGAATTTGATCCGGACAAATACCTGGTGATGGTGACCCGGGATGGTCTGATCAAGCGCACCAAGCTGGATGCTTATCGGAATGTGCGGAAGAACGGCCTGATTGCCCTGGTGCTCAGCGAGGGCGACGAGCTGGCCTCCGCCCGTCTCACGGACGGGGCCTCCCACCTGCTGATTGCTACGAAAAACGGCATGTCCATCCGGCTGGATGAGCAGTCCATCCGTCCCCTGTCCAGGACAGCGCGGGGCGTGCGGGCCATCCGTCTCCGGGAAGAGGATCAGGTGGTGTCCATGGCCCGTCTCCGGGAAGGGGCTGCGGTTATGACAGTGACCACCCTGGGCCAGGGCCGCCGGACGCCCATTGAGGAATACCGTCTCCAGAGCAGAGGCGGCTATGGAAAAATCAACTACAAGGTCAACGATAAGAAGGGCCAGGTAGCAGGCGTCCGGGTAGTGGACGAAACCGACGATTTGATCCTGATCGCTGACGACGGGGTCATCATTCGGATTCGCGTAAGCGATGTGAATCTCATGTCCCGGTACGCTTCCGGCGTGCGTGTGATGCGTCTGGCGGAGGGGAGCAAGCTGGTTACCTTCGCCCGTGCCGAGCACGACGATCAGGAAGAAATCGAGTCTGTTGAAACTGCCTCTGGAGAGGATCTGACCCCTCAGGAGCTGGAAGCCCTCGCCCAGGAGGAAGCCGCCCTGGATTCTGCCCCCGTCCCCGAAGAGGAGTAAACCCATGATCAAAGCTCCCCCGGCATGTGCCGGGGGAGCTTTGATCATGGGTCAAGGCCGCGAGAGCTCTGCTCTCGCGCTCTCGCCAAGGGGATTAAATCCCCTTGGAACCCGTAATTTTTTAAGGGCTTTTTTAAGGGCGGAAAAGGGGTGGTTGAGTCTGTAGAGACTTCCGGCTTTCTGCCACGCAGATAGTCTGATTCCCACAGTACGCTTTTTTCGTAAAGAAAAAAGCTCCCCTCCGGGTGTGAAGTACTTCCTGCCCCCCTCACAACCCCAAAAAGACGGGAATCCAAGGGGAATCCTTTCCCCTTGGCGGAGCTCGAGGCAGAGCCTCGAGGTCTCGTCCCCATGTGCATACAGCTTCTTAAGAAAATGGAATCAAAGGACGCAGTATTTCTCCATGTATTGTTCCATCAGGGGGAGATATTTTGCGTATTCCGGCTGTTCCTCCAGGTAGCTCCGGATATCCCGGACACTCACGATGGAATGCACGGAGATGCCGAATTCCTCCTGAAGCTCCGTCACTGCGGTTTTGCCGGGGGTCTGTCCCACCTCGCACCGATCGGCGGAGATAAACATATGCTCCACTGTCACATCCCCGCAGGCTTTCAGCAGGGGCAGAACCTCCCGGATAGCGGTTCCCGCAGTAAGCACATCCTCAATGACAACGATGCGATCCCCGTCCTTAGGCTTGTAGCCCACCATACTGCCGCCCTCGCCGTGATCCTTGGCTTCCTTGCGGTTGAAGAAAAAGGGCTTGTCAATGCTGTAATTCCGGGCCAGAGCCGCCGCGCAGGAGGTCACCAGGGGGATTCCCTTGTAGGCGGGGCCGAAGAGCGCGTCAAAGCTCTCCCCGCAGACCTCCTTGACCAAAGCGGCGTAAAAGTCCCCCAGTCGGGCGGTCTGCATACCAGTGCGGTAGTTTCCGGTGTTGATGAAGTAGGGGGTGTTCCGGCCGCTTTTGGTAACGAAATCGCCGAAACGAAGTACCTCCGCCTCCAGCATAAACTGGATAAACTCCCGCTTGGACTGATTCAGTGTCATAATAAAGCATCCTTTCTGTATTTGATAATGAAACTCTCCTGCTAAGACCTCGAGGACGCTGTCCTCGAGCACCTGCCAAGGGGGCCTGGCCCCCCTTGGATTCCCATTATTTGAAGGGCTTTTTTAGGGGCGGAAAAGGGGTGGGGTCAAGTCTGTACAGACTTCCGGCTTTCTGCCACGCAGAAAGTCTGATTCACGCAGTACGCTTTTTTCGTAAAGAAAAAAGCTCCTTCCTGCGTGTGGGACACTCCTTGCGCCGCCTGTAGGGATGAATTTTTTCTTTACGAAAAAATGGGTAGGCGGGCGATCGTTCCTACGGAGAGTAATCAGCGAGGTAGGGGGGCGGGCGCAAGTGCCCGTCCCCACCCCCACCCCCAAAAAGACGGGAATCCAAGGGGACGCGTCCCCGATGCGCCGCTAGCGGCGCATCTCAGAATTCGGCGGTGCCGAATTCCTAGGTGCGTTGTGAAACGACGCACCGCAGAGCGCGAGACGGCGTCTCGCGGCCTTGACCCCTTCAAAGCACCAATTGCCTCTTAGGAAAGACCTTGGAGGCGCAAACCCTCCAAGGTCTTTTTTAGGCTTGTATTTACTTTGCGTAGTCGATGGCGCGGCTTTCGCGGATCATGTGAACCTTGATCTGCCCGGGATAGTCCAGTTCGTTCTCAATACGATTGGCGATCTCACGGGCGATAACCACCATGCGCTCGTCCTTTACATCCTCCGGGCGAACCATGATCCGGATTTCCCGGCCTGCCTGAATGGCAAAGGACTTCTCCACGCCATCATAGGAGTTGGCGATCTCCTCCAGCTTCTCCAGGCGCTTGATATAGCTTTCCAGGTTTTCACGGCGGGCTGACGGTCTGGCCGCGGACAAGGCGTCCGCCGCCATGATCAAAGCGTCGTATACCGTCTTGATCTCCACGTCCCCGTGGTGGGCTTCAATGGCATGAATGACAACCGGATTCTCCTTGAACTTCCGGCAGACCTCCACGCCGATTTCCACATGGGAGCCCTCAATCTCATGGTTCAGGGCCTTGCCGATATCATGAAGCAGACCGGCGCGGCGGGCGATGTTCGCATCTACCCCCAGCTCGCTGGCCATGATGCCGGACAGATACGCAACCTCAATGGAATGATTCAGCACGTTCTGCCCATAGCTGGTGCGGTAGCGGAGGCGGCCCAGGAGCTTCACAATTTCATGATGCACGCCGTGGACATTGGTTTCCATCACGGCCCGCTCGCCCTCGGCCTTGATCCGCTGCTCCACCTCCCGGCGGGCTTTTTCTACCATTTCCTCGATCCGGGTGGGATGGATCCGTCCGTCCTGGATCAGCTTCTCCAGCGCGATCCGGGCAACCTCGCGGCGAACCGGATCAAAGCAGGAGAGCATAATTGCCTCCGGGGTATCGTCAATGATCAGATCCACCCCGGTCAGGGTTTCAATGGCCCGGATATTCCGGCCTTCACGGCCGATGATCCGGCCCTTCATTTCGTCATTGGGCAGGTTGACCACCGAAACGGTGGCTTCAGCCACCTGATCGGCGGCACAGCGGGAAATTGCCAGGGAAATGTATTCACGAGCCTTTTCCTCGCATTCTTCTTTGAGGGTCTGCTCGTAGTTTGCGATTTTAACGGCCTTTTCGTGGGTAAGCTCTTCCTGTAGGCTATCTAATAACTGCTCCTTGGCCTGCTCGGCAGTCAGGCCGGATATGCGTTCAAGACTGTCGATCTGTTCCTTCTTAATGGCTTCCGCCTCCTGGAGACGATCCTCGGCGCTTTTCAGCTTCTGCTGAAGCTGATTCTCCTTGGACTCCAGGTTATCCATCTTCTTGTCCAGGGACTCTTCCTTCTGAGCGATCCGGCGTTCCTGCCGGGAGACTTCTGCCCTTCGTTCCTTAATCTCCCGATCCGCGTCGGTACGCAGCTTATGGATTTCGTCCTTTGCCTCGATAATGGTTTCCTTTCGTTTTGTATCCGCGTCTCTGAGGGCATCATTGACGATCTTCTTCGCCTCTTCTTCGGCGCTTCCGATTTCAGCCTCCGCGACTTTTTTTCTATAATTAACGCCCATTCGAAAGGCGATCCATCCAAAAAGCGCACCTGAGACGGCGAATGCAATTACAATCAGCGCAATCGCTGTCACTAAATTTATCATGCCAAAATCCATACCTCCTGTTCTTTTGAAATTTTGATATGCGCGAAATTTTTAGCAGCTATCTTGAAAGCTACTAGATTACCGTAAATTCTATTCTATACTCTTTGGGCGGAACTGTCAAGAATGAGTTCTGAGAATCAGCCGGATTTGTGAAAAATGAAGCGAAAAACGCCGCCTCCCCCGGGATCTTTCGGCAGGAGACAGCGTTTTTACCATACAGCTACAGGTCAACGCAGCTTTGGAGGCTGTATTTGCGACGGGAATCCAAGGGGACGCGTCCCCTTGGATTCCCGTCTTTTTGGGGGTATGGGGTGTAGGACTTCGGTTTCTGCCCCGCTGGTACTTTCTGTAGGGACGATCGCCTGCCTACCCATTTTTTCGTAAAGAAAAAATTCAGCTCCATAGGCGGCATAGGAAGTACCCTGCACGCAGGAGGGAGTTTTTTTCTTTACGAAAAAAGCGTACTGCGTGAATCAGACTATCTGCGCGGCAGGAGTAAGGAAGTCTGTACAGACTTGACCCCACCCCTTTTTCCGCCCTTAAAAAAGATGGGAATCCAAGGGGGGCCAGGCCCCCTTGGCAGAGGTTTGGGGACAGCGTCCCCAAGGTCTTCCAGCGTGTATGCAGCTTCCTACTTTCGCTTGGCGCATTTTCGGCTCAGCAGGGCGCAGAGGATGGATGCTGCCGCCAGAATGCCGGAGGTGAGCCAAAGCAGGACATCCGTTGAGGGGATACCGCCGGACAGATAGATGGCGGTGGGGCCGTCCGCGCCGCCGATAATGCCGATGGAAGCGTTCTCCGAGGGAGTATGAGAGAACATGACAGAGGAGAGTGCCTTGAGCATGGAGATTCCGCCCAGTCTCCAGCCCACGGCCAGTCCGGCGGTGATCAGGGCCAATATGCCGGTGATCCAGGAGAGCACTTTCAGAATCCGGGGTTTGCGATGCTGATCCATGGAGATTGCCTTCTTTTCGTTGAAGTTATGGGGGTTATCCCCGGATGAGGATCGCCATATGGGCGAGGGTGTCGCTCTCGTTGGCAACCTGCCGGTCTACGATTTCATTCAGCTTCTGAGTGTTGTGCTCCAGCTGACGGGCCCAAAAGACAACGGTGTGTACCATGTCCGCCTGGGTGATTTCATTGGTCATCAGGGTAGCGAGGAAGAATTTCAGCAGGCTGTACAGGTTGCAGAAGCGGACATACTGCCACCAGATGCCATGCTCGCTCCGGAGGGGCGCGTAGCTCCGGAACCAGTCGTTGACCATGATATTTTCCAAGGGAAGCGCGATTTCCTCCAGGCGGGGCAGGCCGGCCAGATAGTTGGCGGAGTTCAGCTCCCGCTGGGTGCCGCCGATGTTCTTGAAGCCGGAGAGAACCATCAGCCGTGCCTGAAGGGTGGCCTCCTCTATCGAGCAGGCGCCCATGGAGGAAACCGTGGTGACGTTGTTCATCAGGAACATCAGGGTTTCCCTTGGGAGCTTTTCCAGGGATTCCCGGAGGACGTCGCCCTGGGAGAGCTGGGCCCATTTCTCCAGCCAGGGATCCAGCTGGCTGTCCTCGTCAGTATGCTCCAGTTCGGCAAGCTCACGAAGGGCCATGCCCAGAATGAGGATCCGCTGATCCAGATGATAGGCAGGATTCTGGAGCAGATCTACGCAGACAGTCTGAACCTCCAGAAACCGGCGGAAGATCACAGGACGATTGTCCGTATCCCGGATAATCGAGGTAAAAAGAACGGTTTCCATTGGTTCGCAGATGAATTCCAGGCTGTGGGGGAGCTCCCAGAGACGGTTGACGATCTCCTCGCAGCCCATAGTGCAGGCGCGCTCTACCAGATCGCCGATGCGGTAAACGTCCCGGGGGAAGGTGCGGCAGACAGAGGGCAGGATGCCGGGACCGCACTCCGCCTGAAGGGAGCACAGACCGTCCTCTGTGAGGAAGGAGCAGCGGCCGTCCTTCTTCATCCGCATCTGAGCGTACAGAGCGTTGTTAAGAGATTTCCTGCTGCGGATGAGATCCTTGTCCACCTGTTCCCGAAGCGCGGGACTCATGCGCGTGGAGCGGAGCTTGCTGTAAGCAGACTTGTTGATGTCCACCCGCCAGTCACGGCAGCAGCTGTATTGGCAGTCTCCAGCCAGACAGCGAAACCCCTCAAAATATTCCGCGCTGACCAAAATTTTCTTTGACATTATCGTCACCCTTTCATCATCATTTTGCTTTCCGGGAAAGGCCGCGAGAGCTCTGCCCAAGGGTCAAAGCCGCAGGCTTTGACCCTGTGCGCCTCTCGCCAAGGGGAAGGGATTCCCCTTGGCGGAGCTCGAGGCAGAGCCTCGAGGTCTTGTCTTCCACCTTAAAAGAAGGTAAGCTGGCTGGTTTTAGGGAGGGCGCCGAAAGCGCCGGCCTCGTCGAGCATTTCGATCACGGATTTGGAGACGCCGGAACGGGTCTGCACCTCGTCCACGGAGATGTAATCCCCCTCGGCTGCCGCGTTCTGGAGGCTCTGGGCCGCGGCCTCGCCCACTCCCTTCAGGGCATTGAAGGGCAGGCGGATTTTTCCATCCTCTATCTGATAGTCCGTGGCATGGGATTTGTACAGATCGATGGGAAGGAAGTCGTAGCCCCGGCAGAGCATCTCATTGATGATCTGTAAGGTTGTGTAGGCGTCCTCCTCCTTCACCGTCCGCTCAAGCCCCTTGGACTTCAGCGCCTCCAGACGCCGGCGGACCTCCGCTTTTCCCCTGATCGCCGCCTCCGCGTCAAAGTCTCCCCCGCGGACGGTGAAAAACGCCGCGTAATAGGCCAGGGGATAATAGATCTTGAACCACCCCAGCTTGCAGGCCGCAATGACATAAGCCGCGGCATGGGCCTTGGGGAACATATACTTGATTTTCAGGCAGGAGTCAATGTACCATTCCGGTACGTTGTGCTCCCGCATCGCCTTGTAGTGCTCCTCGGTGAACAGCTTGGAGGCGTTCCCCTTACGGGTGATCTCCATGATCTTAAACGCCATCTTGGGCTCCAGGCCCTTGTGCAGCAGATAGACCATGATGCTGTCACGGGTGCCGATTACCTCTGAAATGGTGCAGGTTTTGTTCTTGATCAGCTCCTGGGCGTTTCCAAGCCAGACGTCCGTGCCGTGGGACAGCCCGGAGATCTGCAGTAGGTCGGAGAACTGCCTGGGCTGGCACTCCACCAGCATTCCCCGGACAAAGTTCGTGCCCATCTCCGGGATGGAAAAGGTCCCCGTCTCGCTGTAAATCTCCTCCGGCGTGACCCCCAGGGCCTCCGTAGAGGTGAACAGGCTGATCACCTTTTCGTCCATGGGGGGGACGTCCTCAATCTTCACCTCTGTCAGCTCCTCCAAATGCCGGTAGAGGGTGGGCACATCGTGTCCCAGCTCGTCCAGCTTCAGGATGGTGTCATGAAGGGAATGGAAATCAAAGTGGGTGGTGATCACGCCGGATTCCTTGGAATCCGCCGGATGCTGAACCGGGGTGAAATCGTAGACCTCCTGATCCGCCGGGATAACCACCATTCCGCCGGGATGCTGGCCGGTGGTCCGCTTCACTCCCGTGCAGCCCAGGGTCAGCCGGTTGGCCTCTGCGTTGTGGGCCACCCGGCCCTGCTCCTCCAGATACTTCATGACAAATCCATAGGCTGTTTTGGAGGCAACCGTGGAGATGGTGCCCGCCTTGAATACGTGATCCTTGCCGAACAGCTCCTCCGTGTACCGGTGGGACTGGGACTGATACTCTCCGGAGAAATTCAGATCGATATCCGGCGCCTTATCTCCGTCAAAGCCCAGGAAGGTTTCAAAGGGAATGTCATGGCCGTCCCGATCCATGGGGATGCCGCAGGCTGGGCAGTCCTTGGGGGGAAGATCAAACCCGGAGCCATAGGAACCGTCGGTGAAGAACTCGCTGTGCTTGCACTGGCGGCAGACATAGTGGGGGGGCAGAGGGTTTACCTCCGAGATCCCCGCCATGATCGCCACAAAGGAGGAGCCTACCGAGCCCCGGGAGCCGACATGGTAGCCGTGGAGCTCCGAGTTGGCCACCAGCTTCTGGGCGATCATGTACAGCACCGCGAAGCCGTGCTTGATGATGGAATCCAGCTCCCGGTTCAGCCGGCTGGCGACCAGCTCCGGAGGGGGATCCCCGTACATGCCGGTGCACCGCTCCCAGGTGATCCGCCGGAGATCCTCCTCGGAGCCGGGAATCTCCGGGGTGAAGGTGCCCTTGGGAAAGGCCCGGATATCCGGATCCACCATGTCGGCGATTTTGTTGGGATTGGTGATGACAACCTCCCTGGCCTTCTCCTCCCCCAGGTAGGCGAATTCCCGGAGCATTTCCTCCGTGGTCCGCAGGTAGAGGGGGGGCTGGTTTCCAAAGTCCTTGAACTTCATGCCGGACATGAGGATCTCCCGGTAGACGCTGTCCTTTTCCTCCAGGAAGTGAACGTCGCAGGTGGCCACCACGGGGATATTCAGCTTCTCCCCCAGGTTGACAATGGTGCGGTTGAACTCCTGGATCCGCTCCTCGCTGTCCGCCAGCCCGGTGCGGATCATAAAGCTGTTGTTCCCTGTGGGCTGGATCTCCAGGTAGTCGTAAAAGCGGGCAATGTCGCAGAGCTCCCCCCAGGGCTTCCCGGCCACCACTGCCCGGTAGAGCTCCCCGGCCTCGCAGGCGCTGCCCACCAGCAGGCCCTCCCGGTGCTTCATCAGCACGCTCTTGGGCACCCGGGGATGCTTGAAGTAGTAATCCAAATGCCCGTAGGATACCAGCTTGTAGAGATTTTTCAGCCCGGTGCTGTTGCGTACCAGCAGAATCTGGTGATAGTCCGGGCAGTGCTTCACGTCCACGCCTGCGCAGGCGGTATTGATCTGCTGGAATCCCTGGCAGTTCCGCTCCTTCAGCATGAGAATCAGCTTCAGCAGGATCATGGCCAGCATCCGGGCGTCGTCGGAGGCGCGATGGTGGTTGAAGTCCCCCAGGCCCAGGTGCTCCGCCACCAGATCCAGCTTGACCTTTTTCAGCTGGGGCAGCAGATTCCGGCAGAGGGGCACGGTGTCCAGATAGGTGAACCGGCGTTCCATGCCCGCCCGGTGGAGGGCGCTGCTGAGAAAGCTCATGTCAAAGGGGGCGTTGTGGGCGATCAGGATATGCTCCCCGGCAAATTCCAGGAAGGCCCGGACAGCCTCCTCCTCGGAGGGGGCGTCCCGCACCATTTCGTCGGTGATGCCGGTAAGCTCGGTGATCTTTGGGGGAATGGGCTTGCCTGGGTTGACGAAGGTGTTGAACTCCTCCACAATCTCCCCGTTCCGCACCCGCACCGCGCCGATTTCCGTCATCCGCTCCTGAGAGGCGGAAAGGCCGGTCGTCTCGGTATCAAAGACGATGAACTCCCCGTCCAGAGGCTCGTCCGCCTCCCCGGTGACCACCTCCACCATATCGTTGACAAAGTAGTCCTCCACCCCGTAGATGACCTTGAACTCCCCGCCGTTTTTGCGGATCTTGTCCACCGCGCCCATGGCGTCGGGGAAGGCCTGAACCACTCCGTGATCGGTGATGGCCACTGCCTTATGGCCCCAGGCGAAGGCGGTGTTCACCACCTTGGCGGGATCCGTCAGGGCGTCCATGGAGGACATGATGGTGTGCAGGTGGAGCTCCACCCGCTTCTCCGGAGCTTCGTCCATCCGGGGGCGCTTCCTGTAGGCCATCACGTCAAAGGGCCGGATGGAAACCTCGTGATCGTATTTGTCGTAGGAGGCTTCCCCCCGCACCAGGAGCACGGCGCCTACCGACATTTTCTCATACTGCTTTTCCTTCTTGGCGTCGTCGATGAGCTTCAGGGTGTTGGAGCCGGTATAGTCGGTGATGCCGATGGAAAGGATCAGCTTGGAGTTGTCCCGGCTGTACCGCACGTCCCGCTCGAACACCTCCCCGCAGACCACCACCCGGCCGCTTTCGCCCGTGACCTCAGAGAGGGAGACGGGCTGCTCGGCGATCCGCTTGCCCAGCACGCTCTCCCCGTCCTCGCAGTCGAAGGGAAGCCGGGAGAGGTTCAGCCGGGCGGTGCGTTCGGCACGGGTTTTCCGGGGCTTTTCGGGGGCCTTTTCCCCGGAGGGGGGAAGCTCCTCGGGCGGGGGCAGGTATTCCGGCTCCGGGGGAGGCTCCCCGAAATCGGCGAAGCCCTCCGGCGGCTCGGGCACCTCCAGGAGCTGTCCGTCCGCCTCCAGGACGCCGGTGAACCGCACCTCCGGCCGGAAGGAAAACTCCTCCATGACAAAGGCCGCCAGCTCCCGATCCACCCCGCACTGAAGGAGCAGATCCCCGCCCCCGTGCCGGAGCTCCACCTCCAGGAGCTTTTGCTCCGGCTCCCAGCTGCACAGGGCCCCGTCGAAGTAGCCGTTGATCATGGCGACGGTTCGCTTCAAGGCGGCGACGATCTCCGGGAAGTAGTCGGCGGTGAACAGATTGGGGGTGTATTTGGTAACGATCCGCACCCGCTGAGCCTCCAGAGCGTTCCGGAGTTCCTCCTGAATGGGGAGAAGCAGCTCCTTTTTCAGCAGGGAGTCCGGCCGGATCGAGACGGCCAGCTCTCCCTCCTCTTTTTTCACATCCAGATAAAGCACCTCCGCGGAGGCCAGCTCCGCCGGAAGCTCACCGGCTATGTATCCGCCGAACAGCTCGGCAAACCCGTTATTCAAAGTGGTGATGACCTCCTTATGATGGGGGTGAGGGAAGGCCGCGAGACGCTGTCTCGCGCTCTGCGGTGCGTCGTTTCACGACGCACCTAGGAATTCGGCTCCGCCGAATTCTGAGATGCGCCGCTTGCGGCGCATCGGGGACGCGTCCCTTTGGAATCCCATTATTTTTAAGGGCTTTTTAAAGGCGGAAAAAGGGGTGGGTTAAGTCTGTACAGACTTCCGGCCTCCTGCCACGCAGATGGTCTGATTCCCGCAGTACGCTTTTTTCGTAAAGAAAAAAGCTCCTTCTTGCGTGCCGGGGTACTTCCCCCTCCGCAGAGAGTATGAGCGTAGCAGGACACGCTCGGAACTTTCTGCGTCGCAGTCCCTGCGCCGTCTATGGGGATGAATTTTTTCTTTACAAAAAAATGGGTAGGCGGGCGATCGACCCTGCGGGGAGTATCAGCGAGGCAGGGGGGCGGGCGCAAGCGCCCGTCCCCACCCCCACCCCGAAAAAGGCGGGAATCCAAGGGGACTCGTCCCCTTGGCAGGTGCTCGAGGACAGAGTCCTCGAGGTCTTCCGCGCACAAACCAGGAAGGAGACAAACACATGGATCAGTATCTGGCTGGATTGACAACAGAGACAGTCAACCCGAATACAGCGTGCATTGACGAGTGCTCTACCGAGGAGATTCTCCGGTTGATCAACGCGGAGGACGAGCGGGTGCCGAAGGCGGTGGCCGCGGAGATACCCAGCCTGGCGAAGGCAGTGGACCTGGCCTATGAGCGGCTGCTGCGGGGCGGGCGGATGTTCTACGCAGGCTGCGGAACCTCCGGGCGGCTGGGAGTGCTGGACGCGTCCGAGTGCCCGCCTACCTACGGGGTCAGCCCGGAGCTGGTGCAGGGCTACATCGCCGGAGGGGACATTGCCCTGCGGAACGCCGTTGAGGGCAGCGAGGACGACGCCGAGGCCGGGGCGCAGCTGGTACGGGACCACAACCTGACCGAGAAGGACGTGCTGGTGGGAATTACCGCCAGCGGGAGCGCCCCCTATGTGCTGGGAGCCGTGCAGGAGGCCGCCGCCAGAGGCGCGGCAACCATCGCCCTGGTCAACAACAAGAGCTCCAAGCTGGAGGCCCTCTGCCAGGTAACGGTTGCGCCTGTCGTGGGGCCGGAGGTGATTATGGGCTCTACCCGGATGAAGTCCGGCACGGCCCAGAAGCTGGTGCTGAATATGCTTTCCACCTCCGTCATGGTCAAGCTGGGGAAGGTCTACAACAATCTGATGGTGGATCTCCAGTGCACCAACAAGAAGCTGCGGGATCGTTCCGCGCGGATCTTCTGCGCCGCCACCGGCGCAGACAGCGAGACTGCCGCCGCCCGGCTGGAGCAGGCGGGCGGAACCCTGAAAACCGCCATCCTGATGGAGCTTGCGGGCATCGATCGGGCCGAGGCGGAGGCCCGGCTGGAGCGTTCCGGCGGGCGGCTGAAGCAGGCGGCCCAGAGCTGACCGCCCGGCTGCGGTGCGGAAAACGGAAAGGGGAGAAATCTATGGTATACAACGGCATTGACACCATTGATCGGCATGAAGCGCTTTTCACAGGAAAGCGGCTGGGCCTGATCACCTCTGTGACTGGCCTGACCGCCGGGTTTGAAACCACCATCGACGTGCTTCACCGGAAGTTCGGCCTCTCCGCCCTGTTCTCTCCGGAGCACGGGGTGCGGGGAAACATCGCGCCGGGCGGGCTGGTGGATACCTACGTGGATCCGGCCACCGGCGTGACTGCCTACAGCCTGTACCGGAAGGATTCCAAGCGGATGACCCCGGAGATGCTGGAGCAGGTGGACGCGGTCATCTACGACATACAGGACGTGGGCGCGCGGTACTACACCTTCATGTATACCATGCTCTACGCCCTGGAGGACTGTGCCAAAGCCGGGAAGGAGTTTATCCTGCTGGATCGGGTCAACCCCCTGGGGGACCGGGTGGAGGGCAATGTGCTGAAGCCCGGCTATGAATCCTTCGTGGGAGGCTATCCCCTTGCCATGCGGTACGGTCTGACAGTGGGCGAGTTTGCCCGGATGGCGGCGGAGCAGCTGGGGCTTGACGCCAGGCTGACGGTGGTTCCGGTGGAGGGCTGGGAGCGGGATATGCTCTATCCGGAGACAGGGCGCTGCTGGGTGCCCCCCTCCATGGGAATCCCCCAGTTCGCCACGGCAATGCTGTATCCGGGGCTCTGCCTGTTTGAGGGCACCAACCTGTCCGAGGGCCGGGGCACTACCACGCCCTTTGCTACCATCGGCGCGCCCTTTATCGACGGGCAGGCCCTTTCCGCGGCCATGCAGGCCAAAGGTCTGGCGGGAACGGCGTTCACTCCGGCTTACTTCACGCCCAGCGCCTCCAAGTTCCAGGGAGAGGCCTGTCAGGGCGTGCAGATCCACATTACGGATATGCGGGCCATCTCCCCGGTAGAGGTGGGCGTCACCCTCCTGCGGGAGATCATGGATCGGTATGAGGAGGCTCAGTTCCTGCCGCCCAACCGGGAGGGCGGACGGCGGTTTGTGGAGCTGCTCTGCGGCTCGGACATCCTCACCCGCCAGGAGCGGCGCCTGTCCGAAATCCTGGAAGAGTTCCGGGAGGACAGCCGCCGCTTCCAGGAGGAAAAACAGCAGTATCATCTCTATCGATAGAGACTTTCTTTGGGAAGCTGTATTCACAGCGGGGAAGACCTCGAGGGCGCTGCCCAAGGATCAAGGCCACAGGCCTTGATCCTGCAAGCCTCCTGCCAAGGGGACGAGTCCCCTTGGATTCCCGTCTTTTTGGGGGTTATGGGGGCAGCCTAATCTCCCGCAATTGTTATACATAGGTTTTAAGCTTATTCCCCAAATCCCTTATAAAATCGGTGTTTAGCCAATGTTTTTCTTTACAAACATATGTATAAATGGTCTCCTCACAGCAGGGACCTTTACATAGGTCGGGGGGGGGGATCAGCATGGCATCTCTGGTCTATCTAAAACACAAGAATGGCACCACGTACGTTTATGAAAACGTCTCATACTGGGATAAAAAG
>JAAVZY010000066.1 GCA_022791945.1 Oscillospiraceae bacterium | reverse complement strand
TGCAGTTACGCATCCCTGTATAGAGCGGGGCGATTTCTTCCCATTGCTCATCTGTCATGTCGCTGGGATACGACTTCCTTATTTTCTCTTCCATGTTCCTATTCTACCACACATTTATCCCCTTGTGAATACGGGTTCTAACAATCGAGGAACTTAAAACCCTGATATGGAGATACTTTATTATCTATTGGAACAATCGGAGGATATGTTCAGCCAATGGCGGTCTGCCTCCAATGCTCAAAAGGAAACAGTATTATGAGTCACTAGGGCAGGCAGCTTAAAGATTTCGTGAAGAAAAAGTGTAAAGGGATATTGACAATATCAATACATCAAAAAGAGGTAAGATAACACCCTCTGCAAAAAAGGTATCGTTATCTTACCTCAACAAACGTAGTTCCCCGGATTCCGTCATCGGTAAGCGGAGTGGTCAAAAATCTATAGACACTAATTCGAATACATGGTAAAATTGGAACGATATCAATCAGGGAAGAGCGGAGAGGGCGCGAACCTGTGGAAAAAGAGAGAGAGCACCAACAAAAAGCTGTGTTCTCTCTTTAAAAACATATTCTAAACTTCCGGGAGCTTCAGGAGGATATCTGCTGCAAACTGAGGTGCCGCTGCTTTGTATTCCAACGCATCCTTCTTCGCTTCTGCCCGGCTGTGTCTGGGTATTCCTTGACAAATGACTGCCTGATCCAGAAGAAGCCCGGAAGGCTTTACAAATCCCCATGGCTCCTGAGCTTTCCCGCTGTCCTCCTGAACGGAGCACTTTGCTGCCTTTACAGGGACAAAAGCATTGGCCCCGCCCGGGGAGGGCAAAGCGTACAAACCCAAATATCAAAGCATAACCCACCGAAGCTCAAAAACAGAAAGGATGACCGCGCCATGTGCAGTATCAACGCACAGGATCACTGGAAGCTGGAGGACATGTATCCCACCTATGCGGAGTGGAGAAAGGATCTGGAGGAGCTGAAAGCCCTGGGGGCCCAGCTTTCCGCCTGGAAAGGAAAAGCCGCCGGGAGCGCCGAAGCGCTCCTGAAAACCGCCCGCCTGTATGAGGAGCTGGGGGCGAAAATGGAGCGTCTGAGCGTGTTCGCCCACTCCAACTTTGATCAGAATATGTCCGACGCCCCTGCGAAAGAGCTGATGGAAACCTGTGAAAGCACCATCAGCGCCATTGATGAATCCCTGGCCTTCCTGGCGCCGGAGCTGATGTCCTATACGCCGGAGGATTTCGACCGCTACTGCCAGGAAGAGCCGGAGCTTGTTCGTTATCGCCAGTTTGCCAGGGACTTCTTTGCCAAAAAGGCGCATATCCTGGATGACCGGATGGAGGAATTCATCGTCCGCATGGGGGACTTGAGCGATTCCTATAACAAAATCTTTGACGATCTCACGGTAAATGATACCGTCCATCCGAACATCCCCGGGCCGGATGGAACGCCGGTGACCGTCACGGAAGCGGGCTACGGCGCGGCCATGATCTCCCCGGATCGGGACTTCCGCAAAAACTATTTCAATACCATGCTGGGCCTCTACGGCAGTAAGATCAACACCCTCTCCTCCAACTACTACGCCTATGTAAAATCCAACGTCTATATTGCCAAGGGCCGCAGCTACCCCACGGCACGGGCCCAGTCCCTGGCGGAGAACCACATTCCCGAAGAGGTCTACGATACCCTGGTCGCCACCGCCCGGGGCGGAACCGCCCCCCTGCGGGACTATGTGTCCCTGCGGAAAAAGACGCTGGGGATCGAGGACTTCCATTTCTATGACTTCTTCCTGCCCATCGTCCCCGACGTGGATCGGGAATACCCTTTTGAAGAGGGCAGGGATCTGGTCCTGAAAGCCACCGCCGTCCTGGGCGAGGACTATACCGCCGTCCTGAAGCAGGCGCTGGACGAGCGCTGGATCGACCGCTATCCGGCGAAAAACAAGGTGAGCGGCGCTTATTCCACCTCCGCCTATGGCGCCCATCCCTTCATGCTGCTCAACTATACCAAAACCCTGGACAGCGTGTTCACCCTGGCCCATGAGCTGGGCCACGCCATGCACAGCTGGTTCTCCACCCGGAATCAGCCCTTCATCTACTCCAACTATACCCTGTTCTGCGCGGAGGTGGCCTCCACCACCAACGAGCTGCTGCTCCACCACTACCTCCTGGAGCACTGCGGATCCAGGGAGATGAAGGCCCTCCTGCTGGCCAAGCATCTGGACGATCTCCGTTCCACCTTCTACCGGCAGACCATGTTTGCGGACTTCGAGTACCAGACCCATACCTTGGCGGAGCAGGGAGAGCCCCTTCTGCCCCAGACCCTCTGCGGCATCCATCAGCAGCTGAACCGGGATTACTACGGCCCGGAACTGGTGGTGGACGATACGCTGGGCTATGAGTGGGCCCGGATCCCCCATTTCTACCGGGCGTTCTATGTCTACCAGTATGCCACCGGCATTTCCGCCGCCATTGCGATTGCCAGACGGATCACCTCCGGGGTTTCGGGGGCGGTGGAGGACTACCGCAAATTCCTGACCACCGGCGGCAGTCTCCATCCTATTGACGAGCTGCGGATTGCGGGCGTGGATATGTCCCGTCAGGAGTCTGTCCAGTCCACCGTGGATCAGTTCGCCGCCACCCTGGAGCAGCTGAAGGAACTCCTGTAAGAGGCTATTCAAGGCTCTCTGCGTGGCCGAAGGGCAAGACCTCGAGGGCTCTGCCCTCGAGTCTCCGCGGTGCGTCGTGAAACGACGCACCTAGGAATTCGGCTTCGCCGAATTCTGCGATGCGCCGCCAGCGGCGCATCGGGAAGGGATTCCCCTTGGATTCCCATTATTTTTAAGGGCTTTTTGAAGGGCGGAAAAGGGGTGGGGTTAAGTCTGTACAGACTTCCGAGCCACTGCCACGCAGACAGTCTGATTCCCGCAGTACGCTTTTTTCGTAAAGAAAAAAGCTTCCTCCTGCGTGCGGAGTACTTCCTGCGCCGCAGAGGGTATGAGCGTAACAGAATACGCCCGAAACTTTTTGCGTCGTAGACTCTGCCCCGTTCGCGGGGACGAATTTTTTCTTTACGAAAAAATGGGTAGGCGGGCGATCGTCCCTGCGGGGAATAGCAGCGAGGAAGGTTCCCCGCCCCCAAAAAAATTTACGGGAATCCAAGGGGATTTAATCCCCTTGGCGAGTGCTCGAGAGCAGCGCTCTCGAGGTCTTTCCCTTCCGAACACCTAGAGATCCTGAACAGGCTCTAAGGATAAAATAGGTTTATAGACAGCCCCAGCTGCCCCCTTTTTCTTCAGCAAAGCAGCCCCGTGAAGAAAATCGAAAAAGCTCTTGACATGGGACAGAAAAATGTTTATACTAAGTAAGGTGATTGATTGGCGGCCTTTGCGCCGGCCAGAATCAGTATGCGCCCGTAGCTCAGCTGGATAGAGTGACTGACTACGAATCAGTAGGTCGCAGGTTCGAATCCTGTCGGGCGTACCACTGGGGAGTCTCCCCGATGTCATTTGTCCGTCTGTTTCCACAGGTATGGGTTGGCTGTCTGTTGTTTCCGCACTGAAAGTATGACTTTTCATTGCTGTCTGGTAGTTATTCGTACAGAAGGAATGCAGAGTCTATATTGATCTGTCTGAATTGCTTTTCCGTTTGGCGGTGCTCCCATGTTCTACGCGCCCATAGCTCAGTTGGATAGAGCAACTGCCTTCTAAGCAGTAGGCCACAGGTTCGAATCCTGTTGGGCGTGCCATGTTTTACCCCCTTTTTTATTTATGGTGGATATAGCTCAGTTGGTTAGAGCGCCAGATTGTGGCTCTGGAGGCCGAGGGTTCGAATCCCTCTATCCACCCCATACAAAATGGGGTATCGCCAAGCGGTAAGGCACAGGACTTTGACTCCTGCATTTCCGGTGGTTCGAATCCACCTACCCCAGCCAGCAAACCGAGCCTGAACGCAAATTGCGTTCAGGCTCTTTCCTTTTATTCTGATTCGCGGCTCGTATTAAGAACCTGTATTCACAGCTGAAAACGGGGTCTGGACGGAGCTTTTCCAGTCCGATCCGCGTCAAAAATGCTCAGAATCCACAAAGGATTCCTCCGCTTTTTTCCTTGACGGACTGGAAAATCCCTCGCCCATCCCCCATTTCCAGCTATGAATACAGGTTCTAATACCATGCTCCCTCTTCTCACCGAGTGCCAAGCCTTTCCCTTATGTACAGCCTCTGCCGCTCTGAAAGGGCTTTGCTGGACGCATCTTTCGTGATATAATATCCGCAGGGAGAATCCCATCGTTGACGTCCAGGACAACGCTCCCTGGGGCATCCCATTCCTGACACGGAGGCGCTTATAGTCACCGCAGCTGAAAAGAAGGACTTCTTTTCAGCTCTGCGCCGCTTTGCGCCGCAGAAGCCGCGAAAGCGGCTTACGGTTTGACTTCATAGGAAGCGCGCCGCGCCTTGCGCGGCAGCGGACTAAAGGCCCGTTGTTTGAAAAACGGTCTTACCGTTTTTCAAACGCGCTGACTATATGAAAGAAGAAGAAAAAATAAAGGCAGGCATCTCTGCTATGCAAAGCCGGTACATATTGGAAATAACTGCTGGCTGGGCGCTTCGGTGACCGTCTGTCCCGGCGTGACAATCGGAGATAACTGCGTGATTGGCGCCGGAAGCGTCGTCACCAGGGATATCCCACCGAACAGCTTTGCCGCCGCGTTCCGTGCAGAGTGATCCGGCAGATCACCGAGGCCGACAGCATGAAAAACAAGCCGGACATCCTGGCGGACAACCAGGTACTCGACGACTGATCACCCCCAGGAAAAGCGAGACATCCCCCCCGCATGCCAGTCCTCAAACAAACCGGCGGCATCCCAATGCGCTATCGCCCCATATGCAAAAGCCTTTCCGCAGAGCCGTTGGAAGCTGTTTTTGAAAACCGCCGCAGGTATTGCCCTTTCTATGCGGGCATATACTTTTGGCGGGGGTGATTGATGTGTATCGGGTAATGGGGAAGGCAGTCGTACGGTCGCTGCTCCTGATCGGAGCGGTTCTGCTGACGGGAGCCGCCCTGTATGGCAGGCAGACGATCCTGACCCAGGCTCCTGCGGAACAATCCCGGGTGATTGTGCTGGATGCGGGCCATGGGGGCGCGGATCCCGGCGCGGTAGGGGTCAACGGCGTATTGGAGAAGGACATCAATCTGGATATTGCCCTGTGCCTGCGGGACATGCTGGAGGCCAGCGGCTGGGAAGTGATCCTCGTCCGGGAGGATGATATTTCCGTCAACGATCCTCAGTACACCAAAATCTCCCAGGTCAAAACCTCCGACCTGAAAAATCGTCTCAAGCTCTTTGAGGCGCACCCGGAGGGGGTCGCCCTTTCCATCCATCAGAATCATTTTACACAGGAACGGTATCACGGGGCGCAGATGTTCTACGGGCGGGAAAATTCCCAAAGCCTGCCTCTGGCGGAATCCATACAGAGTTCCTTTCGGGAGCTGCTCCAGCCGGAAAACACCCGGCAGGTAAAGCCCTCCACGAAGGATGTGTATATCGTCTATCATTCCACCATCCCCACTGTTCTGGTGGAATGCGGATTCCTCTCCAATCAGGCGGAGTGCGACCTGCTCTGCGATCCGGAGTACCGGCAGAAGGTTGCCTTTGCCATCTACTGCGGCCTTCTGCGGTATGCCCCCACCCAGGACAGCGAGGATCTGTGAGGGGGGATTCTGCGTGTCCCCCTTGTACTCCGCTTCTGACGAAGCGGCGGGGGAGGGCCAGGAGCGAAACGGATGGCAGGGGGATTCCATGCGTAGCACAGCGTTTCACCCCGCAGAGAGTGTGAGCGTAGCACAACACGCCCGAAACTCCCTGCGTCGCACCTTCTGCGCCGCCTATGGGGATGAATTTTTTCTTTACGAAAAAATGGGTAGGCGGGCGCTCATCCCTACTGGAAGTATCAGCGAGGCAAGGAGTAACAAGTCTGTACAGACTTGAGCCCCCACCCCTTGCGCCCTTAAAAGATGGGATTCCAAAGGGACGCGTCCCTTTGGCAGAGGTTTGGGGACAGCGTCCCCAAGGTCTTTCCCTCCGGGCGCCCGGAGATCCCGAGCAGGCTCTTACAGAGCAGGAAAGGAAGTCGAAAAAATGGCGAAGGCAAAGAGCGTGTATGTTTGCAGCCAGTGCGGATATGAAACGCCGAAATGGATGGGGAAGTGTCCGGGGTGCGGGAACTGGAACTGTCTGGAGGAAACGGTCAAGGCAGCTCCGGCTCCGGCGGTTTCCTCCAGGGTAAACGTCTCCCGGAATGCGGCTGTTCCCGATCTGGTGAATGTGCGGAGCATTGACGAGACAGACGAAATCCGCTTCCGAACCGGGCTGGAGGAGCTGGATCGGGTGCTGGGCGGGGGAATCGTCAAGGGCTCCCTGGTTCTGCTGGGGGGAGATCCGGGTATTGGCAAGTCCACCCTGCTCCTGCAGATCTGTCAGCATCTGGGCGAGCGGCTGTCTATTCTCTACGTCTCCGGCGAGGAATCCGCCCGCCAGCTGAAGCTCCGGGCCAACCGCCTCCATGTGGACTCCGAGCGGCTGTTCATCATGGCCTCTACCGATGTGGAAGCCATCGGCAGCACCATCCTCCGGCACAAGCCGGATCTGGTGATGATCGACTCTATTCAGACCATGTGCATCGGCGGGATCCCCTCCTCGCCCGGAAGCATCACCCAGGTGCGGGAAAGCACCAACGCTTTTCTCCGGATCGCCAAGGGAGAGGACGTGCCCATTTTCATTGTGGGCCACGTGAACAAGGATGGCGCCATTGCCGGGCCCAAGGTGATGGAGCACATCGTGGACTGCGTGCTGCATTTTGAAGGGGAGCGGAGCATGAGCTGCCGGATTCTCCGCGCGGTAAAGAACCGTTACGGCTCCACCAATGAGATTGGCATGTTTGAAATGGGAGACAGCGGGCTGGAGCAGGTGCAGAATCCCTCCATGATGTTCCTCTCCGGCCGGCCGGAGCAGGTGTCCGGCAGCTGCGTGGCCTGTGTCATGGAGGGAACCCGGCCCATCCTGGCGGAGGTGCAGGCCCTGGTGACCAAGACAGGCTTCGGCACCCCCAGGCGGACCGCCAACGGCTTTGACTATAATCGGATGAATCTGCTGCTGGCCGTGCTGGAGAAGCGGGCGGGCTATTTCTTCGGTACGCTGGATGTGTATATCAACGTGGTAGGCGGCCTGCGCCTGGACGAGCCGGGAGCGGATCTGTCGGTGGCCATGGCGCTGGTGTCCTCCCTGCGGGACAAGCCCCTGGACGAGGGCCTGATTGCCTTCGGGGAGATCGGCCTGGGCGGGGAACTGCGGAGCGTCAGCGGCATCGCCGGCCGGGTGCGCGAGGCCCAGCGCCTGGGCTTCACCAAGGCGCTGATACCCCGCCACGCCCTTTCAGCTGTGCAGGATCTGGGAGACAGCATCCAGCTCCTCCCCGCCGCCAACCTTCGGGAAGCCTTCAAAACGCTGTGACACCGTACAGGCCTTAGAGCCTGTTTCGGCTCTCTGCGTGGTCGGGAAGGGCAAGACCTCAAGGGCTCTGCCCAAGGGTCAAAGCCGCAGACTTTGACCCTGCGAGCCTTCCGCCAAGAGGATTAAATCCCCTTGGAACCCGTAATTTTTTAAGGGCTTTTGAAGGGCGGAAGGGGTTGGGGTTAAGTCTGTACAGACTTCCGGCTTTCTGCCACGCAGAGAGTCTGATTCCCGCAGTACGCTTTTTTGGTAAAGAAAAAAGCTCCCTCCTGCCTGCGGGATAGTTCCTGCGCCGCGCCGGATCCGAGCGTGGCACAGTGTTTCACCCATATGGAAAGTCCCGAGCGTAACAGAATACGCTCGGGACTTTCTGCGTCGCAGTCTCTGCGCCGCCTATGGGGATGAATTTTTTCTTTACGAAAAAATGGGTAGGCGGGCGATCGTCCCTGCGGGAAGTACCAGCGAGGTAGGGGGGGCGGGCGCAAGCGCCCCTCCCCACCCCCACCCCAAAAAGACGGGAATCCAAGGGGAATCCCTCCCCGATGTGCCGCCAGCAGTGCATCTCAGAATTCGGCGAAGCCGAATTCCTAGGTGCGTCGTTTCACGACGCACCGCAGAGCGCGAGACAGCGTCTTGCGGCCTTCCTTCGGCCGCCCAAAGTCCTTGCGCCGGGGGATGGTTTGTACTATAATGGGGGAAATAACTGCTGAAAGGAAGCGTTTTCTCAAAGAGGACGCTTTGGTGACAACGATGATCGAAAAGATTTCTCAGGAAGATCGCCAGCGGCTCCGGGAGCTTGCCCGGAAACAGGCGGACTATGCCCATTCCCCCGCCATGGCGGAGCGGCTGGCCCAATGGAAGCGCCATATGGACTTCCAGCCCGGACGCCCCATGATCCATCTGGAAATGGGCACCTTTGAGCAGGAGATCATCCCGCTCAGGATGCTCTGCCAAGGCGAGGAAGCCCGCCGGATTGAGCGGCAGCTCCTGGACAGCTTCCTGAACTATGAGCTGTTTGACGACGACCGGATCGTGCCGGACTATTTCGGCGTCTCCTATCAGACCTTCTTTACCCTGTTCGGCCAGGAGATTACAGAGGATTTCGCCGCCGCTGCTGACGGCAGCCAGGTCGGGCGGCATTTCAACACGGTGGTTTCCGATCTGGAGGCCGACTGGGAAAAGCTGGGGCCCACCCAATACGGATACGCGGAGCCGCCCGAGGAAACCCGCCGCCGCGCGGAGGAGCTGAGCGAGCTTTTCGACGGGATCCTTCCGGTGCGGATGGTGATGGGGAGCGTGGGCGCGGTTCCCACGCAGCTGCTGGTTCACCTGATGGGCATGGAAACCATGCTGTTTTCCATGTATGACTATCCGGAGCTGTTTCATACCATGATGGATCGGGTGGCGCAGGACTACCTGTCCTATCTGGACTGGCTGACCGAAGAGGAGCTTCTTCTCCCCACCACCGGCGGGGAATGGCTGGGCAACGGCTCCTTCTGCTACACCGGCGAGCTTCCCGGCTGGGAGGAGCGGGCCCGCCGCCCCTTCACCACCAAAGACGTGTGGGGCTTTATGGACTCTCAGGAAACAGTGGGCATCTCCCCGCAGATGTTCGAGGAGTTCATTTTCCCCTGCTACCGGGCCATTGGGGAGCGGTTCGGGCTGCTGTCCTATGGCTGCTGCGAGCCGGTTCACAGCATCTGGGAGAACTGTCTGAGCAAGCTGTCCAACCTGCGGAAGGTTTCCATCTCCCCCTGGTGCGATGAGGAATTCATGGGCCGCCAGCTCCGGGGAAAGCGGATCGTCTACTTCCGCAAGCCATCCCCCAGCTATCTGGGCGTGGATCGGCGCCTGGACGAGGACGCCTTCCGCGCGCACATCGAGCAGACCCTGCGC
This sequence comes from Oscillospiraceae bacterium, assembly GCA_022791945.1. Lineage (GTDB taxonomy): Bacteria > Bacillota > Clostridia > Oscillospirales > Ruminococcaceae > Paludihabitans. The sequence continues at coordinate 38,910 of JAAVZY010000066.1, read as the reverse complement.
GCAGCAGAGGGATGCCAGCTCGAAATCGCCCAGCGGGACGTGTACACCATCCATGGAGACGTGGAAAAAGCCCGCCGGTATATCGCCGTGATCCGGGAGTGCATCGACCGCTGCTGGAATCCGTAAGAGACGGCAGTTACAGCGGGAAGGCCGCGAGAGCTCTGCCCAAGGGACAAAGCCGCAGGCTTTGTCCCTGCGCGCCTCTCGCCAAAGGGGTGCATCTCAGAATTCGGCGGAGCCGAATTCCTAAGTGCGTCGTGAAACGACGCACTGCGGAGACTCGAGGGCAGAGCCCTCAAGGTCTTATCCCTGAAAGCGATTGAGCCGGAGCGCGTTGGTCACCACGCAGACGCTGGAGAGGCTCATAGCAGCCGCAGCCAGCATCGGATTGAGAAGCGGCCCGCCGAAGGCGTACAGCAGTCCGGCGGCAACCGGAATGCCCAGTGTATTATAACAGAAGGCCCAGAACAGATTCTGCTTGATGTTGCGGATGGTGGCCCTGCTCAGCCGGATGGCGGTCACCACATCCATCAGGTTGTTCTTGACCAGAACAACCCCGGCCGACTCAATGGCTACATCCGTCCCGGAGCCCACCGCGATTCCCACGTCCGCAGCCGTCAGGGCCGGAGCGTCGTTGATTCCGTCGCCCACCATGGCGGTGAGATGAGAGGCGCGCCTGTAGTGGTTCACGACCTCTACCTTTCCGCCGGGAAGAACGCCGGCACGCACCTTATCGATTCCGGCTTCCCGGGCCACCGCGTCGGCGGTCTGCTGGTTGTCGCCGGTGAGCATCACCGTCTCGATCCCCATCTCCCGCAGCCGGGCCACTGCCTCCCGGCTGGTTTCCTTGATGGGATCCGCTACCGCCAGGATGCCCTTCAGCGCTCCGTCCGCGGACAGAAGCATGGGCGTCTTGCCCATCTTCGCCAGAGAACGCACCTCCGGCGGAGGCGCGGCCTCCCCCAGCACATAGGCGGGATTTCCGATTTTGATTGTCTGCCCGCTGATCCGGGCTTCCACGCCGGAGCCGGTCACCGCCAGAAATTCCTCCGCGGGCAGAAGGTCCAGCCCCTGCTCCTCAGCGCTGGCCACAATGGCCTGCCCCAAAGGATGCTCGGAGGACTTCTCCAGAGACGCCGCCAGCCGCAGAAGCTCCGCCTTCTCTATCCCATAAGGAATCACGTCCCGGAGGGCGGGCTGCCCCTGGGTGATGGTGCCGGTCTTATCGAAGATCACCGTATGGATTTCGTGGGTTGCCTGGAGCACGGCGGCGTTTTTAAACAGCACGCCCAGCTGAGCGCCCTTTCCGGTTCCCACAATGATGGCGGTGGGAGTCGCCAGCCCCAGGGCGCAGGGACAGGCAATCACCAGCACGGAAATGAAAATGGTCAGGGAGAATTCCAAATCCCCCTTGACGAAGTACCAGATCAGGGCCGCAGCCAGGGCGATGGCCATGACCGCGGGGGTGAAGATGCCGGAGATCCGATCCGCCAGATGGGCGATGGGAGCCTTGGAGCCAGCGGCTTCCTCCACCATTCGGACGATCTGGGAAAGCGCCGTGTCCTCCCCCACCCGCTCCGCCGTGTAGACAATGGAGCCGTTTTTGTTGATGGTGGCGGCATAGACCTTGTCGCCGGGGTTCTTTTCCACCGGCATACTCTCTCCGGTGAGCATGCTTTCGTCCACAGCGGTCCGGCCTTCGTTCACCACGCCGTCCACAGGCATACGCTCCCCGGGACGGATGAGCACCCGATCCCCCCGGAGCACCTCGTCTGCGGGAAGCTCCAGCTCCTGACCGTCCCGCAGAATCCGGGCGGTTTTGGGCGCAAGGGACATCAGGGCGCGGATGGCCTCGCCGGTTTTGCCCTTGCTTCTTGCCTCCAGGAATTTGCCCAGGAGGATCAGCGCGATGATCACCGCCACGCTCTCAAAGTACAGGCCATGGTGGGCCAAATGCCCCTCCTGGAACAGGAGGATCCGGATGGTGGAATACAGGCTGTAGAGAAAAGCAGCGGTGGTGGACACTGCCACCAGGCTGTCCATATTGGGGGACAGCCTGAACAGGGCGCTGTAGCCCCCTGTATAGAAGCGGTAGCCCACCCCCATCACCGGCAGCACCAGCACCAGCTGGCAGAGGGCGAACAGCTCCGGATGGAGATCCGGATGAAGGGTGGCCGGATAGGGCAGAGCCACAAAGGGAATCATGGGAGCCATGGCAATGTAGAACACCGGAACCGCGAAGCAGAGCGCAACGATCAGCTTAGCCTTCTGCCTGCGGATTTCCTTCTGCTTGCTGATCCGTTCCAGCTCGGCAGACATGGCCCGGTCAATCACATAGTACCCGGCGTCCTTCACCGCCTGCTCCAGCTGAGATTTGGCAGCCTTTTCCGGATCGTAGAGCACCGCCGCCTGTTCGGTGGCAATGTTCACCGCCGCTTCGGACACGCCTTCCACCCTGGAAAGCGCCTTCTGAACGTTGGCGGCGCAGGCGGCGCAGGTCATGCCTCCGATTTTCAGGGAGATCCGCTGGCAGGAATCAGGGGCTTCGGGAGAATCGGTCATGATATCAAATCCTTTCCCGGCGGGCAGCTATTCCGCAGTATAGCCTGCTTCGGTGACGGCGTTTCGGATGGCGTCCAGAGTGACGGCAGTCTCGTCAAACCTGACAGTGACGCTGGATTTCTTTGCGCTGGCTTTGCTGTCCTTCACACCAGGCAGGGCGGACAGCGCGTTGTTGACCCGCGCCTCGCAGTGCGCGCAGGACATTCCTTTGACGGTGATGGTTTCCTTGGTCATGGGATGGTCACTCCTTTGATATAGTGTTGACAGGCCCCGGAGCATCTAATCCTCCGGGCTTATTTGATATTATACCATTTTTGTAGAGATAATGCAAGCAGGGGACAGCGTCCCTCTCCCGCGCTTGCTGTATTAGCAGCAAAGACCTCGGGGACAGAGTCCCCGAGGTCTTTGCTATCCCTCCTCCGAAAGGGCAGCCCATTGGGAGAAGTACGTCTCATGGAGCGTCTTGGCCTCCTCCAGCTCGGCGCAGAGATCCGTCAGGCGCTGGTAGTCGCTGCCGGTTTCGGGCAGGGCCAGCGTCTCCTCCAGGGCGCGGATCCGCTCCTCGGTTTCGCCGATCAGCCGCTCCAGCTCCGCCAGCCGGGTGCGGCGCCTGGCCTGCTCCGCGCGTTCCTGCTTGGAGCGATAGGAGGATTTCCCCTCAGCAGGGGCGGCCGGCTTTGCCTGGGGCGCCTGCTGCTGGCGCTCCCGCTCCTGCTGGGCCAGATACGCGTCGAAATTGCCGGGATAGATGCGCAGCCCCTCCCGGTGCAGCTCAAAGATCTTTGTGGGAATCGTGTTGAGGAAATACCGGTCATGGGAGACAAAGATCATCGTCCCTGGGAACTCAATCAGCGCCTTCTCCAGGGCCTCCTTGCTCTGCAGATCCAGATGGTTGGTGGGCTCGTCCAGAAGCAGCACGTTCCCCTGCTCCTGCATCATAACCGCCAGCGCCACCCGGGCCCGCTCCCCGCCGGAGAGGATCCCGATCTCCTTAAAGGCGTTGTCCCCGGTAATCAGCACCTGCCCCAGGATTCCCCGGGCCTCATGGGGCGCCAGCCGGGGCCACCGTCCCCAGATTTCCTCCAGGGCGGTATTCTCCGGATGCAGGGTGCGGTTCTCCTGTTCGTAATAGCTCAGCCGCACTTTATCCCCCCAGTATACCTCTCCCCGGGCGTGCAGCTGGCCGATCAGGGTGCGGAGCAGGGTGGATTTGCCCACTCCGTTGGGGCCGATCAGCGCAATTTTCTCCCCGCGCCTGACGTCAAACCCAATGTGCTGGGACAGGATCTGGCGATCCGCTCCCTCTCCCACAGCCAGCGTCAGATTCCGCACGGAAAGCACATCCTTTACAGGGTTGCGCTCAAAGTCAAACCGGAAGTGGGGGGTAGGGATCCGGCGGGAGGGCGGCTCCACCACTTCGATATGCTCCAGCTGGTGGAGCCGGCTTTTGGCCATGTTAGAGGTGGTGGCCCGGACAATGTTCCGCTGGGCGAAGTCCTTCATGGCCGCGATCCGCTCCATGGTCTGCTCGTATTCCTTTTCCAGCCGGGTGATCCGCTCCTCCCGGAGCTGTTTATACTTTGTGTAATTTCCCTTATAGGATACAACAGTTTTGTTCTCGATTTCCCAGATTTTCGTCACCATTTTATCCAGGAAATACCGGTCATGGGAAACCACCAGCAATCCGCCCCGATAGCCTTGGAGGTACTCCTCCAGCCACATCAGGGTGCGGAAATCCAGATGGTTGGTGGGCTCGTCCAGGATCAGCAGGCCCGGCTCCTCCAGCAGGAGCTTGGCGAGAGCCAGGCGGGTTTTTTCCCCGCCGGAGAGGGAGCTGATCTCCTGGCTCCAGGCTCGTTCCTCGAAGCCCATGCCGTTCAGGACGGTTTTGATTTTGACGTCGATCTCATACCCTCCCTGGAGCTCAAACCAGGAGGCAAGCTGGGAATAGGCCTCGTCCAGCTCGGTTCCGTGGTCAGCGGACATGGCGGCTTCCATCTCCCGCAGGCGCTGCTCGGTTTCCAGCAGGACTTTGAACACGCCCCGCATTTCTGTATAAATGTCACTGCTGCCGGTTAAGCCGCTGTTCTGCTCCAAAAAACCCACTGTCAGATCATTGGTCAGGCTGACGCTTCCTTCATCCGGAGCCAGCTTTCCGCAGAGCAGATGCAGCAGGGTGGATTTTCCAATGCCGTTAGCGCCCACCAGACCGATCCGGTCGGCGTCCTCCACCACGGCTGAAACGTTTTCCAGGATCAGGCGATCGCCGAAATAACGGGTTACGTTTTCCAGGGATGCAAGCACGGGGCTCTTCCCCCTTTCTGTTGATCGGTTCTTTTGTGGTTCGGTCTGTACGGAGATACGTCCCTTGCGGTGAACCGTTTCCGCCCCGACGCACAGCGTCGGGGCGGCGGCCTGGGGAGCGTCCCCAGCAGCAGCGTTCAAGACCTCGAGGCTCTGCCTCGAGCTCCGCCAAGGGGATTAAATCCCCTTGGATTCCCTTCTTTGGGGGTTATAGGGGTATGGGATTTCGGCTTCTGCCTCGCTGGTATTTGCCGCAGGGACGATCGCCCGCCTACCCATTTTTTCGTAAAGAAAAAATTCATCCCCATAGGCGCCGCAGAAACTGCGACGCAGGATGTTTCGAGCGGGTTCTGTTACGCTCGGGACTCTGTGCGGCGCACAGAATATCCCGCACGCAGGGTGGAGCTTTTTTCTTTACGAAAAAAGCGTACTGCGGGAATCAGACTGTCTGTGTGGGCAGGAGCAAGGAAGTCTGTACAGACTCAACCCCACCCCTTTTCGCCCTTAAAAAAGCCCTTCAAATAATGGGAATCCAAGGGGGGCCAGGCCCCCTTGGCAGAGCGCGAGACAGCGTCTCGCGGCCTTGACCTTCCGCACACGCAGAGAGCTCTCATTCCTGGCTCTCCGGCGTTCCTTCCGGGCAGAGGCGGCCCATGAGGATGAAGCGCTTTGTACCGTCCGTGTCCCCTACCATGGAACAGGTGGACAGGGTCAGCAGCCGATCGCTCTCCTGCACCGTAATCCCGTAATCATGCAGGGAGAGCGCCTGGGCCTGCTGGGCCAAAGCCAGCTTCTGCCCGTCGTCCATCTCCACCTGAATATAATTGAAGCTGGTATCCGTATAGCACACGCTGAAAATCTCAAAGGCGAACCGGCCCTCCATGGTGCTGATATACACATAAGGGTGCTCCCTGGCAAAGGCCGGATCCGTGAACCGGAACAGCTGGGAAAACCGCTTCCCATCCGGATTATCCGTAGAATTCCCGTGCCCATAGACAATGGTATTCTGCAAAAAATCCTCCCGGCTCCCAAAGGCGCACTCATAGTCCGCAAAGTAGCAGCCGTAGACGTCGTAATCCCCGTCCTCGTTCCGGCGCTCATAATAGTAGTTATCCCCGGCCTGCATGATCAGGCCGTTGATATCCGTCCCGGGAACCTGGATCCAGCCCACCGCATCCTTGCTCTTGTTAAAGGCAAAGGCCAGATTATCCAGCACATCCGCCTGCACCTCCGCCGCGGGGAGGCCTCCCAGAATTCCGGGAGGCGGGCTGCCCTCCTCCGGCGCTTCCTCCGGCTGGGAGGAAGCGCCGGCAGCTACGGGGGACAGCGCCCCGCTCTCCTGGAGCATCCTGAAAGCGCCGAAGCCCAGCAGGCCCACAGCGCCAACCAGCACGGTGATCAGGACGCCCAGAAAAACCTTCTTGCCAGTCTTTTTGCCAGTTTTCATTGATTTACTCACTCATTCACACCTGTCTGCGGATTGTTCTTGCCAGGATCGCCGCCGGCGCTCCCGTCCGCTGCCCCCGGAGAGGTGGTGGACGCTCCGCCATAGGTAAGGCCGACCTTGCTTTCCGCTCCGATGATCCGCTCCTTGGTAATGATATAGGTACTGAAATGGTTGATTGCCACGCTGAAGCTGCCCTGGGCGTTGGAACGCACATAGCCGTAATAGTCCAGCCGATCCCGCTCGCTGTTGTAGTAGTTCCAGAAGAGCTGATCGTTGCTGTAGGCACGGCCCAGATGAACCGTGAGCAGCATCTTGCCGGGCAGAGCGGTGTGATCGTCAAAGTAGAGGAACACCGGCTCCAGATCCTCCATGTACTGCCGGGGATCCGCGTTCAGATCCCACAGGGCGTCCCGGATCAGGTTCTCCTCCGGGGTGGTGAACAGCAGCTTCAGATCGTAGGTGGTATTGTAGGGCACCAGCCCGGCAATATCCCGCCCCCGCATCTGGAGGGTATAGTCGTTGCCCTGGAAGATGATGGTCTTTTCGGGATAATCCACCTTCAGAGTATTGAAGACACTGGCGTCAATGACGGAATAGTTGGTGATATCGATCACAATGGGATTCTCGCTGAAATCCACCACATCGGCGGTCACGGGACGCATGTGGCCCTGCTTCTCCTCGTCGTTTTTGTAGACGGTGAGGGTGTAGCTCTTGGTAGTGGTGCCGTCCTCGGCGGTCACGTCGATGGTAAAGACGTTTTCCTCCTCGATGAGGGAGCCGGAATAAACCCCGTCATAGGCAGTCATCTGGCGGCTGCCGCTGTAAACCTTCATTGTGGATCGACTGTCGGAAAGCTCCGGCGTGAGATCAATCCCCATGGCGTCCGGCTTGACATAGAGCTCGTAGTCCTCCCGGTTGGGACGGAAGCTGGGCGCCATATCCGCATAGTTTACGCCAAGGGCGGAGAGGGTGGCGTCACTGCTCTTTTTGATCAGGTTGTAGTCCCGAACGTTGAGGGTGTAGGTCTTGGTGGTGCGGCCGTCCTGGGCGGTTACCACAATCTTAATGCGGCTGTTGCCCTCTGTGCTGACAATGGTCTGTGAGGGCTGGCCGTTCTCCACAGCCTTGCCGTCGATGGTGATGGTGGCGTGAGGCTCCACGGGAACGGCGGTGATGGTATAGCCCTTGGTGCCCTCGGGAATGACCACGTTATAGGTGGTGTGGGAGGGCAGGAAGGGAACGGGAGTCATGTTCTCACCGCCGTTGACCACCAGGCTCTGCAGCCGGGCGTCCGTGCTGGGAAGCTCCCGGCGGATCCGGAGGACATAGGTCTGCTCGTATTTGGTGCCGCCCTCGGGGGTGACCTTCACGTTGACCGTGGTCACGACGCCTTCCTTAAGATTGATGGCGCGGCCGGGATAGGTTTCGGAGATGCCCGCGTCGTCCACCATCACCTTGCTCAGCTCGGACTGAGCCACCGGGGAGACGACCACTGCCGCAGTGGTAAAGGGAACGGTGAAATCATACTCCAGCTTCTGGGGGTTGAAGGAGAAGCTCTCCACCGGCGCGTCCGTATCCGCGTCCGTGACCGCCATGGAGGCCAGCCGGGCATTGATGTCCGGGTCTGCCCGCTCCACGTGGACGGTGTAGGGGATATCCCGGCGATCCTCGCTCTCGGCGGTAACGTCAAAACGGAAGTCAAACTTCTTTTCGTTGTCCTTGATGGGATCGCTGAAAGGAATCTTAACCACACGGGCAACGGGCGTGCCCTTCTGGGTATACCGCCGCTCCTCCCAGCCGTCCTTCTCCTTAATGTTGTTTTCCTTACGGTAGACTTCGGGATGCTGGATCCAGACATGGGTTGCCTTTTCGTCATTGGGCAGAAGGTCAAACCGCAGCTCTTTGGTGCTGTAGGGGACGGTGAGGTAGTAGTCCAGGCCCGTTGGGGTAAACGTCACCTTATTATCGAAGCTGAGCGGCTCCCCGGTTTCCTGCCGGTAGACGTCCAGCTGGACAAGATCGTTGTCCTCGCTGGGATCCTCAATGGTGATATTTACAATATACTCAAGCTCAACGCCGGATTCGCTTTTTACTTTAACAGAAACGACGTTCCGGCCTTCCCATTCGTCTGTCTCCTCATTTTTGACGCATTTGGGATAAATGGTTTTTTCACTGCTGTTAAAAAACTGCTTGATCCGTGTCAAAATGGATTTGGATTCCGCCTCTATAGGCGTTACGGTAATTTCCGGCTTGGAAGCCCAGTCGTTCTGCGTAATCGCTTTGATATCCAGAGGCTTATCATGATAGGCATAGGGCAGGCTGAAGGAATAGGTGTACTGCATCTCCAAATCTGGATCTTCAATGTGCTCTACCTTATCCTCTCGGGTAATCGCGCTCAGGCTTTCCAGAAAGTTATTGTTGCTTTTGGAAACACGGGTGAAGGTCAGCGTATAGGAGGTTTTCGTCTGATCCTCCGCCTGACCGACTACATGGATAATCATAGGGCGATCAATCGTCAGCGGAATTTCGGGGGTTGTTCCCAGACCGCCATTGTCCAACTCCACTTGGCCGTGCTCAAATCCATCGTCCCAGTCAACAGCAATCTTTCCGTTAAAATTGCTCGGGTGGAAATAGCTTGGCTGCAAAAGAATCTTTGAAACTGCCCATGGCATTGTGACTGCATACTCATAGGTATCTTTGTCAAAGTCAAAATCGACCATACCTTGTGGGTATACCTTATCAAATCGTTCTCTTGTGGCCTCGTCCGCCGTATCGTCTATGAAGGCTTTTGTGTCTATTTTCAGCATTCGGCCGTCATGACTTGGCGAAGTATCTCTAATCGTGAAGGAGTGGGTCAGCGTTCGCCCGAAAGCAACCCCATCCGCATTATAGAAGGTAACAACGATGGTAGCGGTTCCGGCTGAAGTTGCTTTGATATTGAAGGCCTTATGGGATTCCGGCCCGGTCATGCTGGGATTTTCAATGACGGTCCCAGGCTCGTAGCGTGAGGTTGGATTATCCGCCAGAAAAATGTCCACCCCGCCCTTGCCGGTCACTTCGATTTTTGCGCTGGTGGCGGCGGAAACACCGCTGCCGAAATTCAAACGGCCAGTGGTCTGATAAGGTGCGCGGGTATCGTTTTCCTCTATTTTCCATCCTCTCACGCTTCCATCGTAGACGTCCAGAACGTCGGGGAACACGTTGTAGGTAATACTGACGTCCTGATCCTTTCGCAGATTTTCTTTTTCGTCATAATAGCCGCGAATGGCCGATAATGCGTTAATGGTAGGCAGAACGCCGCGGCCGCGGATAATCACGTCAATATAAATCGGCTCGGATTCCATTGTTCTTTTTCCATCCGTGGAGGTATAGACAACGGTCGCTTTCAGCTTGCCGTTGACATCATCCAAAGGCCGTTCAACCAAGTCTGCCAGAACGGTATCATCCAGGGACTCTCTTTGATCAATACTGAGGCAGGCCTTCGCCGACTCAACATTGGTTTCCCACTCCCACTTAACCCGGAAGCCGCCGTTTTTTCGGAAATTGAAGCGCTGAACAATCTGCGCGAGATCAAAGGAGGTAGTAATATTCAGCCGATTGTCATTGGCGTTTCCAAATTCTACAAAATCCTCAAAATTGTCACGAATTTCCGCAGCGAGACGGTTAACCGCAACCTTCGGAGGAATCACCAGCAAACGGACGCCCGTAACGGATTCTGGTCGAAATACGATGGTAATCTTCGTGCCTTTCTTATAGGACTTTCTAGTAGGCATTAAGACGTTCAACCGAATCTGAGGACTAGATGCCGCCGTACTATTTAATGTAACAATGAAACCTGTTGGAGATGTAGTACCAGTTTCAACCAGCGCTTGATCATATCCAGTAAAATTGCCGGTAGCCTCTTCTCCTGCGGCATCGGATACCTTCAATTTGCCATCAAACACGCGTATACCGTCGTTAGTATAGTATAGAAATGTGTCATCGTCGAATTCCAATGTAATTGAGCTGGATTCAATAATTGAGATTGTTCCTCCACTTGAGCCCTGGCTTCCCGCTACGGTGGCTGTCGTGCCAGCTTCATCTTTCTCATTAATCAGATCATTACCATCAGGATCCTTCGCAGGTTTTTTGGGATCGCTCTCATCCTGCGTATATGTTACACCTTGAATCAAGCCATACGTAGACTGCGAAAGAGATGCATTAAAAATAGGATCGATATTATAAAGCCGTTCCTCAATGCTTGCATTATAAATTGTCTGGATGGTAACATTTTTTTTGCTTCGATCAGGTACGCTCATAACTTCTGAAAATGCGGGAATCGGGGTAATCTCTGAGTTGTCAGAGGCCTTTCTGGCGCTTACAATCCGGAAAGCGTCCGGTGCATATTCATAGAGCGGCGGTATGTTGGCAACCGTGTCAACCGATTCGCCCATAACCACTTCCGCATAATCGCTGTATTCAGAGGAACCAAGGTTCACGAATTTCACATAATAGTCTCCGCTGGCCGCTTCCACCAGTTCCGGCAAAAACGTCTGCCAGCTGGTGAGGCCAATTGCCGCCGCCACAGCTGCGGCGCAGATCCGTCTCAGCTTTTTTCCTATTTTCATCGGTCTGATCATTCCTTTCGCAAAGACCAGCCCTGTCGGGCCAGCGGTCTGGGAGCCCTATGCCGTACAGCTCCCCTAATATATGAATCGGCTGAAAATCCCGGCGCTTAATGCCGGGGCCGCAGGTTTCACAATTCAGCGCCTTCCTCGGGAGCCTTCTGCTCCTTCTTGGGCTTGGGCCGCAGGGCCCGGTACCGCTCGTAAACCTGTACCGCGTTCCGCTCAAACTCCATCCCGAAATAGGAGGGGATCAGGGAGCGGAAGATATAATCCAGATCCTCCTGGCGCTGGATGGCCAGCACCGTCTCCGTGATCACCACAGAGGTCAGAAACTTCCGCCCGAAATAGTTGGATGCAAAGATGGTGTTGTAGAGCACCTTGCGGATGTGATCCGCGTTTCCCACGTCCACAATCAGCTGCACCGCCTTCCGCAGGAAGGGGGAGGAATACCGGGCGGGGTGCTCCTCCATCATCTGATCCAGGGCCAGGATTCCCTTTTCCCGGGCGGCAACCGCCAGCTCCAGCAGAAGGCGCACTGTGTAAAGGCATTCCTCTTTATCGTCCCGGGAGCACTGGATCCGCTGAGAAAAATACTCCGCATCGATGATAAGTTCCACCAGATCACATCCTTTGTAAACAACAGATAAAAAGCACCGGCGCCTGGGCTTCCGGTGCTTCTTTCCCGTCAAAATTATTTGCCGATTTCCAGGGTTTTCATCGCCATGGACTTGATAACCTCAAGGACGGTCAGGTTGGCCACGTAAGCGTTGCTGGCCGCCATCAGGTCGATCTGCTCCTCGGCGCGGTTCACGTTGGGAAGCATCACATAGCCGTCCTCGTCCGCGTCCGGATGAGAGGGGTCATACTTGGGGATAAAATCCGCCTGGCTCTCCACGATTTCGGCGACCTCCACGCCGCCCCGCTGAAGCTCGGCGCCCTTCCGTTTGAGGATGTCGCTGAAGGTCAGCGCCCGCTCCTGGAAGACCACCTGCTTCCGGCGGTAGGGCTCGCCGCTCTCGGTGCGGGTTGTCTCCATGTTGGTCAGGTTCTGGGAAATAATATTGATACGAAACCGCTCTGCTGTCAGGGCGGAGCCGGTGATGTCCATTGTAGTCAGAAAGGCCATGCTACCATTCCTCCTCTTGGGTTATTTCGGGGCGTTCTCCAGTATGTAGCGCACGTTTGTAAACTGGCCGCTGATCTTCTGCATCAGATAAACCGACTGGATGTAGGCCTTGGCCACCTTCAGCTCCTCCACGTCGGAATCCACGTTGTTCCCGTCGGGGCGGATGGAGCCGGTTTCATCCTCATAGATGCGGGCCCGGAATTTATAATGATTGCTCTGAGTGTTCTTAAACACGTCGTCAAAGGAAACGGTCTTTGCCTTATAGCCGGGAGTTTCCAGGTTGGCCAGATTCTGGGCGCTCACCTGGGTTTGCAGCTGAAGGGCGTAAAGGCTGCTCTCCATAGCGTTGAAGGCCTTCGAGCGGAACAGTTCCATTATCCATTCACCATGCCTTTTTGAAGGCTTCCTTTCCAAAAGGGGTTCCGGGCGCTCTGCCCGAAAGAGAAAGATTGAAACGAAAAGATTCAATAACTCTATTTATATATATCGGACAGATTCCGCAGTTTGAAAGAGGCTGAAGCAAAAATTTCTTCTTTTGGAGCATCCAGAAAAATCCCGCCAGAAATCCGGCGGGATTTTGTGCAACCATATAAAAACCTGCACAGACTCCCCGTGCGGCACAGGAAGCATCCCGTACGCAGGCGGGAGCTTTTTTCTTTACGAAAAAAGCGTACTGGGTGAATCAGACCATCTGCGCGGCAGGAGGAGGGAAGTCTCTACAGACTTACCCCCACCCCGCCTTCCGCCCTTAAAAAGGATGGGATTCCAAAGGGACGCATCCCTTTGGCAGAGCGCGAGACGGCGTCTCGCGGCCTTCCCCCTCACTCACCCACCCACTCTAAACGTGGGACTGCTTGGCAGCCTGGGCAAAGGTGTCCCGCAGCTCGGTTACCATGGGCAGGACCTCCTGGATCAGGGCCACGTCCTTCTTAATGTTGGCGGCTACGATCTGGCGCACGAAGTAGTCGTACAGCGCGGCCAGCTGATTGGAAATCTCATACTGAAAATCCAGGGTGGCCCGGAGATGATTGACAATCTTCTGGGCCTTCTGCAGGGCCTGATTGGTCTTTTCGATGCTGCCCTCTCCCATGAAAATCTCCGCGGCAGAGAGCTGCTTGATGGTTTCGTCGTAGAGCTTCAGCAGCATTTCCCCCTGCGTCATGGTCATAACCGACTGCTGCTGGTAGGCCTGATACGGATTCCTCTGCATTGGCTCACTCCTCGTTCCCGGCGCCTTTTCGTTAAGAGGCGAACATATTGCCCAGCCAGGTGCTCTGGGAGTTCATCTGCTGGATCAGCTGCTCCATCTGGTTGAACTGGTTCCAGTAGCGGGTCCGCTCCTTTTCGTATTGGCTGTTCAGCTGCTTCAGCTTTTCGTTGATGCTGTTGATCTGATTGGTAATGGTATTGTTCTTGTCTGTGCCGTAGCCGGAGACGCCGGCCAGCTGAACCAGCGTGCCGGGAGAGCCGGAGCTGGTCTTTGCAGCCTTGTCAATAGCAGTCTTCATCTTGGCGGCCAGACCGTCGGCGCTGTCGGTGAAGAGCTGGCGGAGGGATTCCGGATCCGTGGTGATCATCTGGCGGAGCTTTGTCTCGTCGATGGTCAGAGTGCCCTGGATCGCCTTGTCCGCAAGACCGGATACCGTCTCAATGCCAAAGTCGTAGAGGGCGTACTTGGAGCCCGCAGGCTTCTGGTAGAGCGCCTGCCGCAGAGAGGTGAGCATGATGCTGATGTCGTTGTCATTGCGGATCAGGCCCTCTTTGGCCTTCTCCTCCCAGAGCTCCACCTCCCGATCAGACATCTCCTTCTTCTGCGCGGAGGTGAGGGGGGCGTACTTCCGGTAGTTGGCGTCCTCCTGGAGCTTTTCGTTCAGGCTCAGGACCAGCTTGTTGTAGTCCTCCACAAAGGATTTCAGCCCATCCACAATGCCGTCAATGTTCCGCTCCGTGGTGACGGTTTCGGCACGGACGGTGATTGCATTCCCGTCCTTGTCTCTCCAGATGCCGTCTGCGCCCTGCACGGCGTCCTCATACCCGGCGGTAACGGTTTTCAGCTCGTAGTTCAGACCGTCGATGGTGAAATTGTTGCTGCTCCGCTCGGTTTCCACCCCGTTGATCTCAACGACCGCGTTGTGGCCCTCCTGAATGAAGGTATCTGTATCAGCCGCCTTGCCGGTGCCCAGCTGGACGTCTGCGGCATCCACGCCGAACAGCTGCTTGAAGAGCTTCTGAGCCTCCGGATCTGTAATCTTCGACGCGTCAAAGCCCGTGCCGATGGCCAGCCGCCCGGTGGAATTCCCGTCGGCGTCCTTCAGCAGTGTGACCCCCGCCGCCTTCAGCTCGGCATAGGCGCCGGTGTCCATCGCATCATCCGAGATGAAGTTGTCTTTTCCGGCCAGCCCCATCAGGACAGAGAGATCCTTCTTATTGTCAGTTCCGGCTGCGTCAAAGGACACGGCCGCATTGTTTCGGGTGTGAACAACGATCTTCCCGTCTCCGTCCAAGCTGAGCTCAATGGCCTGCTTCCTGCTCTTGGCGTCTCCGGCGGGATCTCCGTCCACGTAGCCGAAGCGCTGCTGAAGGGACTTGTTGATCTGCTTGAGTATATCGTTGGTGCTTTCCGCGTCGGAAACCCGCACCTGCACCTTGCTGCCGTTGACATACATGGTGAAGATGCCATCTTCCGTATCCTCCAGATCCTTGCTGGGGGCGTCGCCGGTGAGATCGCCGGTGCCGGCCACGGAGCTGACGGCTGTATCCGCAGCCTCTATATTGACATCGCCGCTGGCGGTCCTGCCGAAGATAGCGGTCAGCAGGTTGCCCTGGGACTGGCTCATGCGGATCTTGTCGCCGGAGCCCGCCGTGGTGGACTCAATGGAGAACTGATCGCTCAGGGCCGAATAGGTCATCCGGACGCCTGCGCCGCTGTTGTTGATGGTCCGCATCACGGTGTAGATGGTGTCGTCCTTGGTGAAGCTGAAATCCACGCCGTTGATGTTGAATTTGAACTCGTCCCCGTAGAGGGGCGTGCTCAGGTTGGCCTCCTTCAAAGCAACCGTGGTGCTGATCCGGCTGGACTGCCCGTTGGAGATGCCCAGCATTCCGGAGGCGAAGTCATCGCCGCGGAACTGCACCTGATGGCCGCTGGCCTTCTTGTCGCCGCCGGCTATCACAAATTGGATATTTCCATCCTCAATCTTCGCCTGCACCATGGGCGTATTGCCATTGTTGAGGGTGCCGTAGAGGTTCTTCAGCTGCTCGTTCAGATCGGTGAGATTGCCGCCGATCAGATCCTGCACATTCACCTCGACCATATTGCTCACGCCGTCCACGGTGATCTGGAAATCCATCTTCCCGTCCAGGGAGAGCTTGCCGCCGAGCACCTTGGCCTCTTTTCCGTCAATAGTGGTAGTGGCGCCGGAGCTGTAGGCGTTCAGGCCCAGCATATGCAGGGCGTAGGCGTCGGACTTGCCGGAAACCTGAATCTCCTGCCCGGAGGCGGAGGTCAGGGTCAGGGAGCCGTCCTCAGAGGCTTCGGCCTTCAGCCCGGACAGATGGTCGTTGAGGTATTTGATCATGTTCTCCTGGGTGATGGTCCCGTCAGCCTCCCGGGCAACCTGGGAGAGATCCACCTCAACCTCGCTGCTGCCTACGTTGAGAACCAGCCGCTGCTGATTGGCCAGGGAGGTGTCCATTTTGCCGGTCAGGGCGTTTTTGCTGGCCTGGCCGGTGGTGGTGGCCTTGGCGTTGGCGGCCAGCTGCTTGACCAGCACGCTGGTGATGCCGGTCGCCGCGTCGGCGTTGCCGCTGACCTTGAAGGCGGTGGAGGTGGTGGTGGAGATCATCTGATCGAAAAAGTCCGTGCTGGTGAGCTTGGTGGTGGCGTCAAAGGAGAAGAACTTGTTGCCGAAATTGTTGATATCCTTGATGATATTGCGGTAGATCTCCTGTTTCCAGGTGAGCTGCTGCTTAAGGGCCTCCTGCTTGTCTATTTTGTTCTGAGTGCCGGCGAGCATCTGCTGGACCATACCGTCCGTATCCATGCCGGAGATGAGGCCGGACATACCGTTGGTGCTGTGGGCAGCCACGCTGAAGGTATTGGAGCTGCTTACCGAGGCCATATTGATTTCCTCCTTGCGAACTGGTGTCAATTGTCTAAAAAGACCTGTCATTTTAAATAATCGTCTGTTCCGAAAAAAAATCAATCGTTTCTTCGGAAAAAAATCTCACTGTGCAGTCTGCTCAGGGCAAGGCCGCGAGAGCTCTGCCCAAGGGTCAAAGCCGCAGGCTTTGACCCTGCGCGCCTCTCGCCAAGGGGATTAAATCCCCTTGGATTCCCGTAAATTTTTTGGGGGGGTGGGGGCCTTCCTCGCTGATACTCCCTGCGTGGCCGATCGCCCGCCTGCCCATTTTTTCGTAAAGAAAAAATTCAGCCCTACAAGCGGCGCAGGAAGTACCCCGCGCGCAGGAAGGAGCTTTTTCCTTTACGAAAAAAGCGTACTGCGTGAATCAGACTGTCTGCGTGGCAGAAAGCCGGAAGTCTGTACAGACTTGACCCCACCCCTTCCGCCCTTATAAAAATAATGGGATTCCAAAGGGACGCGTCCACGATGCGCCGCCAGCGGCGCATCTCAGAATTCGGCGAAGCCGAATTCCTAGGTGCGTCGTGAAACGACGCACCGCGGAGCGCAAGACAGCGTCTCGCGGCCTTGCCCTTCGGCACACGCAGAGATCCTAGGCGCTTAGAGCTTCAAAAAGGTGCGCTTTTGTTCCCCGGCCTTGGGGCTGGTGCTCCGGTAGTACCGGGAGACTACGGCCTCGTTCCCCTGGTTGATGGATTTGATCTGCTCCAGGAGGCTGTCCCGGGTGGATTCCATCCGTTCCAGGGCCTGAGGCTCCAGCTCCTGAATCCGCTGGACCGCGGCGCGGATGCCCATGGACTGGGAAAAAAGGCCCCGGTATTCAGGCGGAAGCTCCTGGCAGCTGCGGCTGCGGAAAACCGCGCTGAGGATCTGCTCCCCCTCGGGAAGATCCTGGCAGAGGGCGCGCAGCTCCTGGGAGATCCAGTCGATTTCCCGCTGCAGGCGGAGCCGTTCCTCCATGCAGGAGGGAATCTGCTCCGGCGCTCCGGCGGTGATCTGAAAGGTCTGCTGTTCGTATTGCAGGAAGAGGGCCAGCTGCTGTTCCAGCAGGCCGGCGGCCCTGTCCAGGGCGTCAGCGGCGTGGATGTTCACGGTGAGAATACCTCCTTCGGGCCAAATCCCGGGGATTCGACCCATTGTTTTGCGAAGTTTCCCCTATACAAACCGGGGAAAAAGGTATATGATAGAATCAAAAGCCAGAGGCGCGGGGCCAGAGTCCCCGGGGCCTTAAAAGGAACGGAGCTTTTCCCAGATGAATGACAGCACTTACATTTACGCGAACAAGTACAAGACCAGCTTCTCGGCCATTCTGAAGATGGCCGACGGAACCGTCCTGGAAAACGGACAAGCCCTGGTTTCTGTGGAAAACCAGTCCATTGACTTCGCCAGTGAGTTCGTGCCCCTGTTCAGCATGGGCACTCCCCTGGAGATCGTCCGGGTCTTCCGGGGCGAGGAGATCCATTCCTTCACCGGCGTGGTCTACCTTTCCTCGGAACGGCTCATCCGCCTGACCTCCGTTCAGGACACCATTGCCCCCAACACTGAGAAATACTATATGTTTCCCCTGGAGGCCGCCGCCCAGCTCTACATCCCGGACGCCCAGAGCCCCAAGCCCCAGGGCGGCCTCTTCCGGCGCAAAAAGCAGCCGCCTGTCCCCCTCCCGGAATACTGCGACGTCCGCCTGACCGGCATCGCCCAGGACGCTATGGAGTTCACCACTCCCACAGAGCTCCCCCAGGGCCAGCGGTTCTTCCTCACCATGAAGGAGCCCTTTCCCTTTGAGCAGATCCCCCTGGAGGTCAAACGGCTCCTTCAGTTCGGCATCAATGGACAGAACTGCTTCTGCCGGATCACCAGCCTCCCCAAGGCCATCCGGGGCCGCTGGGAGGAATTCATCCACCAGCTCCACTGGAAAACCAACAAGCTCTTCTGAACAACGCTTCCGCCCGCCCGGGCGGAAGCGTTGTCTTTGCCACAGGCTCAGACCTCGAGGGCAGAGCCCTCGAGCTCCCGCCAAGGGGATTAAATCCCCTTGGAACCCGTAATTTTTGAAGGGCTTTTTTAAGGGCGGAAAAGGGGTGGGGTTGAGTCTGTACAGACTTCCGGCTTTCTGCCACGCAGGCAGTCTGATTCCCGCAGGACGCTTTTTTCGTAAAGAAAAAAGCTCCCTCCTGCGTGCGGGGGACTTCCTGCGCCGCCTATGGGGATGAATTTTTTCTTTACGAAAAAATGGGTAGGCGGGCGATCGTCCCTGCGGTAAGTACCAGGGAGGCAGGGAGTAACAAGTCTGTACAGACTTGAACCCCCACCCCTTCCACGCCCTTAAAAAGACGGGAATCCAAGGGGAATCCCTTCCCCTTGGCGAGAGGCGCGCAGGGTCAAAGCCGCAGGCTTTGACCCTTGGGCAGAGCTCTCGCGGCCTTGCCCTTTTACTCTTTGTCCCCGGAGCCCTCGGGGCGGGAGCGCTTCAGCTGTTCCATCAGGCTGTGCATCTGCACTGCCGAGGGGCCCTTGGCCGCCAGCCGGTTTGTCTCAATGGTCTGAACCAGCTCCTTCCGGAGGATCTTATAGCTGGCGGGCGCTTTGATGCCAATCTTCACCTGGTCGCCGGAAATGTCGCTGATCACCAGCTCTATATCATCGTTGATGAGGAAGGATTCTCCCCGCTTTCTTGTCAAAATCAGCATTTTACCTTCTCCTTCCTCTCCCCGCCCGACATCAGAGGCTGCCGGATGGGATAATCCCCCTCCAGTATCACCTGGGCCGCGCACTTCTGAGCCGGATTCACCACCACCGGGCTTTTCAGGTTCACCGTGGCCTTCTCAAATTTGGCGGGAATGGTGACGATGCACCAGCAGATCCCATCCCCCTCCCCCAGCAGCTCCCGCAGCCGGGAGGGGAATACCGGATGATACTCAATATCCAGCAGGGAGGGATCCGCCAGAATAAAGCAGGTGTCTGCGTCCTCCAGGGACTGGAGCCAGATAAAATCCTGCCGCATCTCCTCGTCGGTGAGAATCACGTACTTCGTCAGCTGCTCAAAGCCGTATATCGGCTGCCGGAAGGTGAGCACATCCTTTTCATCTATTTCAATGGTTCCAAAATCCCGTGTCTCGATTTTCATAGCAAGCCTCCAGCCTTTCCTTTACAGAATCCGGGGTGCTCCCCGCGGGGTGTTTCTGAAAAAATAACAATAGGGGGTGTTTCAAAAAGCGCCGCTTTTTGAAACACCCCCGCAGTAAACATGCCGAAAGCCTACTCAGCAGGCTCTACATAGTTGGGATCCGCGCTGCGGGGAATATACTGGGGCTCGCCCAGGTACTCCACCTCGACCTTGGGATACTGGACTATCTCCATGTGATATTTTCCGGGAACGTATTCCATCACGTTCCGCATGGTCTGCCAGTCCATGCTCACCTGGCCGGGCTGATAGTCAATGTTCAGCTCCGCAGGCACCCAGGAGATATCCGGCCCGGTGCTGGGCAGGAACACCGTATAGGACTGGGGCTGCTCCAGCATCCGCTGACGCATCACGTCGGCAATCTTCAAACCGTCCGGAGCGCCGTTGGCCAGGGCGTTGGCAGTGCGGGTCTGCTCTGCCAGGAACTCCTGAAAGTTGGAGCGGCCGGCCTGCGCGCCTGCGTAGGCGCGATCCATATTGGTCTGGAAGCCTAGGCTCCTGCGCATATCCATGGTGTCAAGCCGCACCTTGGTATTCTGGGAGGCCAGATTCAGACGCACCGTCTGCTGGGAAATATCGCCCTTGGGATTATCCGCCTGATTGAATTCCAGACGGGCAGGCTCTATCTTCAGCTGGTACTCTATGGGCGTCGAAGTAATCTGTAGTAGCTGCTGCATCATTGTCTCTCACCACTCAACATCAAAATATCTCTATTGAAACCGAAATACATCAAACCTTCAGGAAGTCCAGCAGAGAGGTCTGGAACATGCTCGCCCCCAGCTGCAAAGTCGCGTTGTAGGCGTACATATGGTCAGCCAGCTCCTTGGCGGCGGCGCCGTCGGTGGTGTCAACGCCCACCAGGCTCAGCTTCAGGTTTTCCAGGGTGCCTACCTGATCCGTCAGCCGGGTGGTGATGTTCTCCAGGAAGGTGACCCGGCCGCCCAGATCCGTCAGGGTGTTGATCACGCTGTCATGGCGATCCTTCACATGACCGTAGAGGGAGTAGAGCTCCTTGGTCAGATCCTCAACCGTCTCGCCTTCCTCCAGCCCGGTCCGGCCAGCCAGCTTGTTCAGGGTGGTTTCCACCTGATCCAGCAGGCCGTAGAGGTTGTTGGACATCTCTATGCCCGTCTCGTCGTCCCGGGTGGTGCCGTAGCCCAGCATCCCCAGTCCGGAGAAGGAGATCTGGAAAGCGGTGGCGGGATCCACCTCATTGGCTTTCAGCTGAATGCCCCGGCCCACGTCCAGGTAAATCTCCTCGTCCCGGGGGATGACCTTCTCCACCATGACAGGAGTAACGCCGTCAGCCTCAAACTGCAGATTTCCATCCTCATCCCGCGCCTGCACCTTGTGGCAGAGCTCGCCGGTCACTTCGTTCTTGTAAATCTCATCCACCTTGGCGCCGTTGTAGGTGAGGCCGTTCTCCGCGTCGTACTTGAAGGGAGGCTCCGCGCTGCTGGTGCCGCTGAACTGATATTTGCCGGAATACTGGGTGTTGCTCAGCTGGAGGATCTCCTCCTTCCGGCTGTTGATCACGTTGGCCATGGCGGCCAGCTTGGTCTTGTCAATGGTTTCGCTGTTGCTGCCCAGCAGGTTGACTGCATTGGTCAGCTCTCCGTAGGCCTGAATGAACACGTCGGAAATCCCCTGGAGGGAATCATCCGCCGCATCCAGCCCGCCCAGGGCAAACTCGATGCCCTTCATCTGGCGGGTCAGGTTCTGCACCTGCTGATCCGCCCGCAGGGAGCGGGCGCAGTCCGCCACATTGTCGGACATATTCAGATATTTCTGATTGGTGGTGATCTGCCGCTGGCTGTTGGCCACCCGGTAGGTATTATCCTGGAGAACCCGTACATAGTTCCGGGAAAGCATCCGGTTGCTGATTCTCATCTTCCATGTCTCCTCTCTTACGAAGCGGTCAAAGCGACCGCGTCAAACGGATCAGCGGCCCACAAGGCCGGTCTTGTTGATCAGCACGTCCAGCGCCTCATCCATGGTGGTGAGCACCCGGGCAATGGCCTGGTACGCCTTGCTGTAGACCATCATGGACTGGGTTTCCTCATCGTAGTTCACGCCGGAAACCTCGTCCCGCCGGTCCATCATGGTATTGGCGGAGGTTGCGGTGGCCGACTGCCTTCCGGAATTGTAGCTGATATCCGTTCCCAGGGTAATGGCGTAGTCGTTAACGTATTCGATGAAGCAGCCCTCGTAGTTCTCCCCGGCGCTGTTGAACTTGGTATGGTAGTCGGAGTTGGTCAGCACATCCACCATCTGCAGGTAATATCTGGACTGGCTCTGGGTCTTGTCGTAGATAACGTAGGTGGGATCCTCCAGCCAGGCGTCGCTCAGGGCGATGTTGGCGGCGGTGATGGGCATATCCACCGTGGTCTCCCGGGTACCGTCCGGACGCTCCACCCGGGCGCCGAAGAGCATCTTGTAGTCCCGATCCGGCGTGCCGTTGTCGTTGTTCTCCCCGTCTGTTTTCAGCGTGGGAATGATGCTGTTCATCTCGGTGGCAAACACCCGGGCGAAGGTGTCCAGCCGGTCCCGGTAGTAACGGATGCCCCGCTCGGTGGTTTCGCCGCTCTCATCCATGTTGGGGCCCGCGCCGTTCACATAGTCCTGATATGCCTGGAGGGAGCCGGTCTTGGGATTGACCGCCTTGCCGGTCTTGTTCCAGCGCATGGACATGGTCCCGTTGATATTCTCGGTGAGCTGGATCCGATCCGCCACGCCGCCCTTGACCACCTCATAGCCGTCCATGGTGGCGGTGACCATACCGTCCTTGTCGATGGAGATCTCCAGATCCCCGAACTGGGCCAGCTCATCCAGCAGCAGGTTCCGCTCATCCAGCAGCTCGTTAGGCGCGTAGGTTTCGCTGGCGCCGTAGGTGTTCAGGTTATCCCGGATGACCAGGTTGATTGCCGCCAGCTTCTCGGCGTAGCTGTTGTAGGCGTCCACGGCGTCCTTCATATCGTATTTGGCCTGGGCCTCCGTCTGATCCAGCCGGCCGCTCAGATCGTGGAGCAGCTCGGTCAGGTTCTTGGCGGAGACAGCCACAAGGTTCGCCAGGGAGTCGCTGTCCGCCTCCCCGGCGGCATTGGTCAGGGCGTTGGCGAAGCTGGTGATGGCCTCCGCCAGGGTGCCGCTGGTGGAATTTTCGTCAGAGCTGGGGGCATATACTTTGATGGCCTCCTGAATATCCTTCAGGAGCTCGGTGGACTTGGAGAAGTAGCTGGACTGGCCGTATTCCTCCCGGAACCGCTTATC
Organism: Oscillospiraceae bacterium; assembly: GCA_022791945.1. Classification (GTDB taxonomy): domain Bacteria; phylum Bacillota; class Clostridia; order Oscillospirales; family Ruminococcaceae; genus Paludihabitans. The sequence continues at coordinate 16,271 of JAAVZY010000066.1, read as the reverse complement.
CAGAAAGGGATCCCGAATCTGGGCGATGCCGGTCAAATCCACGCCCTGGCCGGCCAGATCCGTTTTCGGCATCCCATAGCGGGTGGCGGTGGTGTTGGGGGCCACGGAAACCATATCCACCCGCTGGCGGGTATAGCCGACCGTATCCCAGTTTACGATATTATTGCCGGTAATGTCCTTGGCCTTCTGGTTGACGGCCAGGCCCCGCCGGCAGGTTTCAAAGCCTAAAAAAGTAGGACGCATAAATCGTTCACACTCCTGTCAGACAATCGGGGCTCCCGTGGGGGAACCCTCAAATTTTCGAATTAAAAAGGCTGCTCTTCCCGTGGTCAGGCCCCTTCCGGGAGGTGTAGGGGGAATAGGTTTCCCTGGGAAGCTCCGGCAGCAGGGTGGAGATCACGTCCAGCCGATCCTGGGCAAGCTCCATGGATTGGGCGTTGCTCTGCCGCAGGCCGGTGACCGCTGCCTGGAGCCGCTCCACCGCCTGGAGGAATCGCTCCCGCTCCCCGTTTTCCAGCTGTCCGGCGATTTCCCGGAAATCCGCCTGCCCCAGGCCGGCGGCCTGCTGGAGGGCGTCCCTGCGTTTTTCCAGGTTGGACATCTCCATAACCACCGCCTGCTGGCGGGACAGGGCCGCTTCGATCCGCTTGATCTGGTTGGATTTCAGGTCGGCCTGTTTTTCCTCCTCATGCCGGGCGGTTTCCTCGAAAAACCCGGCGTATTCCTCCAGAAAGCTCAGATAAGCCTCCAGCGCTTCTCTTCCCATTGGCTCCCCCTTATGACCGCAGGCGGCTTGCTCAGCCGAAGTATGCCCTGCTTAAAATTGCGTCCGCCAGCTCGTCGGCGGAAACCCGGTAGGTACCGTTTTCCACAGCCTTCTGGAGCGCCAGCAGACGGGACGTGCTTTCCGGACGGTTCATATCCCGCAGGATGCTTCCGGCGGTCTGGCTGATTTCCCGCTGCTCCACCGCCTCGGGACTGAAGGAGATGGTGTCGGTTTTAACCGCGCCCTCCGCCTGCGTCAGAGACGCTGCCCGCTGGACTGTCCTTTTATAGGAGGACTTATACGTGTTGTAGGAAGAAATCGGATTTATTTTCATTACGTTCACTCCATTCGCGGCTCCGGACAGACCTGGATGGATGCTGTTTACAAAGCCTATCAATTAAACTAATCGTACGGATTTTCGAAATCTAAAGTTCCCGGCGGCATATTTTCTCAATTTACAGGAATTGCAGAGGGAATCCCCTGGGCGCGCCCCCTCCCGGGCCTGGTTTCCCGGGCCGATGAACTTGACCTTGGAGGGGGGATGTGGTATAATATAAACAGAAAATCCCCGGAGGATCTGAACTCTTCCGGGCGGCTCCTACTATCATTACATAAAGGAAGCGTGTTTTCATGAAATTGATTCACTGCAAAGACTATCAGGAAATGTCCAAAAAGGCAGCGGAAATTTTCGCCGCTCAGGTAATCCTGAAGCCGGACTGTGTTCTGGGTCTGGCTACAGGCTCGACCCCGGTGGGCACCTATGAGCATCTGATCGAGTGGTACAAGGCGGGAATCCTGGATTTCAGCCAGGTGAAAACCGTCAATCTGGACGAGTACGTAGGTCTGGACGAAACCAGCGACCAGAGCTACCGGTATTTCATGAATCACAATCTGTTTGATCATATCAACATCGACAAGGCCAACACCAATGTCCCCAACGGCAAGGCCCCTGACATTGCGGCGGAAACCGATCGCTACGAGGCTCTGATCAAGTCTCTGGGCGGCATTGACGTGCAGCTCCTGGGCATTGGCAACAACGGCCACATTGCCTTCAACGAGCCCCACGACGCTTTTGACGGCCGCACCCATGAGGTTCAGCTGACCGAATCCACCATCCAGGCCAACGCCCGGTTCTTCGCCAGCATGGACGACGTGCCCAAGCGGGCGGTTTCCATGGGCATTGGAACCATCATGCAGGCCCGGAAGATCGTCCTCATCGCCAACGGCCCCAAGAAGGCGGACATCATCTACGAAACCTGCTTTGGCCCCATCACCCCCAACGTTCCGGCCTCCGCCCTCCAGCTCCATCCCGACGTCACCATCATCGTGGACGAGGACGCTTACGCCGCCGTTGCCGCCAAGTGCGGGAAATAACCCTGTGCGTGTTCGGAAGGGCAAGGCTGCGAGACGCTGTCTCGCGCTTCCCTTGGATTTCCGTCTTTTTAGGGTTATGGGGGCGGAATTTTGGTTTCTGCCTCGCTGATACTCCCCGCAGTGTCGATCGTCCGCTTACCCATTTTCTGTAAAGAAAAAATTCATCCCCACACAGAAAGTCCCGAGCGTGTTCTATTACGCTCGGGACTTTCTGCGTGGAGAGGGGCTTGGGGTGTTACGCACGGAATCCTCCAGGCAGGGCTACCGCCTGTCGGCGGCATCCCTGCCATGCTCCCTTTAACAAGGGGGCATGGGGTTCCTGCGCCCAACAGAGTCTGCGCAAAAACTCCCGTGTGGCGCAGGAAGTACCCCGCACGCAGGAGGGAGCTTTTTTCTTTACGAAAAAAGCATACTGCGGGAATCAGACTGTCTGTGTGGCAGACGTTCGGAAGTCTCTACAGACTTGATCCCCCCCTTTTTTCCGCCCTTCAAAAGCCCTTCAAATTAATAGGAATCCAAGGGGAATCCCTTCCCGATGCGCCGCCAGCGGCGCATCTCAGAATTCGGCGGAGCCGAATTCCTAGGTGCGTCGTGAAACGACGCACCACAGAGACGCGAGACAGCGTCTCGCGGCCTTGCCCTTCCCCTATGCCACCGATCGGATGAACCCGCGCCGCGCCGCTCCCATAGAATGGAGAAAAGGAAGAAAGGCGGCAGGACGGATGCGGGGGATTGTACTGGGGGGCGGAGGCTCCAAGGGAGCCTATCAGATCGGCGCCTGGCAGGTCATGCGGGAGCGGGAGACGGAATTTCAGCTTGTAACAGGCGCTTCTATCGGCGCTCTGAACGGAGCCATGATGGCACAGGGCGACTTTGACCGCGCCCGGGCGCTCTGGCGCACCATCACCATTGACAGCGTTATGGAGGACGGAATCAACCTGGAGCGCTCCATCCAGGGAATGCTCAATCAGGCCGGAGAGCTGGCCCCCTTCCTGCGCAGATATATCCGCTACAAAGGAGCGGACATCACCCCCCTGCGGAAGCTCCTGGAACAGGTGGTGCAGGAGGAACGGCTCCGCCACTCCGGAATCGGCTTCGGCCTGGTGACCGTGCAGGTGCCTGCCATGAAGGGACTGGAGCTGCCCCTGCGGGAGATCCCACAGGGGCTTGTCAGGGAGTATCTGCTGGCCTCAGCCGCCTGCTTCCCGGCCTTCCCCATGGCCCGGATTGGAGGAACGCTGTACATCGACGGGGGCTACTATGACAATCTGCCCATTGCCTTCGCCTTCCGGGAGGGGGCGGAGGAGGTGATCGCCCTGGATCTGGACGCGGATATCTGCCACCGGGAATACTATGCCCATCCCTATGTGACCTATATCCGCCCTTCCTGGGATCTGGGCTCTATGCTCCTGTTCGACCGGCGCGTGATGGAGGCCAACCGCGTCCTGGGCTACAATGACGCCCGGAAAGCCCTGGGGGACTGGTTCGGCTTCCGGTTCACCTTCTCCGGCCCCGCTCCGGAGCGGATGTACGCCCAGGAGGCGGGCCGGATGTCCCGGCTGATCAACCGGCTGGAGGCGGGGCTTTCCCGCCGCGGGGAGCCGCTCCCCCTCACCCGCGCCCTTGCCCTGCATACAGAGAAGGCGCTGGCTCCCTGGGAGCAGCTGCTCCGGAGCCTGGAAATCGGCGGGGAGCTGCTGGAGGTGGATCACCTGCGGGTTCGATCGGTGAAGGAGCTGGCTGAACGCCTGCGGGAGCGGCTTCTCCGGGAGCGGGGACAGGAGGCCCTATTCCAGCGGCTTCGCTCCCTCCGGCACAATACGGACCTTCTGGCTGAGCTGCGGCGGGAGCCGCCCATCCGGCTGCTGGCCTGCGTCTCTGAGCGGATTCCCCGTTCCACCCCGGAGGAGCTCTCCTGGATGGCGGCGAATCTTCCCAGGGAGCTGGCGGGCTCCCTGGGGCTTGCGGCAGTCTATGGGGAGCTGAAATAGCCGGCGCAGTGACTATAAAAAAACCCGCCTCCAAAAGGAGGCGGGCAGGAGCAGGACTATCTCCGCTTGGAGTAGGATTCGATCATTTGAATGACTTCCGTACCGAACTGCGCATCCGCCCGGTAGAAATAGCCTGTTACGCAGGTCTGCACCTCGGCGGGCGCACGGTAGAGCTCCCGGGCGATATTGTCCACCAGCCGTTCCCTGGCGGCAGTATCCAGGCTCCGATACCGTTCTCCGGCCTGGGAGAAGTTATCCGTCTTGGGAATAGAGGCACGGATCTGCTCCCCGCAGGCTTCTGTGCCTTCCCCGCTGGTGACCAGCTGCTCCGGGCTCCAGACTCCCTTGAGAGGGCGGTTGACCGGCAGGTTCCGGAAATCCGGCCCCAGCCGCCGCCGCTGGGAATCCCAGTAAATGAAGGAGCGCCCCTGGAGCACCTTATCCCTGGAAAGCTCGATCCCCTCCACCAGATTCGCCGGGGAGAAGGCCAGCTCCTCCACCTGCTCCTGATAGTTTTCTGGGTTGCGGTTGAGGGCCATCCGGCCTATCACAGTCAGAGGATAGAGCCGTTCATCCCAAATCTTTGTGCAGTCCAGGGGATCAAAGGCCAGGGTTTCCCCGTCCGCCGGATCCATCAGCTGAACAGCCAGATCAAATTCCACCGCCTCTCCCCTGGCAATGGTGTCGTAGAGATCCTGCCCCAGGAGATCCGGGCGCACTCTCCGGCGCTCCGCTTCGTCCTGATCCAGATAGCGCTCCCCGGCCAGGGGAATCCAGTGGTACTTCACATACCGCCTGACCCCGGAGGCATTTTTCCAAACAAAGGTGTTCACCCCGTAGGCCCGCATCCGCCGGTAGCTCTGAACCGTGCCCGCGTCGGAGTAGTACCAGGCGGCCATATTGGTGGCCTCGGGCGTCCGGGCGATGAATGCCCAGAGCCGCTGGGGATCCGGCAGATTGCTTGCGGGGGAGGGGGAAAGCGCCGCCGCCATCTCCGGGAACCGGATGGCGTCCCGGATGAAAAACACCGGCAGGCTGTTGCAGACCAGATCAAAGTTTCCGGTATCTGTATAGAACTTGGCGGACATTCCCCGGATGCCCCGCAGGGTGTCCGGAGCTCCGGCGCCCCCTGCCGCCTGGGAGAACCGCACCGCTACCGGTACGGAGCGCCCGGCCTCCTGGAGAAAATCCGCCTGGGTATAGGCGGACATGGAGCGCAGACAGCGAAAGCTTCCCATAGCGCCCCAGCCCTTTTGATGGATGGGCCTGGGCAGGCGGTTTCCATAAACAAAGCCCTCCAAAAGCTCATGAAGGATCCCGTCCTGAAGCAGGACCGGCCCGGTAGGGCCCACTGTCTGAGAATGGAGGGGATTTTCCGCTTCGCAGCCGCTGATATCCGGCGGCGTGACAGGGTCTGTCTCGCTGTCCTCCTCGGGAAGGGGGCAGATACACCCGGATCCGTCCTCGCCCGGGATCTCAATCGGCAGGGGAACCGGCACGCCTGCGTCATCCGAATCCAGCTCCGGCAGAAGCGGGCCGGGATTGTAGTCCACGAAGTCCCCTTCCGGATCCACCTGGAAGGCAGGCGCCTCCTGCTGGAGGGGTCTGCCGCTTTCCTCCAGGGCGGCAGGCAAAGGGCTGGGGCTCCCCGGAGAGGTGGGGGTTGTGATCTCTGTTACAACGTCCATTTCTTCTGAAACCGCCGCCTGCTTTTGCAGCTTCATCAGCTCCCTGTTGTAGCGCTGGATAATCTCCTGAAACGTTTCTCCCTGACGGCTGGACATAGGCTTACCATTCCTTTCCCACATAGTCTGTCGCTACAGTCTATGCAGATGGGCCGGAAAAATCCCCCAATTCTGCTGCTTTAGAGCCCGCTCGGACTCTCTGCGTGACCGCAAGACCTCGAGGGCTCTGCCCTCGAGCTCCCGCCAAGGGGATTAAATCCCCTTGGAACCCGTAATTTTTTAAGGGCTTTTTAAGGGCGGAAAAGGGGTGGGTTAAGTCTGTACAGACTTCCGACCATCTGCCACGCAGATGGTCGGATTCACGCAGTACGCTTTTTTCGTAAAGAAAAAAGCTCCACCCTGCGTGCGGGGGACTTCCTGCGCCGCACAAAGTTTGGGCAGACTCTGTTAAACGCAGAAACTTCTTACCCCCTTGTATTCCGCTTCTGGCGAAGCGGCAGGGGGATTCCGTGCGTAGCACCCAAGCCCCTCCCCCATAGAGAGTCCCGAGCGTAACAGAACACGCTCGGGACTTTCTGCGTCGTACCGTTTGCGCCGCCTATGGGGATGAATTTTTTCTTTACGAAAAAATGGGTAGGCGGGCGATCGTCCACGAAGGGAGCAGCTGCGAGGCGGGGCGTAACAAGTCTGCACAGACTTGAACCCCACCCCCTTCGCCCTTAAAAAGATGGGAATCCAAGGGGGCGCGTCCCCTTGGCGAGAGCGCGAGAGCAGAGCTCTCGCGACCTTGCGCAGAGATCCTGAACGGGAGCCGAAGCGGCTGTTGGGGCTGGGATTACTTTCGGACAATCGCGCGCCAGTCCAGATCGCCCCGCTCAAGGCCATGAATCAGCATCTCTCCGGTGGCGATATTGGTGGCGATGGGAATATTATGGACGTCGCAGAGCCGAAGCAGATTCATTTCGTTCGGCTCATGTGCCTTTACGGTCAGAGGATCCCGGAAAAAGAGAACCATGTCAATCTCGTTGCAGGCAATCCGGGAGGCAATCTGCTGATCTCCTCCCTGAGCACCGCTGAGGAATCGATCTACCTTCAGCCCCGTAGCCTCTGACACAAGCTTTCCAGTCGTGCCGGTTGCACAGAGGTTCTGCTTGCTCAAAATCCCGCAATAAGCAATGCAGAACTGGATCATCAGCTCCTTTTTAGCGTCATGGGCAATCAGTGCGATGTTCATGTTCACCATTCCTTTCCAAAAGCCGCCCCGGGCGCCCCGCTGCGGCCGACCGTTCCATAAGCTTCCAAACACTTCCGACAGAAAATGCTCAAACTGATTTCATTAAAATCGGGACATATTTTCCAATAACGCGCTGAGCTATAGCGTCAAACACTCGCCGGGTCAGCGGCTGCTGCTGCTCCCGCCGGGAGGCGGAATGGGAGTTGATGCAGGGATCCCAGGGAATCACCCCGCACAGCTGGATCCCTACTCCGTCCATAAGCTCATCCAGATCCCGCAAGCCGCCGGTGCGCAGAGAATCCCGGCTCACCTGATTGATGATCAGGCGGCAGGCCGTACTCCCACGCTCCAAAAGTGCGTCCGCCGCGGTACGAGCATCCCGCATGGCAACCAGGTCCGGCAGGGTTACGACTGCCGCCAGATCCGCCAGCTCCAGGGTCAGCTCTACGCTGAGCCCCAGCCCCGCAGGCAGATCCAGCACCACATAATCGAACTGCGCCGCCGCCTCCCGCAACGCGGCGCACAGCTGCCGGAAGTCCGCCGTATCCTCATGGGAAGAGGGACCGCAGAGCAGGCTCATCCCCGGACAGGCGTCCACCGGAACCAGCGCGTCCGCCACCGGACGCCGCCCGTGCAGCACATCTCCCAGATCGCAGACAACCCGGTTTTCCAGTCCCAAAAGCAGATCCTGGGAACGCAGTCCCACATCCAGATCCATTATCAATACCCGATAACCCAGCCGTGCCAAGGCCCGGGACAGGCCGGCAGAAACCGTGGATTTCCCGGTCCCGCCTTTGCCCGAAACGGCGGCGATCCATTTAGGCATCCGTGTTCCCACCTCCTCCGGGCCTGCTGGGACAAATCATGCCCCTATATAATGATTTCATTATGATCTCTAATTATATCAAAAGTTCACAGAGACTGCAAGATCGAAAGAACGGAATTTGTGCACAAATTATTGGTGTTTTTTCTAAACACAATACCGAAAGCAGCATTTATGGAGGAAAGGAAAAAATTCTCGTTTTTTTTCATTTTCCTGTTGCATTTTCCGGAAAGTGTGATATAATATATAGTGTCGCCTCCAGAAAAGAGGTTGTGTATTGGGGTATCGCCAAGCGGTAAGGCAGTAGACTCTGAATCTACCATCCCGATGGTTCGAATCCATCTACCCCAGCCAGCAGGCTCAGCCTGTATCGTCAATGCGCTCTCACCAAGTGAGAGCGCATTGATTTTTATTCCCCCGCTCCTGCTTAGAATCTCTGGGTGATCAGAAGGGCAAGACCTCGAGGACGCTGTCCTCGAGCACCGCGGTGCGTCGTTTCACGACGCACCTAGGAATTCGGCTTCGCCGAATTCTGAGATGCGTCCCCTTGGATTCCCGTCTTTTTAAGGGCGTAAAGGGGGTGATGGTTCTAAGTCTGTACAGACTTGTTACTCCCTGCCTCGCTGATACTTCCTGCAGGGACGATCGCTCGCCTACCCATTTTTTCGTAAAGAAAAAATTCATCCCTACAGGCGGCGCAGCACCTGCGGGGAGGGGGTGTACGACGCACGGAATCCCACAGTCAGGGCTACCGCCTGGCGGCGGTGGTGGAAGGATTCCCTCAAGGGCACAGAATATCCCCATCTGCACAAACCGATCGGAAGATCGATCCCAATCTGTGCAGAAACCACTGTGCGCCGCAGGGAGTATCCCGCACGCAGGAGGGAGCTTTTTTCTTTAGGAAAAAAAGCGTACTGCGGGAATCAGACTACCTGCGTGGCAGAAAGCCGGAAGTCTGTACAGACTTGACCTCACCCTTTTTCCTCCCTTAAAAAGCCCTTAAAAATTGCGGGTTCCAAGGGGATTTAAATCCCCGATGCGCCGCTGGCGGCGCATCGCGGAGACTCGAGGCAGAGCCTCGAGGTCTTCCAGCTGCTGAAATAACATTCCCTCTTGCCAAAGGGGGCTGGTTCGCATTATAATGGAAAGGCACGATACTCTATAGCCAAAGGAAGGATACGCTGATGGAAGCATCCAAGGTTTATTTTACAGATTTCCACACCACTCCGGAGGAAAATCTCCTGCAAAAGCTCCGGCGGCTGGCCAAGACCGCAGGCATTGACAACATTGATTTCCAAAATCACTTTGCCGCCATCAAGCTCCACTTTGGAGAACCAGGGAATCTGGCCTACCTCCGTCCCAACTATGCCAGGGCGCTGGCGGATCTGGTGCGGGAGCTGGGCGGCATTCCCTTCCTGACAGACTGCAACACCCTTTACGTAGGCCGGCGGAAGAATGCTGTGGATCACCTGGAAGCCGCCTATGAAAACGGCTTCAATCCGCTGGCGACTGGCTGCCAGGTGATCATCGGCGATGGGCTGAAGGGCACCGACGAGGCGCTGATTCCCATTGAGGGCGATTATGTTTCCGAAGCCAAGATCGGACGCGCCGTTGCCGATGCGGATGTTATCCTTTCCCTGACCCATTTCAAGGTTCATGAATGCACCGGTATTGGCGGCGCGCTGAAAAATCTTGGCATGGGCTGCGGCTCCCGGGCCGGAAAACGGGAGATGCACTGCGCCGGAAAGCCTGTGATCGCTCAGGATCTCTGCGTAGGCTGCGGCGCCTGCAAGAAAAACTGCGCCCAGGACGCAATCACCATCCAAAACCGCAAAGCCGAAATCGATCATGACAAATGCGCCGGCTGCGGTCGGTGCATCGGCGCCTGCCCCATGGACGCAGTACAGCCCGGAGGCGACGAAACCTTCGATATCCTCAACCGGAAGATTACGGAATACACCATGGCTGTGGTGAAGGATAAGCCTCATTTCCACATCAGCTTTGTGATGGACGTGTCCCCTTGCTGTGACTGCCACGGGGAGAACGACGTGCCGGTAGTGGCGGACATCGGTATGTTCGCTTCCTTTGATCCGGTTGCGCTGGACGTGGCCTGCGCGGACGCGGTCAATGCTCAGCCGCCGATTCCTGGCAGTATTCTGAGCCAGGTGCCTGATACAGGGGATCACTTTACCTCCATCCATCCTGCCACCAACTGGCGGGTTGGGACAGATCACGGCGAGAAGCTGGGCCTGGGAAGCACCCGCTACGAGCTGATCAAGATTTAAAAGCTAAAACTGAAGCGCCGGGAGAACAGCAGGCCCCCGTCGCTTCCCTTCCGTTTTTTGAAAAGCTGTATTCCCGGCAGGAAGGCCGCAAGACTCTGTCTCGCGCTCTGCCAAAGGGACGCGTCCCCTTTGGCAGGAGCTCGAAGACAGCCTCCTCGAGGTCTTTCCCGTTGCGGCTCTCAGGGACATCTCACCACATGATGTCTGTCATCCAGCACAGCGAATACCCCATTTGCATTGTGGAACTCCCTTGTTTCCAAGGCAGGAAATCATTGACAAGGATACTGTCAATTCGGTATAATAACAGTATCCCCATGAAAATGGAGCGCAGTTCAGTTGAAAAAAATTGAGGTGCAGAAAGATGAATAGTATTCGCAAAAAAATTACCGTATGCCTGATGGCGACGGTTATCATCACTCAGGTGCTGGCCGGCTCGGTCAGCATTACGCTCAACTATCGAAACACAGTCTCTACAGTAGAGCAAATGCTGAGTGAAACCGCCGTCCTGGGTGCAGAGCGCATCAGTCAGGAGCTTACTGCATACAAGAATGTGGCTATGGATACCGGCTGTATTCCCCAATTATCAGACGCGGCCGTACCTGCGGCAGAAAAGCGCGCGGTCATTGACGAGCGCGTCAGTATGCACGGCTTCCAGCGCGGCAATATTGTCGGCGCAGACGGCATCAGTATTTTTGACGGCAACGATTACTCCAGCCGGGAATACGTCCAGCAGGCCATGAAGGGAAACGTTTACGTCTCCGAGCCTCTGGTCAGCAAGATCACCGGCGAGCTCTCCATTATGGTAGCCGCTCCCATTTACGCTGACGGCCGGCGGGGAGGCCAGATTGTAGGCGTCGTCTACTTTGTTCCCTCGGAAACCTTCCTGAACGACATTGTTTCTTCTATTAATGTCAGTGAGAACTGCCGGGCCTACATGATCAGCAAGTCCGGCGACACCATTGCCGACACCACCTTGGAAACCATCACAACTCAGAATATCGAGCGGGAGGCCCAGTCCAATCCCTCCCTGAAGGGGCTGGCTGCCATCCACGCTGAGATGCGTCAGGGAAAGGTCGGCTTCGGCGGCTATAACGCTTCCGACGGTCCCCGCTACACGGCCTACGCTCCGGTGGATGGCACGGATGGCTGGAGCGTCGCTGTTACCGCCATGAAGAAAGACTATCTGGCGGATACATACGCCGGCATGCTCCTGAATGTGCTGGTGGTCATCGCAGCCAGCCTGGCTTCTATTGTGGTCGCTCTGAAGCTGTCTAGCAATATCAGCGTGCCCATGCGGGCCTGTGCCGAACGGATGAAGCTGCTGGTAAAGGGCGATCTTTCCTCCCCGGTTCCCCAGACCTCCGGTCAGGACGAGACAGCAGAGCTGACCCGCTCCACCGCAGAGATGGTGCAGGGCCTGAATACCATCATCAACGACATCGGCTACCTGCTCACTGAAATGGCCAATCAGAACCTGGACATTCAATCCTCTCACCGTGACGCCTATGTAGGCGGCTTCCAAAGCATCCTGCTGTCCATGCGGACGCTGAAAACAGAGCTGAGCAATACCATGCGGCAGATCAACACCTCCGCCGGGCAGGTATCCGCTGCCAGCGGCCAGGTTTCCTCCGGCGCCCAGACCCTGAGCGAAGGCGCTATTGATCAGGCCGAGTCTGTAGAAAAGCTGGCCGCTACCATCAGCGACATTTCCGAGAGCGCCAGGCAGACTTCCGCAGCCGCCGAGGAGGCGGGCGAATTTGTCAATCAGGCCGGCGGGCAGCTTGGCATCAGCGTGAACTATGTCAAAGACCTGAATACTGCCATGGACAAAATCTCCAGTTCCTCTGAGGAGATCTCCAAGATCATTGCCGCTATTGAAAACATCGCCTTCCAGACAAAAATTCTCGCTCTGAATGCCGCAGTTGAAGCGGCCCGGGCCGGTGTTGCCGGCAGGGGCTTCGCAGTGGTGGCTGATGAGGTCAGCACCCTGGCAGCCAAGTCCGACGAAGCCGCAAAGGCCACCAAGGAGCTGATTGAGGGCTCTATTGCCGCTGTCACCGAGGGCAGTGAGGTGGTTAAAAAGGTGACTTCCTCCCTGGAGCAGACCAGCGTCTATGCCGGACACGTGACTACACAGATGAACATCGTTGTGTCGGCTGTAGAGAGCCAGACCGCTGCCATTACCCAGGTCACCGACGGCATCGATCAGATTTCCTCTGTGGTTCAGACCAACTCCGCTACCGCACAGGAAAGCGCCGCCGCCAGCGAAGAGCTCTCCGCCGAGGCCGCCAGCCTGAAGGAGCTGGTAGACCGGTTTACCCTAGCAAGAAATTAACCCCCAGGTTTGAGACTGCCCGGTTGGGCCTGCACTGTCAGGCCCGTCCGGGCAGTTCTTTATAGGCCGAAGGGCAAGGGCTTAAGACCTCGAGGATGCCGTCCAAGGGTCAAGGCCTGTGAGCCTCCTGCCAAGGGGAGCTGACTCCCCTTGGATTCCCGTCTTTGGGGGGTATGGGGGGCAGTACCTGCGACGCAGAGCCTTCCTGCCCTTTTGGCGGCTGCGGTTCTTCATATGCGTCTGACACCGGAAATAATCTGCCCGACTGTTGAAATCCGGAGCTGCGGGCGGTATAATAAGACCATCAGCGGCTCCGTTTGAGCAAAGAAAAACGGTACATACCCGGCTTGCAGGAAAGCCCACTTGTCGAAGGGGCAAAGCCGGAAGCGGAGCGGATGGCAGGAGGGATTGATTCCGAGCGTGGCGCAGCGCTGCTCCTTGCAGAATGCATGAGCGTAACAGAACATGCTCGAAACACTCTGCGTCGTAGTTTCTGCGCCGCCTGTTGGGATGAATTTTTTCTTTACGAAAAAATGGGCAGGCGGGCGATCGTCTCCGCAGGCAATACCAGCGAGGCAGAGATTTGGTCTCACCCCACCCATAACCCCCAAAAGACGGGATTCCAAAGGGACGCGTCCCTTTGGCAGGAGCTCGAGGACAGCGTCCTCGAGGTCTTACCCCCTTCTGGCATCGGCGAAACTGAAAGGAGCATCATCATGAAGAACATGGGTATGGAAGAAAAGACGATTGACACAAAACGCATCTATGAGGGCCGGATCCTGAACCTCCGGGTGGATAAAGTTCTGCTTCCCAACGGGCGGGAATCTTTCCGGGAGGTGGTGGAGCACCACGGAGCGGTCTGCGTGGTGCCGATCACAGCGGAGGGCATGGTCTACATGGTGCGGCAGTTCCGTTACCCCTTCAATGAGACAGTGCTGGAGATCCCCGCCGGGAAGCTGGATCCCGGCGAGCAAATCTGGGACGCCGCCAACCGGGAGCTGGAAGAGGAAATCGGTCAGAAGGCCGCCGAGCTCATCTACATTGGAGACGTCCGCCCCTCCGTGGCCTATCTGACGGAAGTCATCCATATGTTCATGGCCCGGGGGCTGACCCCGACCCGTCAGCACTTGGACGAGGACGAGTTTCTGGAGGTGGAAACCTATTCTCTGGACGCCCTGACGGACATGATCCTGGAGAATAAGATCACCGATTCCAAGACCATCGCCGCCCTCCTCAAGGCCAAGCTCCTCCTGGATCGGGAGAAAGAGCGCAAGCAGGAGGATTAACCACAGATCCGGCCCCGCTCCGCCGCTCACAAGCACGGCGGAGCGGATGCTTGACCCAAGATGTTTAATTTTATTGCACAAAACGGGAATCTATTGACTTTTTGTTTCGTGAATGCTATAGTGAAGTCGCATTCCTTCGGCTTTCAGGAGCCGAAACGTCCCCCTGAATCCTGCAATGATGAAAGGATGACCCATTCATGGCAACCTATCGGAGCATTACCGGGCGCGAGGACGCCCAGCAGGCTATGGCTCTCTTCAACGGCGCGGCTGACGCCGGAGAGCTGCTTTACAGACCCTTTCAGTCCCTGGACGCTTTCGAGGCGTTCTTCCTTCACCGGAAAGAGGAAGGCCTGACCACCGTCAGCCTGCTTCGGGAGGACGGAGCGGCCTTTGCTTCCGGCTGCTATGCCGCCGGAGCGCCGAAAATGTATATCACCCTGGTGCTGGTAAAGCCGGAGCTCCGCCGCCGGGGAATCGGCCGGGAAGCCCTCCGGGCCCTGGAGGATCGCCTGGCGGAAATCGCCGGGCCGGAGGTGAAAAGCTATGAGATCACCTTCTTCAATCCCATGAATTTCACCTGGGTGATCCCCGGCACAAACGGGCACGATCATCCCAACGCCCCCGGCGTGGATGTGGCCGGGCTGGGGTACATCTTCCTGAAAAACTGCGGCTACCGGGACTTCGCCTACCAGAACTCCTATCATGTGGATCTGGCAGACTATCAGTTCCCGGCGGATATCCAGACCCGCATCCAGCGGCTGAAGGAGCAGGGGATTGAAATCACCTACTACGATCCTGCAAAGCATACCGGCCTGCCGGAGCTGTTTGACAACCTGGGCAGCGAGGACTGGCGGAAGCAGATCATGGAAAATCTGGCCCTCCCGGGGGGCGGCAATCCTGTCCTGATTGTGGCGCAGAATGGAAAGGCGATGGGCTTTACAGGCCCCCTCTCCGTCCAGGAAAGCGGTCGGGGCTACTTCTGCGGCATCGGCGTTCACTCGGACTGCCGGGGCAACGGCGCAGGGAAGGTGCTGTTCAGCAGCCTCTGCAAGTCCCTGAAGGATATGGGTGCGGGCTTCATGACCCTCTTCACCGGCGAAACCAACCCCGCCCGGAATATCTATGAGGCCGCCGGCTTCTCCATTGTGCGCAGCTGGACGGATATGCGCCGGGAGATCAGATAAGCCATCAACGTTTGTCAGGAGGACTTTATACAGACGGAAGATATTCTGAAAACGAATCCATCCTATTGGAACGCACACGCAGATGCCTGGTTCGGATCCATGGCCCTTCCGGTGTACGGTGTCTGCTTTCCGACAGAGGACGAGCTGTATTTATTTAGGGATGTCTCCGGAAAGAAGCTGCTGGATATCTGCTGCGGCAACGGACATTCCCAAAGATAACAAAAGCAAAAATGCTCCCGCTCTCCGTATGCCTTAAGGCGCGGAAGCTGTGAACGGCGAGCGATAAAACCATAAAGAAAAGAGGAAGCACCATGACTGAGGATGGAAAGAAAGTAATTATGGCAATTGGCGGCCACATCGGCGACGCGGAGCTCACCTGCGGCGGCGTGTTGGCGACCGCCTCCCTCCGGGGGGACAAGATCGTCACCGTGGCAATGACCGGCGGTGAGCGGGGCAATCCCCCTCATATGACCGTGTCGGACTACCGCAAGCAGAAGGAGGAGGAGGCCCGTATCTTTGCTGAAATGCTGGGCGGCGAGGCGGTTGTGTTCCCCTACGCGGACGGAGAGCTGCCGGAGACGGACGAGGTGAAATTCGCCCTGTGCGACGTGATCCGCAAATACAAGCCTGACGTGCTCCTGACCCACTGGAAGCACAGCATTCACAAGGATCACATGGCGACCCAGCGGATCGTGCTGGACGCTCAGTTCTTCGCGGGCCTGCCTTCTGTGGAGCGGGCGCTCCCCGCCCATTTCGCCGCAGGCCCTTACTATGCGGAGAACTGGGAGGATGCTGCGGGATACGTCCCCTACGTGTTCGCCGAGGTGACCCAGGAGGGCTTTGATCTGTGGTATAAGGCCATTTCCAACCATTGGTTCACGGTTCATTCCACCAGCTTCCACTATCGGGAATATTACGCTTCCCTGATGAAAACCCGGGGCTTCCTCTGCAACAAGCCCTACGCAGAAACCTTCACCGTGGAAGAGGATCAGAAAAAACAGATCATCACCAGCTTCTGACGAAGAGGCCGAAGGGCAAGGCCGCGAGACGCTGTCTCGCGTCTCTGCGGTGCGTCGTTTCACGACGCACCTAGGAATTCGGCTTCGCCGAATTCTGAGATGCGCCGCCAGCGGCGCATCGGGAAGGGATTCCCCTTGGAATCCCATTATTTGAAGGGCTTTTTTAAGGGCGAAAGGGGTTGGGGGTCAGGTCTGTACAGACTTCCGGCTTTCTGCCACGCAGAGAGTCTGATTCCCGCAATACGCTTTTTTCGTAAAGAAAAAAGCTCCCTCCTGCGTGCGTAATACT
>JAAVZY010000141.1 GCA_022791945.1 Oscillospiraceae bacterium | reverse complement strand
TTATTGGTGAAAACGTTGCTGGAATCATCAACATGGCGCTCGACACTGTGCTGGCTGACTTGGAAAGCCAAAGCTACGAAGCAAGGACGATTGTACTTCCAGCTTGCGGCGTCAACGCCCCGCATAAGCGATACCGGTGCGCCATTGTGGCCCACACCTGCGGCAAGGGACTGCAAGGGAGCCAACAGCATGGAGCATCTGCAGAGGGAGGGCAAGCGCAGTCACGCCGATCAGCTGGCCAACGCGGTGAAGCTGTGGCCTACGCCGACTGCCGCACAATGCGGGATGACCTCCAAGACCGGGGGGAGGCCGTTGGAAAAATCAACTCATCTCTCAACACAAGTGTGGCTGGAAGAACAAAGAAAACTCTGGCCAACGCCCACGGTGACTGGGAACTACAACCATCCAGGGAGCGGCCCAAAATCAGGGATGGGACTGGCCACAGCGGCCAAACTTTACCCGACCCCAACCCAATTCGATGCGACCTGCGGGGACATCAAAGGCAAGGAATACAACGGCCAGACCCAACATGCCATGAAGCTGATTCAAGCGGCAAAACTGTACCCGACTCCCACGACCGGAGCGGGGCTATGCAGCGGGACGGGCAACTTCCAACAGCTCAAGGCGCTGGAGGCGGATGGCACGATCTCAGCAGAGGAACGCCGGAGTATGGCGGCGGGGAACGGTGGACAACTGAACCCGGAATGGGTGGAGGCCATGATGGGCTTCCCCATTGGATGGACAGCGTCCGGGCCGGATGGGCAGACGGAAGCTGGGAACTCGGAATCCCCCGCATAACCGGCAAAATTCCAGACCGGGCGAACCGGCTGAAATGCCTCGGCAATGCGGTAGTCCCCGCTCAGTTTTACCCCATCTTCAAAGCAATTTTTGACATAGAGAAAGGACGGATTCAGGAATGACCTTAAACGAGCTTTATCAAAAACTACTGTCCGAATCCATTGCCGAAATGGATATGGTCAGCTTTAAGGTTCACACAGATGACAAGGGCGTTGTAACGGCTGTTGAGGTAAAATATACGCCCAAAGATAGCCAGGATAAAAGGAAAGGATGAACCGCATGACACTGACAGAGATGGGGCAGAAGCTTCTGGAACTCCGGGCCACTAAGGATGCCCTCGAAGCCCAAACCAAAGAGAACAACGCCGCCATTGAGGCCCTGAAGAAGGAGATGGCCCAGCAGATGGTGGACGATGACACCCCGAAATTCGTCCACGCCGGCCACAGCTTCAGCCTGCTGCCCAAAACCTCCTATAGTAAGCGGGGAGACGATGAGCTGGCGGAATCCGGCCTGGATTATGAGGATTACCTCAGCACCCTCCGGGAAGAGGGGCTGGGCGGCATCATCAAGGAAACGGTGAACGCTAAAACACTCCAATCCGCCATAACCGCTTATGTAGAGGAGCACGGCGAACTTTCCGAGGAGCTGGCGGCAGTAATCCGCACCTATGAGTTTAACGACATTGGCTGCCGAAGGGCGGCGGTCAAGAAGCCGAAGGGAGCCTGACCCATGCGAGAAGAATACGAACAGATGGAGCTTGACACCCGCACGGCGCTGGATACCGCCATTGAGGCGGTGGCGAAGGATTCCATCCAGACTGTTCTGGAGATGATCCAGAAACACCACCAACAGGTCGCACGGGAAGCCCAGACCGCTCCGCCTTTCGTCCGCAATCGGCATGAAGCCTATGGCATCGCCGCCGAACAGCTGGTGAAGATCAGCATGGCGGTCAAGGCAATCAAAAGCGATATTGACAAGCTGCTCGGCACCCTCTCCGACCCTAATTTTAATGCGGTGGATGCCACAAGCTCCATCGTAAACAGCGCCACTGCTGCGGCCCAGATTCTGATTAACGCCGCCGCTGAAATGCGGCGCACCCTCGACAATCTTTACACTGCGGAAATGACCACAGAGGATATCACCTCACCGCTGGAAGCTGCTCTGGCAGGGGAAGAATTCCAGGAAGCCGAACCAGCGGATTCCATAGAAGAAACAGAAACGGAGGATCACTGACTATGGCCACCACAAAAAAGACCGCCGCCCTCGCTGTTGTTGACAGCTTCCAGATCGTCAACCGCTATGAGGGCATCGACCCAGAACTGATGGCAGAGCTTCAGGATGAGCTGTCCGACCTGGACCCGGAAAGCGGAATCACCTGCCGTTCGATCAAGGTCCCCAGCGGCGGGGGCCTTGCCTTCGAGGTGCAGGGGGAGGATGAGAACGATGCCGAACCCATGAAGCAGATCGATGCAGTGATTGTATTCACGCACCGGGTGAGCGCCTACTGGCCCGGCGCCTACGGGAGCGGGGACGATGCTGCCAGGATTCCCGTCTGCTCCAGTATGGACGGCAAGACGGGATTCAATCCCGGCACCGGGGAGCTTACCCCCTGCGAAAGCTGTCTCTATAACCAATATGGGACCGGCGTGGACGAAAACGGCAACCCCAAAAAGGGAAAGGCCTGCAAGAATATGCGCCGGATTTACATGATGATGGACAGCGATCCGAATCTTTACCTGCTGACGGTTCCCCCCACCTCCATCAAGGACATCAACAAGCAGCTGGCAAAGATTCTCGCCAGCGGCACTCCGTACACTGGCATGATTGTGTCCTTCACGCTGGAAAAGACCAAAAACAGCACCGGTACACCCTACAGCAAGGTGCTGGTAAAAAAGAGCGGCCTTCTTCTCCCGGCCATCGCGGCCCAGGTGGCGCAGCTCAGGAGCCAGCTCAAGAAGCAGTATCAGAGTCTGGCCATCACGCTGGACGATTACATGACTGCCTCGGATCGGAACGTGGAGCCGGATATCTATCCGGACAAGGCCGACTTTGAGGAAGCGCCTCCTCCCAGTGATGATGATCTCCCCTTTGCGTAAATCTGCAGCCCCCAAAGAGGCGGGTGCCGCTTTCGGGCGGCATCCGCCCAAAATATACAGAAAC
>JAAVZY010000065.1 GCA_022791945.1 Oscillospiraceae bacterium | reverse complement strand
CCGTAAAATCTCTACCATCTTGTCAAATGTTGCCCGCTTTACCCCTGTGATCCTCCGGAATTTTGCGTTTGAATATTCTGCTATCTTTTCGTATTTCATACCCCTATTTTATCACTGACCCTTATTTTCGCAAGAGGTCTAATGAAGAACATGCGCTCCCATTACGCCAGGGCTGGCTGTCCGGGAAATTCCAGAGGCGAATGGTCTGAAGGCGCCCTATCTTCCGCCCCATAGCGCAGCCTGATAAAATAGGTTTGTCCCGCGGTTGACAATCAGACCCGAAGCCGCTATAATGAATAGGATTATTTCTATCCTTTCCCATTCCGTGGGCTGTCAGAGCTGTCGGCGTAGCGGGAGGGGATTCTCCTTGCACGTGGGGAGCCAAAATGATGGTATATTATTATTGAAATCCCAGACAATACAAGCAGTATTGCCTATGATTTTTCTTTTGTCCGGCAGAATTTTTGAAAGCTCAGCCTGAAGAGCAGGCCCTTCTGCGGGCCTTGCTTTGGGCTGTTCTGTCTGTCGCTGAAAATCCATATCGTTTATCCATCTGAGATAAATACTATCAGTATAGAAAGTGAGAGGACACTGTAATGGCGAAGCAAATCGTACTGACAGCAGAAGGGCTCCACAAACTGGAGCAGGAGCTGGAGGAACTGAAAACAGTCCGTCGGAAGGACGTTTCCGAGAAGATAAAGGTCGCTCTTTCCTTTGGGGATCTCTCTGAGAACAGCGAGTATGACGAGGCCAAGAACGAGCAGGCCATCGTAGAGGCCCGGATTGTGGAAATTGAGCAGATGCTGAAGTCTGTCACCATCCTGGACGAAAGCGGAATCACCACCGACGCTGTGAGCGTGGGCTCTGTGGTCACTGTCCGGAACCAGAAGAACGGCCGGGTGGACACCTATAAGATCGTAGGCTCCACCGAAGCCTCTCCCAGGGATAAGCGGATTTCCGACGAATCCCCGGTAGGCAAGGCGCTGCTGGGCCGGGGGATCAATGAGAGCGTGGATGTGGAAACCCCCATGGGAATTGTAACCTACGACATTCTGGAAATCGGCAAATAAAATCGCTTCCAGCGAACAGGAGCGGATACCCCGGGAAAGCCCGGCGTATCCGGGAAAGGGATAGTGATATCATCATATGAGCGAGCATTATCAGTCAGCAGAGAACCAGCCGGAGTACGGCGATCAGGTCCGCATCCGCCGGGAGAAGCTGTCCGCCCTCCGGGAAGCGGGACAGGATCCCTTCCTGCGCACCACCTATCCGGTGACCGCCCACGCCCTGGACATCAACGACCGCTTTGAGGAGTATGAGGGAAAGCAGGTTGCGATTGCCGGGCGCATCATGAGCAAGCGGGATATGGGAAAGGCCGGCTTCATTGACGTGCTGGACGGATCCGGCAGAATCCAGTCCTATGTCCGCCGGGATCAGATAGGGGACGACAGCTATGCCCTCTTCAAAAAGTACGATCTGGGCGATATCATAGGAATCACCGGCGAGGTGTTCCGCACCCAGAAGGGACAGATTTCAGTAAAGGCAGAGGAGGTCGTGCTTCTCTCCAAGTCCCTGCTGCCCCTGCCGGAAAAGTTTCACGGCCTGAAGGATATGGAGCTCCGCTACCGGCAGCGGTATGTGGATTTGATTGTTAATCCGGAGGTGCGGGATACCTTTGTGAAGCGGAGCCAGATCCTGCGGGAGATCCGCAGCTATCTGGATGGGCTGGGTTACCTGGAGGTAGAGACTCCGGTACTGAATACCCTGGAAATCGGCGCCGCCGCCCGGCCTTTTATGACCCATCACAATACCCTGGATCTGGATATGTACCTACGGATTGAGACAGAGCTTCATCTGAAGCGGCTGATCGTGGGCGGCTTTGAGAAGGTATACGAAGTGGGCCGCATCTTCCGCAACGAGGGCATGGATACCACCCATAACCCGGAGTTTACAACAGTGGAAATGTACCAGGCGTATACGGATTTCCATGGCATGATGGATCTGATCGAGGATATGTACGTCACCATCACCCGGAACATCTGCGGCAGCGACGTAATCGACTATCAGGGAACGGAAATTCATATGGGCGGCCCCTGGGAGCGTCTGACCATGGCGGAAGCTGTGAAGAAGTACGCAGGGGTGGATTACTACAGCTGGGCGGACGATGCGGCGGCACGCCAGTGTGCCAGGGAGCACCAGGTAGAGACAGCGGATACCGCCGCCAAGGGGGACGTGCTTGCAGCCTTCTT
The DNA here is from genome assembly GCA_022791945.1 of Oscillospiraceae bacterium. Lineage (GTDB taxonomy): Bacteria > Bacillota > Clostridia > Oscillospirales > Ruminococcaceae > Paludihabitans. The sequence continues at coordinate 67,572 of JAAVZY010000065.1, read as the reverse complement.
TGACGCTTTCGTGGAGGATAAGCTGATTCAGCCCACCTTCATTTACGATTATCCTGTGGAGATTTCGCCCCTGGCGAAGCGGAAGCCGGAGGATCCCGCCTTTACAGAGCGGTTCGAGTACTTTATCTATTGCCGGGAGATGGGCAACGCGTTCTCCGAGCTGAATGATCCCATCGATCAGCGGGATCGGTTCGAGCGGCAGGTAGCCGCCAAGCGCGCCCAGGGAGCCAACGCCCAGGTGGACGAGGACTTCCTGACCGCTATGGAATACGGAATGCCGCCTACCGGCGGGCTGGGCTTTGGCGTGGAGCGTCTGGTGATGCTGCTCACCAACAGCGCCTCCATTCGGGACGTGCTGCTGTTCCCCACGATGAAGCCGCTGGGCTGATAAAACCGTATAAAACCGGGGATTACAGCACCTCAAATCCGCGCTGGCAACAATTTTTCATAGAAATGCGAAGAACTGCGACGCAAAACGAATTGTTGAAAGCTGGCCGCATAGTACAGCACGTACACTTAGGAGAACACTTTTTGAAAGAAATTTCGGAAAGTGTTCTCCTTTTTGTTGAGGCTGACTCACGCCATCGAACTCATGGAGGACCTCAGATGAATTTTGGGAAGCAATTAAGGACAAGATCCTGAAAAAGAACGGGCCCTGGCAAGGGAATACAAGAACGCCCCAGGTCAGGGACGGAAGCCGATGCTGACAAGAAAGGCTTTGGAGGGCATATTCTATGTGCTGCAAGCCGGCTTACAGCCTGCTGGATTCCTCCAGTGCTTTCAGATGGTTCTGATAGAGCCGGCAGACGCCCGGAAGGCGTCCCAGGCCCTCCATCCGGCATCGGACAGAAAAGCCCTCCGTCTCCAGACGCTCTTTCCAGCTTCCGGACATATCCCGCAGGGCGTGCCGTCCTGCGGTCAGCATCAGCGGGGCCAGCAGCACCTGTTCCCGCCCGTCCGCTTTCAGCTGGGCCAGCACTTCCGGAAAGCCGGGCCAGCCCTGCAGGGTTCCCACCAGCGCGCTGGAGCCTGTCAGCCGTAGGGCGGCTTGCAGAGCGGGATAGGCCATACTGCCATAGTGGGCGGTGCCGTGGCCCAGCAGAACCAGAGCTTCCTCCCGATCGGAAAGGAGTGCGGTTTCCCGGGCCAGGGCCAGCAGATCCCCTGTGTCCGCAATCAGCGGCCTACCCACTGCCAGGCTCCGGAAGCGGCTTTGAAAGGGAGCGGCATCCTCCCGGACGCGATCGTAATCCTCGCTGTAAATCAGGTGCGTCGGCTGAAGGAGCACTCTTTCATATTCCAGGGCCTCCAGGTGCGCCAGGGCCTCCGGCAGGCTGCGGATGACTTCTCCCTGTTCCGCACAGCGGACCCGAACCGCAGGGCTGGTAAAAGCCCGAAAGAAGTCTCCTGCGGGATATTGATCGGCCAGCGCCTGTTCTACCCGAAGGATACCCTCCCTGGCCTGGGGCACAGCGGTTCCGTAGCTGACTGCCAGCAGAGCTGTTTTCATGGTATCCCCCTATCTCTAAGAGCCTATGTCAGAATCTCTGCGTGTTCGGGAAGGGCAAGACCTCGAGGCTCTGCCTCGAGCTCCGCCAAGGGGATTTAATCCCCTTGGAACCCGTAATTTTTAAGAGCGGAAAAGGGGTAGGGTCAAGTCTGTACAGACTTGACCCCAAAAAGACGGGAATCCAAGGGGAATCCCTCCCCGATGCGCCGCTGGCGGCGCATCTCAGAATTCGGCGAAGCCGAATTCCTAGGTGCGTTGTGAAACAACGCACCGCAGAGACGCGAGACAGCGTCTCGCGGCCTTGCCCTTCCGAACACGCAGAGCCGGCCAGGTTTGAACGCAGAAACTGGCGATGCCGATTCGACATCGCCAGCGGGGAGGGGCGGGGAAAAGGGGCTACTCCGATTTGGGGTGCCGGGGATGCTCGCGGACGACATTGGCCGCAGCGGTCAGAGCGGCGGTAATGTCCGTTCCGTGCTGAAGGCCCAGGGCGTAGGTTTTGGAGTAAATTTCACCCCGGGGGGTAACCACGTATTTTCCAGGCAGATGGTTGAGCGCATGGGCGATGATATCGCTGCGGCAATACTCGCAGGTGCAGCACTGCAGGGTCTTTTGGATCTTGTCAAACTGCTCCTCGACCAGATCCTCCATCACATTTTTATAGAGAGCCATCGTACTACCTTCCTTTCTGAACAGGGAATTCTCCATCTATTATTATATCACGATCTCCGGGAAAGGGAAGGGGGGAATGTGCTTTTTTTCAAAGCCCCGCCCCGTTCAGCACCCACTTGTAAATCCGCGCCGCTGGTGTTATACTGGAGATCGCAGCCCCTCCCAAAGGGGCCTATTTTCCGGAAGCCGCTTTCCGCCGTCAGGCCCCGGCTTCCCTTACGGAGGAGAATCCCGTTGCTGTCCGTTGCCAAGAAAAACAGCAGAAACCCCCTGAAGCTCCTGGGGCAGATGCTTTCCAATCCGGCCCGGGTGATTGTGTGCAGCTTTGCGCTGCTGATCCTGCTGGGCTCCCTGCTGCTGATGCTTCCCATCTCCACCCGGAACGGCGGGGGCGCGCCCTTTCAGATAGCGCTTTTTACCGCCACCTCCGCCACCTGCGTGACCGGCCTGGCGGTGGTGGACACCTTTTCCTATTTCACCATCTTCGGCCAGGTGGTGATCCTGACCCTGATTCAGCTGGGCGGCCTGGGCCTGGTCACCTTTGCAACCTTTTTCAACATCGCAATCCGGAAGCGGGTGGGGCTGAAAAGCCTCTACCTGGCCCAGGAATCCGTCAGCTCCGACTCCATGTCGGACATTGGCAGGCTGATGAAAATGATCATCACCATCACCTTCGGCACGGAGCTGGCCGGAGCCCTGGTGCTGATGACGGTCTTCGTTCCCCAGTATCAGGGAATGGGGGTCTATGTGTCTGTTTTCATCGCCATTTCCTCCTACTGCAATGCGGGCTTTGACGTGCTGGGCTTCCAGGGGCCCTTCTCCGGTCTGACCAACTACCAGAGCAGCCCGGTGGTGCTGCTCACGGTGATGGCCCTGATCATCTGCGGCGGGCTGGGCTTTATCGTCTGGCAGGATCTCTACTATTTCCGTCAGCGCCGCCGGCTCACCCTCCACACCAAAATCGTGCTGGGCACCACGGCCGTTCTCATTGCGGCCGGAGCGGTTCTGCTGGGGGGCTTTGAATGGAACAATCCCCAGACCCTGGGGCCGATGTCCTCTCTGGATAAGATTCTGAACAGCTTCTTTATGTCCGTTTCCGCCCGGACAGCCGGGTTCAACACCGTTCCCCTGGAGCATCTTCATGGGATTTCCAAGGTGTTTATGGTGGCCCTGATGTTTATCGGCGCGGCTCCCGGATCTACCGGCGGCGGCATCAAGGTGACCACCGCTTATGTGCTTCTGATGACCGTGGTCTGCGTGATCCGGGGCAAGGAGGACACGGTGATCGATCGGCGCCGGGTGGATCAGTCTGTGGTTTACAAGGCGATGGCGGTGGTGTTCATCGCCCTGCTGGCAGTCTGCGCCGGAAGCGCAACCATCTTCTTTACCACTCATTCCGGCGGCGTCACCTTTTCGGAAATTGACGCCGTTTTTGAAGCTGTCTCCGCCTTCAGCACCGCGGGGCTGACCTGCGGGATCTCCGGCGCGGCAAACCGGGCCTCCCGGATGGCGCTGATTCTGATCATGTTCCTGGGACGGGTGGGGCCGGTGTCCATGGCCCTTTCCCTGGCGATGCAGCCTCAGAACAAGAGCACGGTGATGCCCGAGGCGAAAATCATGGTAGGCTGACCCGCTTCCGGCGGTTTTCACAGGAGGGAGGGCCTTTTCCAAAAGGCGCTGGCCGGAATGCCGAATTTATGAAGATTTTGGGCAAAATAGGGTGACAAGCCTTTCGGGACTGTGTTATGCTAGAGACTGGGGGATATTGTCTCCCAGACCTTGGACAAAGGGACGCTCCTGCTGGGGACGCCCCTGCTCCCATTGACGTACACTGGAGGATTTATGGAGAACTTCTTAAGCATCACTGCCATGCTGGGCGGGCTGGCTTTCTTCCTGTTCGGAATGAACATCCTGGGCTCCCGGCTGGAAAAGCTGGCAGGCGGCAAGATGGAGGTCGCCCTGGAACGGCTGACCAGCAACCTGTTCAAAAGCCTTCTTTTGGGTATTGTCGTCACCGCCGCCATTCAGAGCTCCTCGGCCACCACGGTCATTGTGGTCGGACTGGTAAACGCCGGGATTCTCAAGCTGCACAATGCCGTGGGCGTGATTATGGGCGCGAATATCGGCACCACGGTAACCTCTTTGATTCTGAGCCTGGGCGATCTGGACGGGAGCGGAACCGCCGGAACGGTTATGACCATTCTGAAGCCCTCCACCCTGACGCCTGTCATCGCGCTGATTGGCATTGTGATCCTGATGAGCGGGAAAAAGAGCCAGACCAAGCTTGTGGGCGAGATTCTGCTGGGCTTCGGCATCCTGTTCAATGGGATGTTCATCATGACGGACGCCGTGGAGCCGCTGGCGGATTCCCCGGCCTTTCAGACCCTCTTTGCCACCCTGTCCAACCCGGTGCTGGGCGTCCTGGCCGGGGCCGCGGTAACCGCCATCATCCAGAGCTCCTCCGCCTCTGTGGGCATTCTCCAGGCGGTGGCCTCCACCGGGGCAATCCGGTTTTCCGCAGCGCTTCCCATCATCATGGGCCAGAACATCGGCACCTGCGTCACCTCCCTGATTTCCAGCGTGGGCGCGAACAAAAACGCCAAGCGGGCCGCTATGATCCACCTTTACTTCAACATCATCGGCACGGTGCTGTTTATCAGCGCCGCCTATCTGATTCAGTATCTCCTCGGCTTCCCCTTCTGGGACGATCCCATCACCATGTCCGGCATCTCCGCTGTGCATATTATCTTTAACCTGAGCACCACGCTGGTATTCCTGCCCTTCCATCGGATGCTGGAGAAGCTGGCTCTGATTACTGTCCGCAGCAGGAACGACGGCACTGATGAAACCCCGGAGATTGTCATTCTGGAGGAGCGGCTGATCCGCACGCCCACCCTGGCGCTCAGCCAGTGTCACGACGCCCTGAAAACCATGGGCGTGTACGCGAAGAAGAACTTCGAGCGGGCTGTCCCTCTCTTTTCCAAATTTGACAGCAAGACCAAGGAGGTTATCAGCGAGTACGAGTCCGCCATTGATACCATGGAGGACAAGCTGAACAAGTACCTCATTGCCCTGACCAACAACGAGCTCACCGAGCAGGAAAGCCGGGACATCACCTATCAGCTCAAGCTGGTGCTGGAATTTGAGCGGATCGGGGACTATGCGGTGAATCTGCTGGAGCTGGCGGAGAGCCTGGACGAGAAGCAGGCCCGGCTGTCGGAGCAGGCCCTTTCCGAGCTGTCTGCGATTGCCGACGCGGCGGGACAGATCATCAGCATGGCTGTGGACGCCTTCTCCCAGGAGGATCTGGAGATTGCCCGGCGGATAGAGCCCCTGGAGGAAACCATCGACACTATGGAGGACATTCTGAAAACCCGGCACATTGAACGGCTCAAGGGCGGAGACTGCACGGTGGATGGGGGAATTGTCTTCCTGGAGCTGCTGACCAATCTGGAGCGGATATCGGATCACTGCTCTAATATAGCAGTGTATGTGATCAGCTACCAGCAGAAGCGGGACGCGCTGAATCGCCATGAGTATCTGAAAAAGATTCACAGCGACCGCGCGGAGGACTACCGCCGGATGTTTGAAGGCTATCAGCGGGAGTATCTTTCCCGTATTGAATGATCCTCATTTCCCGCCCCGCCATTCGGCGGCCGGGCGAAAGCGCCCATCCCTGGTTGGGGATGGGCGCTTTCTCATCGCTTTCTCCTATTCTTCCCAGAGGCGGCTGTAGTGCTCCAGCCGCTGGGGAATGTCGCCTTCTCCGCTTTCCCCGGAGGCGAGAAACTCCTGGACCATCTCCAGTGTGGGCAGTCCGGCCCTGCCGCCGATATAACGGCATTTCATGGAGGCCAGCGTCCCGGCAAATTCCAGCGTTCCGGGAAGCGGCCAGCCCTGCAGCAGCCCATAGGCGAACGCCCCGTGATAAGCGTCTCCCGCTCCTACTGTGTCCATCACTGCTACCTTGGGGGGACGGACGGAATAAAAGCCCGTTTCGTCCAGAGCGGCGGAGCCCTCCCCGCCAAAGGTGAAGCCCACAATCCGGGGCCCCTCCTCACGGAGGGCCTGGCAGGCCGAACGGATTTCCTCCAGGTCGTTTCCACGATGCCCGAAGCGTTCCCGGTAGAAAAACTCCGAGCCGATAAACACGTCTATATAGGGCAGAAGCTCCTGCACCCGCTCCCCGTAGCCGTCCCCGTCATAGAGCACCAGGGTTCCGGCCTCCCTGGCGGTTTTGGCCGCCTCCAGCTGAGTGTCTCCCCAGTGGCAGAGCAGCAGAATCCGCGCCCGGCGGATCCATTCCCGATCCGTCTCCTCCAGACAGTAGGGCTCCCGCTCGCTGCCGGAATATAGGATGCTCCGCCCCATGGAGGCCTGGTCGGACAGGACAAGGTTCAGCCCTGTCCTTCCCCCCGCCAGACGCACCCGGGAAGCATCCACCCCGTTGTACGCCAGGTCTGACCTGCAGAACCGCCCCCAAGCGTCGCCGCAGACGCTTCCGAGAAGCGCCGTCCGAACTCCCAGCCGCCCCAGCGCAGCCACGGCAGTAGCGGTCTTTCCCCCGCTCTGCCAGCTGGTTTCCAGCACCCGCATACTTTCGTTGGAGCCGGGCATATGGGGCAGGCGGATCAGACAGTCCATGCAGGGAAAATCCAGCCCGACTGCTTCAAACACCTTTTCCAAAGCAGACAACTCCTTCCCTGGACTACCGGAGAGAGCTCAGAGAGCCCGGACAGCTCACCCGGTTGGGGTTGAGAATACGGATTTTCTCCTGGACGAAGGCGATCATCTCCTCCTCAATGGCTAGGAGGCAGGGGTAGTGGGCGGTATATTTCTTCTCTCCCTGGGTGGTAAGCCGGTGAAGGGCATTGTAGAACTGCCGGTCATACTCGGTAGCAATGTTGAACTTGCTGATCCCCAGCTCCACGGCCCTTTGCAGCTGCTCCACGGGAATATCCGAGCAGCCGTGGAGCACCAGGGGAATGTCCAGCGCGGCCCGCAACGCCCGGATCCGGTCAAAATCCAGCTCCGGCGTGCGCACATAGGCCCCGTGGCCATTGCCGACAGAAACTGCCAGGGAATCCGCCCCGGTTTCCGCGGCAAACCGGGCTGCCTGCTCCACATCAGTGAAGTGGTTGGGATTGGTAAAATCGTCCAGGTTGGCGGCGGATCCCACATGGCCCAGCTCCGATTCCACCACGGCGCCCATGGCGTGAGCCGCCCGAACCACGGCGGCAGTCTCCGCGGCGTTGACCGCATAGCTGTCTGTGGATTTATCGATCATGACGGAGGGGAAGCCAGCCCCCAGCCCGCCCACGGCCAGCTCATAGGCAGCGGAGTGGTCCAGATGGAGGCCGATGGGCACGCTGGCCTTTTCAATGCAGTCCATGGCCATATCTGCGACGGTTTTCATGGGGACAAAGGGGATGTATCCGGGGTAGAACTGGATCAGAATAGGGGTCTGCTCCCGCTCGGCGGCCTTTACAGCCCAGGCAATGGATTCGTAGTTGAACACGTTGATGGCGGCGAGGCCGTAGCCCCGCTTCCAGCCGTCGGTCAAAAGAGCGCGTACATTTTCAAGCATGGCGGCATTCATCCTTTCATCAATGGGACCACTGACAATTACTCCACAATGGTTGCGTCAAAGAAGGTCTTGTAGTTGGGAAGCTGGTCGGTAAAGCGCCTGCTGAGCCCGTCCAGATCGGCATATTCCTCCGGAGAGAGGGCAAAATCAGCCGCGCCCTTATTGTCCGGCACATGCCGGGCCTTGGTGGCCCCGGCGATCACCCCTGTGATGCCCGGGGTGCGGAGCACCCAGTTGAGGGCAACCTGCGCCTGGGTACGGCCATGCTTCTCCCCGATGGGGAGGAGCGCGTCCGCCACCTCCAGGGCTCCCTTCCGCCACTGGGGCGCAAAGAGGGGCGCGTGGGAGCGCCCGTCGGTAAAGACCGTATCCTCCTGAACCCGCCCGGCCAGGAAGCCCTGCGCCAGCGGGCTGTAGGGCAGCACCCCGATTCCCTCCTGGATGCAGAAGGGCAGGATGTCCCGATCAATGTACCGCCAGAGCAGGCTGTAGCAGGGCTGGATCACGTCGATCTGCCCATAGCGCATGGCTTCCTTCATCTGCTTGAGGCTGAAGTTGGACAAACCCAGGGCCCGGATCTTTCCCTGCTCCCGAAGCTTGTTCAGCTGCTCCATGGTTTCCCCAATGGGAACCGACTCGCTGGGATAGTGGATAAAGTACACGTCGATCACCTCTGTGCGGAGCCGCTTCAGCGCCCGCTCGCACTCCGGAATCACGTCTTTTCCGGCCATGAAGGTGGTCCAGAGCTTTGTGATGATGGTGCAGTCCTGCCGGCGGCCCTCCAGGGCTTTGCCGAGAACCTCCTCGGAGTGGCCGCTGCCGTAGCAGTAGGCAGTGTCAAAGGTGGTGATGCCGCACTCCAGGGCGGCGCGGATGCACTCCGCCGAGGCGGCGTCATCCTCCCCGCCAAAGTAGCTCCCGCCCATCTGCCAGCATCCCAGAATCACCTCCGAGAGCTTTACTCCCGTATTTCCCAGCTGCTTTATCTCCATTTGCCGCACTTCCTTTCGTGTGTTTCGGTGGTTTCTGCGTGTTGGGGAAGGGATAAGACCTTGAGGCTCTGCCTCGAGGTCTTCCCCTCCGATCACGCCTCGCCGGAGGCCTTCAGCTTCTGTCGGGTGCCGAACAGGAACACTGCGGTGGCGCAGAAAAGGAGCGCCGCAACCGCCAGGTACGCCCGCTGAATCCCGAGGAGGCTGCCCAGCGCGCCGCCGCCGGTGTTGGCAAGGATGCTTCCCAGGCCTCCCTGCACGCCCTGAAGCAGGGACTGTCCGGTGGTTTTCATATGGGGCGGCATTTTCCGGCTCATATACAAAATGGTACAGTAGGACAATGACATATAGGTGACGCCCTGGAGCAGCTGGGAAGCCATCAGCACCGGAAGTCCGCCCACGCCCGCCAGGGAGTCCAGCAGCATCCGCAGCACCATGACTCCGCCCGCTGTGGACAGGATGCGAAACACATTCCATTTCCGCAGGATCCGGTCGATGAGCAGGAGCACCGGCACCTCGCTCAGGGCGGAGGCGCACTGGAGCACCCCGATTACGGAATTTTCGCATCCCAGCTCCTTCACGTACACGCTGAGAAAGGTACCGTGGAATCCCAGGGCAGTCTGCATCACCAGCGCGAAGAACAGCACCAGCACCAGCTCCCGATCCAGCACGCTTCTCAGCCCAGAGCCCGGCCTCCCGGCAGGTTTCCCGGCCTTTTGGGGCTGCGCCGGCTCCAGCCGGGGCAGCAGCCAGGTGGACGCCGCGCAGAGCACGTTCATCCCTCCGCCAATGAGGAAGATAATCGTCAGCTCCTGCCCGCCCAGAATCCGCCCCAGCACGAACACCGAAAAGGCATAGCCTAAGGTGCCCGCCAGCCGAATATGGGCGAATTTCAGCCCCCGGCTGCTGAGAAACCGAAGGGTATAGGCGTCGCTCAGAGGCATCACCGCTGAGCTGCAGGTGGAATAGATCACTGAAATCAGGATAAAGTGCCAGTACTGCCGCCCCAGCAGGAACAGCAGCACCAGCCCGCCCACCAGCAGGAACACTGCCCGCAGGAGCCGCAGGGGATGCCGGCTCCGATCGCTGGCGATCCCCCACAAGGGCTGGATCAGCAGGCAAACCACCGCGCCCACTGAGGAAAGCAGCCCGATCTGAAACACCGGGAAGCCCATGTCCACATAATAAGCCCCCAGATAGGGACCCACAATGGAGGAGCTCATCCAGATCAAGGCGTAATAGAGCACAAAGGAGCCCTTTTCCCGGGTATCCCGGGAGGGGAGCGCCGCCCGCCTCACGGATGGACAGCGCGCCGCACGTCCACACTGCCGGGATTGCACAGGACCAGCGAAATCCCATGGTTTCCGGGGAAGAGCCGCAGCGGCTCTGCGGAGGCGGGGATGAACAGCTCGTCCGCCTTTTTCAGCTCCAGGGAGGTATGAGCGCCCTCCAGGCGTCCGCTGCCCTCCAGCACCACGGCCACCTGCAGGAAGCCGGTGCGCAGCAGCTCCACCTCTCCGGAGGCGTCCAGCCGGGTAAAGGAGAAATAGCTGGTCTGCTCCGGCCCAATGAGCAGGGACTCCCGCCCCCACTCCCCGGAGCGGATGACCCGGGGCGGAATCCGATAGCGGCGGAGATTTTCCTCATAGCCGCAGCCGTTGTACAGGTAGCAGCCCAGCAGCCGCTGCTTGTAGGCCTCCGCCTCCTCCGGCGGAAGGGGACTCCGGGGCTTCCCGGCGCCTACGGTGATATCCGAGGGCTCCTGCACCTCCACCACAAAGCAGCCGGGCCCGATGGCATGGGGCACGCCTGCCGCAATGAAGAACAGATCCCCTGTCTGCACCGGAACCTTGTGGCAGCAGGCTTCCATGGCCCGGATGTCCCCGGCATCGTAGCCTGCCTCAAACCGCTCCCGGCTGGCGTCCTCCCGGAAGCCCATGAGCACGTAGGGGGGCTCCTCGGTATCCTCCCGGAGGCCGATAACATACCAGCTTTCCTCCTTGCCGTAGTCGCTTCCGAAGTGCTCCTTGGCGTAGGGCCGGGTGGGATGGGTCTGGAGTCCAAGCTGATTCTGGGAGTCCAGCAGCTTTACCAGCAGGCCCAGCCGCTCCCCATTGAGGGCGATGTGCCGCGCTCCCAGAGCCGCTGAGGGGTTTTCGGCAACGGCTTCGAACAGATAGCACTCCCGCCCGTCCGGCAGGATGCAGCGGGCGCAGCCATCGTTGGGATCTCCTTTTTCCTCCGCGTTGACAGTGCGGGTGTCGGAGCCTACCCATGCTTCCGGGCGTCCGTCGTCCAAAGGCGGTTCCACGCCCCGGAACCGGTCGATCTCCCTGCCGCCCGGATAGCGGACAATTTTATTGGGAACCAGCCTCCAGGGTATTTCATAGAGGTTCATCATCAATCTCTCCTTGCAAATCGAAAGAGGCCAGCGCCTGTTTCGGGGGTTCCAGGGGAAGACCTCGAGGCTCTGCCTCGAGCTCGGCCAAGGGGATTAAATCCCCTTGGATTCCCTTCTTTTTGGGGGTGGGGGGTGGGGACGGGCGCAAGCGCCCGTCCCCCTGCCTCGCTGATACTCCTTACGTGGTCGATCGCCCGCCTACCCATTTTTTCGTAAAGAAAAAATTCAGCTCCATAGGCGGCGCAGACCGTACGACGCAGAAAGTCCCGAGCGTGTTCTGCTACGCGCATACTCTCTGCGGGGTGAAACGCTGTGCCACGCTGAGTCTGCGCAGAAACCTCTGTGCGCCGCAGGAACTACCCCGCACACAGGAAGGAGCTTTTTTCTTTACGAAAAAAGCGTACTGCGGGAATCAGACTTTCTGCGTGGCAGGAAGGAGGAAGTCTGCACAGACTTGACCCACCCCCATCTCCGCCCTTAAAAAAGATGGGATTCCAAAGGGACGCGTCCCTTTGGCAGAGGTTTGGGGACAGCGTCCCCAAGGTCTTTCCCCCTTCCAGCGCGCAGAGATTTCCTGGCCTCCGCCCGTCCCGGGGGAACGGGCGGAGGGGGTGATCAGAAGCCTTCCAGCAGTTCTTCCTCCCGGAGGGAGCCCTGGGTCAGGCGGCAGGTACGGAGTTCCTGGCCCTCCAGGGAGACTGCGGCCTCGATCCCCAGGGAGGGGATTCGCAGACAGCCGGTCTGGGGCGCGCCGGTCGTCTCGTAGAGCCGGAGGATATAGCCGTTTCCGTCCTCCGCCTTTTTCAGCGCGGAAACCACAATGCGGCTGTTGTCCAGGGTATAGAACGAGCCGGGCTTCTCTCCCTGGCCGGAGGGACAGAAGGCCAGGGCGTAGGGCTCTTCGTTGAAGGCAAGGGCCTGATTGTCTGCTGTGTCCAGCAGTCCGGCAGAGCCGGGCTGAATCCGGAACCGGAAGCAGCGCATTCCCTGCTCCATCCGGGGCGCCCAGCGATCCTCGCTGAATGCCTTGCCCATGACAAAATCAGAAGAGGTATAGCCCGCAGAGCGGAGCAGGGTCAGCTCCAGCCGGGAGCCTCTCCGGCTCGCGCCGTAGGTGCCGCCGTTGAACACAGCCAGGGCGGCTTCCCCGCTCTCCAGAGCCAGCCATTTTTGGGAGACGGTTTCCTGACCGTCCCCGGCAAGGGCTTCCCGGCCAAACATCACCTGGCCCACAAAACGGCTGTCCTCCGGCAGGGCGGTGTTTACCAGGAGCTTGAGGGTCTGCTGCTGCTCTCCGAAGAAAATCCCTGCCTCCAGGTCGAAGCTGCTCCCCTTTTTGGGCAGCAGGTAGCGCACCACCGCCTTGGAGTTGTGGAGGCCGAATACTGCTTCCACTACGGTCCGCACATCCCCGTCCTCAATGATCCGGACAGAGGGGATCACCCGATCCTCAATGCCGGAGAATTCCGTCCCCTCATAAGGGGTAAGAAGCTGGAAGGCCCGGCGGGCATGGGAATACTTGGAATGGAGCCCCCAGGGGCTGTTGCTGTCGTCCAGGGTTTCCAGCTGGAAGCTGCCCGGCCGGAGGAACTCCCGCCCGTTGATCCGGAGGCTGTCCATCAGGCCGGTAGAGGTATTCACCACCGCCCGGAGCTCCCCGTTGTCAAAGATATAAGCAGGGTCGTTGATGATGGGCTCATGCCTGGGGCGGGCGGGGAGAGGCTTCCATGCCACGTCCATCCGGGTGACGGAGCCGGCCTTGAGGGTGGCCTGCACGGTGACCTTTTTCCGCCAGTCCAGGCTGAAATTGCTGTACTCCTTCTCCGCCTGAGCGGGAACCGCTGCGCCGGGGGCGTCGGAGGCGTCTCCCATGGTGACCACGGGATACAGGAAGTCCGTGGTCCAGTTCTGCTTGGGCAGCCCGCACTCACAGGAGAATACGCCGGTCAGGTCAAAGGGATGGGGATTGTAGAACAGGATGGGGGAGGTTCCCTCCCTGACCCGGGGCTCTCCGGCAGTGAGGGCGATGAAGGCCCGCATCTTTTCCCGGCTGAGAATCTCCAGACCGTGATCCAGCAGACGGAGGGTGTCCTCCTCCACCAGATGGGTGCCGGAGCCGGGCAGGGCGTCGTGGAACTCGCTGAAGAGCAGATCCCGTTCCGCCTCCCGGAAAGCCTGGACGGGATAGGGCAGGCCGGCCAGAAGCTCCGCGGCGGCGGCCATCTTCTCCCCGCTGTAGAGCTCGTTTTCCAGGGCGCGGTGCTTCTGCTTGACCCGGATCTGGGAGGTATAGCACCCGTCCGCCACCGGATTCAGCCCGCGCTCCACCAGGGGCAGGGAGACGCCCTTCTCCCGGCATTCGGCAAAGTAAGGCTCCGGCGAGGAATGGCGGATGGCATGCGCCGTATCCGAGCGGATTACCTCTGCCAGATCCTGGAGATCCTTCCGGGAGGGGCCGCCGCCGTGATCGCCCACGCCCCAGAGCACCAGGGTGGCTTCCTCAGAGGCCTTTTCCTTCAGAAAGTCCTTCAGCTCCTGCGCGGCGTGGCCCCAGACGGAGTTATAGTTCTCGTCGGAGCGGTGGACGGGAATCTCCGTCCCGTGGAAGCCCTTCCAGAGGAAATCCTGCTCCGGGAAATCAAAGCCGTCCTTATGGGGGCGGCAGACCAGATAGGAGTCATAGCCCGCCTGCCGGAGGATCTGCACCAGACCCTGGGAATGGCCGAAGGAATCAAAGTTGATGGCAGTGGAGGGCCGCTGGCCGAACTCCTGGGAGAAGAACCGCCGCCCGGTCAGAATGTTCCGGACGATGGATTCCCCGGCGGGCATATTGCAGTCTGGCTGGATATACCAGCCGCCCATGATATGCCATTTCCCCTCCTGCACCTGCCGGCGGATGGTTTCAAACAGGGCGGGATCGTTTTCCTTGACCCACTGGTAAAGGACGCTCTCGTTGTGGTTGAAAACAAAGCCGGGAAATTCCTCCGTCAGCTCAGCGGCGGTACGGAAGGTGGAGAGCGCTTCCGCGCAGCCCTCCTCCCAGCGCCAGAGCCAGACCGGATCCAGGTGGGCATTGGCCACCAGATAGACGTTTTTCATGTGCTCATTCCTTTCCTGATATCCTTTTTCCCGCATAAAGGGCGGGAAGAATCCACTCCTATGATTCCTCCCGCCCCTTATGCGGCGTGCAAGCCCTATGGGTGCTTATAATTGCATGTCAGGTGTTAGTGGCTGCTCCAGTATCTGGTGATGGCATTGTTGGTGTTCTCCACCATCTTGTCCAGGTCGGCCTCAGAGCCGGCGCCGTTGATGATGGGGCCCCATGCGTCCGTCTGGAAGGCGCCCGCGTCGGAGGCGAAGGGATCCAGGAAGCGGACAGGCAGCTTGGTGGGGGATTCCAGCATATAGGTCATGCCGTCCACCAGATCCTGATGGCCGCTCTCGGTCAGCTTGTCGTAATAGGCCTTACCGTAATCAACAGCTGCGGGAGGAGCAACAGGGGTCTGGGGCAGTACCTCGGAGTACATATCGGTGTGGATAAACTTAATCATATCATAAATCAGATCCGGATTCGAGATATCCTTGGAGCTTGCCCAGCCGGTACAGTCATAAATGGCTGCGGAGGAGCCGCCCTCGGCGATGGGCCAGGAGACGAAGCCCCACTCGAAATCAGCGGGCGCGTTCCGGATAAACTCGTCGGCAAACCACTGGCCGGCGGTGAACATGGGGCACTGGCCCTCCATGAACATGGTGGAGGCGTTGGTCACGTTCCACTCATTGTCGGTGACGTATTTCTTCTGGATAGCTTCGCCGATCATGCCCACAGCCTTCTTGAAGGCCGGGCTGGCGGTGACGCCCTGCACGTCCTTGATGGGGGAGGCGTAGGGGGTATCGCCTGCGGAAGCGGCATAGATGGATACGAAGAAGGGATCAAACTTGGAGTTGGCGTAGAGGCCGTAGGTATGGTTGCCGCCCTCGTCCTTGGTGAGCTTTTCGGCATACTCCAGGCACTGCTCCAGGGACCAGCCGTCCTTGGGGTACTCCAGACCGGCGTCGTCCAGGGCTTTCTTGCTGTAGAACACGCCGTAGGTGTTCAGCAGGCCGGGGAAGCCATAGAGCTTTCCGTCCACCTTCCAGTTGTCCACCACGCCGGGGTAGTACAGGCTCTCAATCCCGTCGGCCTCGGCCTTGGCGGTCCAGTCGTAGAGGTTGCCGCTGGAGCCGTACTGGATAACCCAGTCGTTGCCTACCATGAACACATCCGGAGCAGTCCGGGAGGAGATCATGGACTTAATCTTGGTGCCGTAGTCGTTCAGGGGAGAGGGAGTCAGTTTGACCGTAACTCCCTCATGACTGCCTTCAAAGGCCTGGAAGGAAGCCAGAATCTTTTCGTTCATTGCCTCGGATTCCCAGGTCATGAAGCTGATCTCAGTGCCCTTGGAGGAGGAGCCGCCGGCAGTGCTTCCGCCGCTGCTGCAGCCTGCCAGTGCGCCGGCGGCGAGTGCGGCCGCGCACAGGAGAGACAATACCTTTACACGCTTAGTCATGTGTTATTCTCCTTTTTTCATGAAATTCTGCATCTATTTCAGCCGGCTGAAGCCGGAGAAACAACTGAGGGATGAAATCGCGGATTCATCAGGGAGACGTGTCTCCCTGGAAGCCCATGAGGGCGTTACTTAATGCCTGCGGTGGTCAGGGAGCCCAGGCCCTGCATGAAGTATTTCTGGGCACAGAAGAACAGGAGAAGGGAGGGGAGCATATAAATCAGATCCGTCGCCATAAATTTGTTCCATTCCACCGCGTAGAGGGTGGAGTAGGAGGCCACTGCCAAAGAAAGCGTCCACTTTTCCCCGTCGATCAGGTAGATCAGGGGGCTCAGATACTCGTTCCAGGAGGCCTGGAACTGCATGATGACAATAGTGATGATGGCGGGCTTGATGATGGGAAGGATGATTTGGAAGAGAATCCGCAGATGCCCCGCGCCGTCGATTTTTGCAGCCTCGTCAAAGGCTTTGGGGACGCCCATCAGGAACTGGCGGATCAGGAAGGTGTAGAAGGGACTGCCCAGGAAGGCCGGTATGATCAGCGGCCAGTATGTATTCAGCAGACCCAGCCCTGTCCACAGGCGGTAGACCGGGATCAGGCCCACCATAGCGGGCAGCATCATGCTGCTGACGAACAGGTAAAACCAGATTTTCCGCCCGGGGAACTTGATCCGCGCCAGGCCGTAGCCAACCAGGGAGCAGCTGATGACCTGCCCGATAACACACATGATGGTGATGAAGATGGTATTGGCAAAGCGGGGCCAGAATTTCACCGCCGCGAGGCCCTCGGGGAAGTTCTCCCAATGAAACTCCCTGGGAATCCACTGGGGCGGGATGGACATAATGGAGGAGTTGCTTTTCAGCGCGGCCGTGATCATCCACAGCAGCGGCAGGATCATCGCCAGGGAGAGGATCCACAGGATGACGCCCCGGATCAGATTGCCCACAAGGGTACGCTGTTTTTTTGACTCAATCAGTGCCATTTCCTGTTCCCCCTTTATCAGTTATTCTCGTAATAGACGTAGGCGTCGGAGGATTTGAAGACTACAATGGTGAACGCCAGGATGATGACGAACAGCACCATGACCTGCGCCATGGCATAGCCGTACTTGAAGCCGTTGAAGGCCTTGTCATAGATGGAGTAGGCCAGCAGATAGGTGGCGTAGTTGGGGCCGCCGCCCGCGCCGGAATAGTTGGTGAGCAGCTGGGGCGGGTTGAACGCCTGGAAGGCGCCGATCAATCCGGTAATCAGCTGGAGGAACAGCACCGGCGACATCATGGGGATGGTGATCTTAAAGAACTTCTGGATCCCGTTGGCGCCGTCCACGTCCGCCGCCTCATAGATTTCCGCAGAGATGGACTGGAGGCCGCTAAGGAAGATGATCATCATACTGCCCACTCCCCAGATGGCCACGATGGACATGGACACAAGGGCGGTATCCTCGCTTTGGAGCCACTTGGGCCCCTGGATCCCAAAGACAGCGAGAAGCTGATTGATCAGGCCGTAGTCCGGGTCGTAGACGAACTTCCAGAGCACCAGGGCCGCGACGGAGGGGAGCACCACCGGCAGATAGAAGAGGGTCCGCAGCACCTTGACGCTGAACATATTCTTGTTGAGCATCACTGCCAGCAGCAGGCCGAACACCAGCGTCAGAGGCACGGTCATCAGCACGTACAGGAAGGTTGCCTTGATGGCTTTGGGGAAGGAGGGGTCTGTGGTGAACATATAGGTGTAGTTCTCCACGCCGATGAACCTTGCCGGGGAAAGCCCGTCCCACTCCGTAAAGGAATAACCGATGGCCATGATCATGGGGTACGCTACGAAGGCCGCAAAACCGATCAGGGAAGGCAGGATAAACAGATAACCGATAAAGCCATCCCGCTTCCAGAACGGCAGGGCAGATTTTCCGCGGGCTGTCCGAACCGCAGAAGCAGCATTTTTCATACAGTTCCCTCCCAAAAGGTATACTTTTAGACAAATGAAAAGAGATCCAGCAATCAAGCTGAATCTCCACAAGGGAATTCTTACATAGTCCGCTGAAATTGTTTAAATTTCACAAGCAATCCTGTTGTATCTGGAAACGCTCCTGTTTGCCTAAAAGTATAGTTTTTATATGGCGGCATATATATGGGATCCTGAGTTCCTCCGCCATGTTGATTATATTCTACATACCAAATCCAGGATTGTCAAGTGGTATTTCAAAAAAATATTCATATTTCAGTCGATTATCAGTCATATTTTCTATACTATATTTGCTTTAAAGTTAATTTAAACAATTTATTTTACGGAAAACTAGTAAATAAAACGAAAGATCGATTTAAAAATGCAGGAGGGGCCCTAAATGATATATCATTTAGGGCCCCTCCTGCCGGCACTCCGGCGAAATGCCATATTCAATTTACTTGATAAATTGATAGTCAATATAGGTCATGCCGGACAGAGCCTTTCCCTGGATGCGCTCCAGGAGCTGATCCACAGCGGTCCGTCCGATCTCCTCCTGATTCTGCCGGATATGCACCAAGGGCTCCGGCCAGAAAATATCCTCTGGCGCGTCAAAGCAGACCACCTGACGGCTGATTCCGTCGGCGCACTGTCTGGCGGCCCATTGTACCAGATAGCCTACGTCATAGGAGGCCGCCAGATAGCCGGTGATTTGGGGGTGCTTCTCCATGTACCGCTTCAGGGCTTCCCGATCGGCCTGGGCCTTCTGCTGGGCCTCCTTGGGGGCGGGAATGCGGTCCACATTGCTCAGATTGGTGATCCAGTCCCCTCGATCCGTCAGGAAGCCGTGCTCCAGGCAGCTCTCGGCGAAGCCCTGGGCCCGTTCCTTGATGGTGGAGGTGTTGAAAGAGTGTCCGGCTGTGACAAAGGTCAGCCTCTGATGGCCCTGATCAAAAAGGAAATCCGTCAGCCGCCGGGCGGCATTGTGATTGTCCGTAGTGACGCAGGGCAATGGAATGCCGCTCATTTCCCGATCCACCAGAACCACCGGAAAGTTATCCAGCGAGAGCTTGAGAATGGAGGGATTATAAGTCTCGTCATACACGCACATGATGATCAGCCCGGCCGCTCCCAGCTGAAGAAGCTGGGAGATGGCAGTCACCTCGGCCTTCTTGCTGTGATAGGTGCAGCGGAGGGCCATCACATAGCCTCTGCGGGCGCACTCCTGTTCAATGCCCAGGATCAGTCCGCCGCCGAAGCTGGAGGAGAATTTCTCCATAATCACGCCAATCAGCCTGTTTCCGGGGACGGACGGAGGCGTCTGGGGCGCCTCGGGCCTTTCCAGTACGAAGGTCCCCCGGCCGGGAGTGCGGGAAATGACGCCGTCTGCGGCAAGGGTATCCATTGCTTTTTTGCTGGTAATGCGGCTGACATTGTAGGCTTCAGCCAATTCCTTTTCGGAAGGCAGCTTGCTGCCCGGAGGGTATGTACCCTGATTGATCTGCGCCAGCAGTTCCTGGTAGATCTGAAGATAAAACGGGCGTTTGGGGGCATATTCCTGCTTCACTGACGTGATCGTTCCTTTCCAGACCCTGGAATAGATCCTTTGTTATATCTATTAATATCATATCATTTCTTTTTCAAAACCGCAAGCCCGAAGTTTGCTGGGAGAATCAGAAGGGGCCTCATGAAAAAGGCGGCAGGGGATCCGCGCGGCGAAAGCCTTGCGGATCCCCTGTATGCTTCTGGCGTGCTCTGAACATCCCCGGATTTTTTATTGACCGTTTGGCGCGCACCTGGGCCTGTTCTTACAGGACGGCCAGCACCTCCACTTCCACCAGTGCGCCCTTGGGAAGGGCGGCGGCCGCCACACAGGAGCGCGCCGGTTTCCCGGTGAAATATTGGGCATAAACCTGGTTAAACTCTGCAAAATCGTCCATGCTCCGCAGGAAGCAGGTGGTTTTTACCACGTGCTCAAAGTCGGTTCCCGCCGCCTCCAGAACAGCGGCAATATTGGCCATGACCTGTTCTGTCTGAGGAATGATGCCGCCCTCCCGGAGCTCTCCGGTGGCGGGGATCAGCGGAATCTGGCCGGAGGCGTAGAGGACTCCGTTTACCAGCTTCGCCTGGGAGTAGGGACCAATGGCGGCGGGCGCTTTATCGGTGGTTATCGTTTGAATCATGGCGCGTTCTCCTTTTTTGCGATTATGAAATTCCGATGATTGGGCCATACAGGATTATTTTACATCGATACGCCCAAAAGTGCAATAGAGAGTGACGCTGTACCAATCGAGCGGACCCTGGAGCGCACAGCATCTGCTTTTGCATATTTTGAGACTGGCAGGGGGGAAACAATTAGGAGCGGCAGAATTGCCGGTTGACAAACGCGCTGAAGATATGCTATGATGGGAAACGATCAGGGGCGCTGCGACTGCTCCGGACAGAAGTCCGGGAGCTCCACGCGGCTGAGAACAGGGCATGGAACTGCCCGAGTCCCTTTGACCTGATATGGATAATGCCATCGTAGGGAGAATCGTTTGCCGATCCGGGGAGAGCCCCTGTGCATGTATGCATGTATGACCGGGTGAATGAGGAACGCGAAGGCGGAAAAGAGCCTTCGCGCTTTTTCCGCTGTCCAGTGTCAGGAATGACAGGCCTTGTTTGAGAACAGGCCTAATCCAAATGGAAAGGAAGAAGCAGAACCATGTCCAAAACCACCCGTATCAGTACCCGGTGTCTTTGTGAGAGCGCAATTTTGCTTGCCCTCGCGACCATCTTATCGGAGATCAAGGTAATTCACATTCCTTTTGGAGGCGGAATCACCGTTTGCGCCATGGTGCCCATGATCCTGCTGGCCTATCGCTGGGGGACCAGGTGGGGCCTGTTCAGTTCCTTTGTGTTCGGCGTCATCCAGCTGCTGATTGGCGTAGCGAAGCACAGCTTTGGCTTTGAGCTTTGGATGGTGATTGTGGACGTTCTTTTGGAATATGTCCTGGCTTATACCCTGCTGGGGCTGGGCGGACTCTTCCGCGACCGGTTTAAAAGCCCTTCTGCCGCCCTTACTCTGGGCGGGCTTGTCGCTATTTTCGCCCGTTATTTCATCCATTTTGTGGCAGGCGCAACCATCTGGGGCAGCTATGCAGAATGGTTTTTCACGGAGGATGCAGGCGCTTCTATTGGGGGGGCTGTGCTCAGCACCTTCCACGGCTTTGGATTGGCAGTCGTCTATTCGGGAATTGTCAACGGCTCCCTGATGCTTGGGGAAATGGCAGTCTCCGTTGTGGCTCTGCTGATTCTCGCCCGAATCCCTGTTATCAGCCGTAAAATGGCAGACACTCCACAGAAGTCTCCTGCCCCTGCTCTTTAAGAGTTATCTCTGCGTGGACGAAGGGCAAGACCTTGGGGACGCTGTCCCCAAACCTCTGCCAAGTGGACTTGCCCCCTTGGATTCCCGTCTTTTTTAAGGGCGAAAAGGGTTGTGGATCAAGTCTGTAGAGACTTCCTTGTTCCTGCCGCGCAGAGAGTCTGATTCACGCAGAACGCTTTTTTCGTAAAGAAAAAAGCTCCCCTGTGCGGAATGCAGGTCTGTACGTCCCAACTGGTGTCTGCTTTGGCAGGCGGCGGATTGTCCGCCGTTTTACGATGGGCCGCGCGGGTTGAGGCGGCGCTTCCAGGGCTTTGCGCTTCGGACAGGAGAGTGTTTGACCTTCTCCAACTGCCCCCCTGCCGCCTACGGGCAGGGGGGCAGTTTCTTTGCTGAACGGAGGGCGCTGCGGAAGAGATATTTTCGGAGAATGCTGGTTTTCGAAGGAGGATTCATGTCATGCGGATCTCGGACATTGCAAAGGATATGGGCATTTCTGTAGCCACCGTCTCGAACGCTCTGGCCGGGAAGGGCCGGATGCGTTCGGAGGTGCGGGAGGCAATCCGGGCAAGAGCAGCGGAGCTGGGTTACCGGAGCCGGCATCGCCGCCCGGCCCTGCGCCTGGTTGCCGTCACCGAGGAGCTGAACAGCGCCTTCGTCTCCGCCATGCTTTCTGGAGCGGTGGAGGAAGCGTCAGCGCAGGGGCTCCTTCTGCCGGTCTGCTCTCTCCAGGTCAATGCCGGAGCCAGTGTGCCGGAACCGGACATCGGAACGCTGAACCGTCGGGTAGAGGAAATCCTGGCTTCCCTCCCCTTTCAGGTTTCGGGGGTGCTTTACATTTCTCAGTATGCCCGTCGGGTAGACGGGCTTCTGACCAGGCTCCTAATCCCTACGGTATCGACCTACTGTACCCGGGAGGATGGCGGCTGCTTTGTTCACTACGACGATCATCAGGGAGCCTATCTGGCGGTAAATGCTCTGCTGGACGGAGGGTGCCGAAATATCGCCATGATCAGCGGCCCTATCAATTCTATTGGCATGTATCTGCGCTCCAGCGGCTACCAACAGGCGCTGGTGGAACGGGGCCTTCTCTATGATCCCCAGCTGGTGCGGATCGGGGACTGGGACTCCCAGAGCGGCTACGAGCAGACCGCCCGCCTGCTGGAAAGCTCCCCCATCGACGGTATCTTTGCCCAGAATGACTACCTGGCTCTGGGAGCGGTCCGGGCAGTTCGGGAGAAGGGGCTGTCCATACCGGAGGACGTGTCCGTTGTCGGCTTTGATGATACCATCCCGGCCCGCCTCTCCGATCCTCAGCTCTCCAGCATCCGTCCGCCTTTTCAGGAGATGGGCCGTCAGGCGGTTCGTCTGCTTCTGGAGCAGGCCGCAGGCGCGCCCGTGTCCGCCTGCCCGCTCCTGCCCTGCACGCTGGTCCAGCGGCAAAGCATCCGCTCCCTATAGGAGAAAGCCGTCAGATATTCAGACTCTCTGCGTGGCCGAAGGGAAAGACCTCGAGGCTCTGCCTCGAGCTCCGCCAAAGGGACTCGTCCCTTTGGAATCCCATTATTTTAAGGGCGGAAAAGGGGGGTAAGTCTGTACAAACTTCCGACTTTCTGCCACGCAGATAGTCTGATTCACGCAGTACGCTTTTTTCGTAAAGAAAAAAGCTCCCTCTTGCGTGTGTGGCACAGCGTTTCACCCCGCGGAGAGTATGAGCGTAGCAGAACCTGCTCGGAGCTCACCGCGTCGCACGTTTGGAAATTGACAAGAGGAAGCGGTTATACTAAAATAAGACCTATACTATACTTCCGCATGGAACGGATCCACAGGGCCGGGCTCCGGCGGAAGTCAGAAGGGAAGCAGATTATGGCAAAACTGGACGAGGGACGGATTCATTTAATCATCAGCATTATTCTCGGGGCTCTGGCAGCTCTGACCGTGATTGGCGCAGTGATTGCCGTTCGAGAGCGGCTGTTCGGAGGCGGGACAGCGCCTGCTCCCTCTGTGCCCTCTCAGGCAGTGTCACAGCCCTCCGTTATGTCGGAGCCAGAGGTTCCCTCTCAACCGGAGCCGCCTGCGGCTTCCTCTCAGCCCGCGCCCTCCTCACAGCCGTCGGAGCCCTCATCCTCAACCGTATCCGCATCCTCTGAGGAAGCATCTTCTGAGGAGATATCCTCAGAAGATGAAGCGCCTGCCTATGATCCGGAATTCCCTGGTGTAAGCGTGGTTCTTTTTGCCGACGGTCAATTACAGGAACTGACCCCGGAGCAGACCGATGTATTCATGAATCTCTATCTTTTGGTAGACATTGCCTATGTGCGCACGGAGGATAACACGGATCTGAACGCAGTCAGCACCGGCGGTTTTTCCGTCACTTATCCCGACGGACGTTCCGAGAGCTACCGAATCGGTGAAATCTACGATGGAACCTGGTGGTCCGGCAATGTGTTTTATGAAGTGGATGAACACGCTTTATCTCTGGAAGAATATATGTATCAGTTCCCCATCATTCAAAATTGGCTCAACCGCGCTCACGCCGCCGGACTGATCATCAGCTGAGAAGCGAAGATTCTCCTTTGGGAACGCTCTCTATCTTTGCAGCTATGCGGAGCAGCTCCTGTATATCGGACGAAACGTATCATTTCCCAAAAATCCCCCTGGCATATAGTGCCGGGGGGATTCAGTTTCAGGTTGTGATATATCCGCCTGCTTTTCCGATCTTCAAACGGCCCTTAGAGTCCTGCCTTTTGAGGTTATGGGGGCAGAATTGCAGTCCTTGCCTCGCTGATATTTCCTGCGTGCGGAACAATCGCTGCAACGCATCTGCCCGCTGCAAAGATCAAGGACAGACACCCGGCGGGGGTGTACAGACTTGGATCCCGCACCGGGGAGCTTTTTTCTTTATGAAAAAAGCGTATTGCGGGAATCAGGCTGTCTGCGTGGCAGGAGGAAGAAAGTCTGTGCAGACTTGACCCCACCCCTTTTTCCGCCCTTCAAAACCCTTCAAACAATGGGAATCCAAGGGGAATCCCTCCCCGATGCGCCGCTGGCGGCGCATCTCAGAATTCGGCGAAGCCGAATTCCTAGGTGCGTTGTGAAACAACGCACCGCAGAGACGCGAGACAGAGTCTCGCGGCCTTCCCTTTTAGTGCTTCTTATCCTGCTTGGCGGCGATGTCAGCCATAGCGTCCTTGCGGGAGAGGTTGATCCGGCCCTGAGAATCAATCTCGGTCACCTTGACAAAGATGGTGTCGCCCACGTTAACCACGTCCTCGACCTTCTCAACCCGCTTCTCGGCCAGCTTGGAGATGTGAACCAGCCCCTCCTTGCCGGGAGCGATTTCCACAAAAGCGCCGAAGTTCATCAGCCGGGTAACAACGCCCTTGTAGATGGCGCCGATCTCCGGATCGTTGGCAATGCTCTCTACAATAGAAAGAGCGCGGCGGGCGTTGCCGATATCCACACCCATAATCACGCAGCTGCCGTCGTCCTCCAGATCAATCTGCACATTGCAGTCGGCGCAGATCTTCTGAATCACCTTGCCGCCGCTGCCGATAACCTCGCGGATCTTATCCGGCTTCACAAAGGTCTTGAGCACCTTGGGCGCGTACTGGGAAACCTCCGTCCTGGGCTCGCTGATGGCCTTCGCCATCACCTCGTCCAGGATATACAGCCGGGCCTTCCGGGTCTTTTCAAAGGCCTCGGCAATGATGTCCATAGTCAGGCCGTCCACCTTGATATCTACCTGAATGGCAGTGATGCCCTTATGGGTGCCGCCTACCTTGAAATCCATATCCCCATAGAAGTCCTCCAGGCCCTGAATGTCCACCATGGTCTGGTAGGAACCATCGTCCCGGGTGATCAGACCGCAGGAGATGCCCGCAACAGGGGTGCGGATGGGAACGCCCGCATCCATCAGCGCCAGAGTGGAGCCGCAGATGGAGCCCTGAGAGGTGGATCCGTTGGAGGACAGCACCTCGGATACCATCCGGATGGAGTAGGGGAACTCATCCACAGAGGGGAGCACCGGCACCAGCGCCCGCTCGGCCAGAGCGCCGTGACCGATTTCCCGGCGGCCGGGGCCCCGGCTGGGCTTCGTCTCGCCTACGGAGTAGGAGGGGAAATTGTATTGGTGCATATACCGTTTTTCTTCACGCTCGTCAATGCTGTCCAGAATCTGGGCGTCCCGGAGCGCGCCCAGGGTGGCGATGGTCAGCACCTGAGTCTGACCCCGGGTGAACATACCGGAGCCGTGGACACGGGGAAGCATCCCCGCCTCTGCGGCCAGGGGGCGAATCTCGTCCATACCACGGCCATCCACCCGCTTGCCCTCGAACAGCCAGGCCCGGACGATCTTCTTCTGGAGCTTGTACATCACCTCATCCAGGGTGGACATATCGTCAGCGTATTCCTCAGCGAACCGCTCCTCGATTTCCGTGATGATGGGCTGCATCCGGGCGTCCCGGATATTCTTGTCGTCAGTGTCCAGAGCCTCCTTCACCCGATCCCCGAAGGCAGCTTCAATAGCGGCCAGGAAATCGTAGTTGATGGAGACGTGCTCAAACTCCGCCTTGGGCTTGCCGATCTCGTCCTGCATGGATTTGATAAAGGCAACCATCTTTTTGATTTCTTCATGGGCCTGCCGGATTGCCTCCAGCATGGTTTCGTTATCAACCTCGTTGGCGCCTGCCTCGATCATGACGATCTTGTCAGCGGAAGCTGCCACAGTGAGATCCAAATCGGATTTCTCACGCTGGGCAGTGTTGGGGTTCAAGACGATCTGACCGTCCACCAGTCCCACGCTGACGCCGGCAATAGGGCCGTTGAAGGGGATGTCGGAAATGGATACGGCAATGGAAGCGCCGATGAGGGCGCTGATCTCCGGGGAGTTGTCCACATCTGTGGAAAGAACCGTGGCTACAATGGAAACGTCGTTCCGCAGGCCCTCGGGGAAGAGGGGGCGCATAGGCCGGTCAATCATCCGGGAGGTGAGGATGGCGTTTTCGGTGGGACGGCCCTCCCGCTTTAGGAAGGAGCCGGGGATTTTGCCGGCGGCGTAGAGCTTCTCCTCATAGTCTACAGAGAGGGGGAAGAAGTCGATGCCGTCACGGGGACGGGCGGACATGGTGACATTGACCATGACAGTGGTTTCGCCATAGCGGATCCAGCAGGAGCCGTTGGAGAGACAGCAGGTTTTGCCGGTTTCCACCTTCAGGGGACGGCCGGCAAAGGTGGTTTCAAATACGCGGTAGTTTTCGAACATGAAAGAACCTCCTTGAAATTTCCGGGCCAGCCTGCAAAGACGGGACGTTAGCACTCAATCCTGCCGCCGGCCGCGCGGCGGTACGATTTAATGCTAATTCCTGCATTTGCGGAAGGCCCGGGCGGAATGATAATGATAATGTCAAGGCAGGCGGCGCAAGCCGCCTGCCTTCACAAGCCGAATTATTTACGGATGCCCAGCTTGGCGATGGTGGCGCGGTAACGCTCAATGTCCACCTTCTTCAAGTAGTTCAGAAGGTTGCGGCGATGGCCGACCATTTTCAGCAGGCCCCGGCGGGAATGATGATCCTTGGGATGGATCTTCAGATGCTCGGTCAGATCGTTGATCCGGGTGGTCAGGATCGCTACCTGCACCTCGGGAGAACCGGTGTCCTTCTCATGAAGGCGGTTCTGTTCAATGATGCCGGTCTTTTCTTCTTTTCTCAGCATAAGGCTTCACCTCGTTGTTATATTCGCCGCAGTCATAGCAGGGGGCAGGCAAATCTCCCGACGGAAGACAACCTCCCGTCCTGTGGGCTTATTCCCGAAGCCATGATTCAGGGCGCTTTGAATAGTATATCATATTGACTTCTGTTTGTAAAGGGCATTTTTCAGGTTTGACACAAGGGCAGGTTCTCAAAAATCCCCCCTCTTGACAGGCGCGGGAATTCCGGTTATAATACAACCAGCGAAAGGCGCTGACAGGGAGGAGTACATGCTCTGCCTCACCCTCAGAGAGGAAGCGGCTGGTGGAAGCTTCCGGGAGGCTGGCATGGAAGGTAGCCCTTGAGCCGCGGAGCCCAACGGAGCAGTCTTAGTAGGTCCCGACGGAGTCCCACCGTTACAGGGGAAGGCGCTGCCTGACGGCGGCGTGCGCAAAGCGCGGAGCTTACGCTCCGAATTCAGGTGGTACCACGGGAGTTCCCGCCCTGAGCCGATTGGCTCAGGGCGGTTTTTGCGTCTGCCCGGAGCAGCTCTCCCTTGCTCAAACAGAAGCCCCCGCATAAAGCCATACCAAAAGGAAAGGATACGACCATGGGAAAACAGCTTGAAAAGACCTATAACCCCGCTTCCTTTGAGGAACGTCTCTATGGACAGTGGCAGTCCAGAGGCTATTTCACCGCCAGGCGGGATCCGGAAAAGAAGCCCTATACCATTGTGATCCCCCCGCCCAACATCACAGGCCAGCTCCACATGGGCCACGCCCTGGACGAAACCCTCCAGGATATCCTGATTCGCTATAAGCGGATGCAGGGCTATGCGGCCCTGTGGGTGCCCGGCACCGACCACGCTTCCATTGCCACAGAGGCAAAAATTGTGGAAGCAATGCGGAAGGAGGGCGTCACCAAGGAAGAACTGGGCCGGGAGGGCTTTTTAGAGCGCGCCTGGGCCTGGAAGCGCCAGTACGGCGGCCGGATTGTGGAGCAGCTGAAAAAGCTGGGCTCCTCCTGCGATTGGAGCCGGGAGCGGTTCACCCTGGACGAGGGCTGCTCCCGCGCGGTACGGGAGGTGTTCTGCCGCCTCTATGAAAAGGATCTCATCTACCGGGGCGATCGGATCATCAACTGGTGTCCCAAATGCGGCACCTCCATCTCTGACGCCGAGGTGGAGTATGAGGAACAGCACGGCCACTTCTGGCATCTGCGATATCCCTTTGCTGACGGGAGCGGATACCTGGAGCTGGCGACCACCCGTCCGGAAACCCTCCTGGGAGATACCGCCGTGGCGGTCAATCCCGGGGATGAGCGCTACAGGAACGCGGTGGGCAAGACCCTGATCCTGCCTCTGGTGGGCCGGGAGATCCCGGTGGTGGCGGATGACTATGTGGACATGGCGTTCGGCACCGGCGTGGTGAAGATCACCCCCGCCCACGATCCCAACGACTTTGAGGTGGGCCTGCGGCACAATCTGCCGGTGATCAACGTGATGACCGACGACGCCCGTATCAACGAACAGGGCGGAAGCTATCAGGGCATGGATCGCTATGAGGCCCGGAAGGCCATTGTGGCCGATTTGGAGGCGGGCGGCTTTCTGGTGCGGGCGGAGGATCACACCCACAATGTGGGCACCTGTTACCGCTGCCATGACACCGTGGAGCCGCGGGTTTCCAAGCAGTGGTTCGTGAAGATGGAGCCTCTGGCCGCTCCGGCGGTCAAGGTTGTGCGGGAGGGACAGACCCGCTTCATTCCCGAACGGTTCGACAAAATCTATTATAACTGGATGGAGAACATCAAGGACTGGTGCATCTCCCGGCAGCTTTGGTGGGGCCATCGGATTCCTGCCTGGTACTGCCAGGACTGCGGAGAGCTGATCGTGGCCAAGGACGCCCCAAAGCTCTGCCCCAAGTGCGGGAGCGGACAGCTGGAGCAGGATCCGGATACGCTGGATACCTGGTTCTCCTCCGCTCTGTGGCCCTTCTCCACCCTGGGCTGGCCGGAGCAGACGGAGGATCTGAAGTATTTCTATCCTACGGACACGCTGGTCACCGGTTATGACATTATTTTCTTCTGGGTGGCCCGGATGATCTTCTCAGCCGTGGAGCATACCGGGGAAGCGCCCTTTAAGGCGGTGCTCTTCCACGGCCTGGTGCGGGACGCCCAGGGGCGGAAGATGTCCAAGTCCTTGGGGAACGGCATCGATCCCCTGGAGATCATCGAGCAGTACGGCGCGGACGCCCTGCGGCTGGCCCTGGTCACCGGCAACAGTCCCGGCAACGATATGCGCTTCTCCGACGATAAGGTGAAGGCCGCCCGGAACTTTGCCAACAAGCTGTGGAACGCCGCCCGGTTCATCCTGATGAATCTGCCCGATGGGGAGGAGCCTGCTCCCGGCCTTCCGGAGGCGCTGACCACAGAGGACAAGTGGCTCCTTTCCCAGTACAACCGGCTGGTGCGGGAGGTCACGGATAATCTGGATAAGTTCGAGCTGGGCGTCGCGGAGCAGAAGATCTATGATTTCCTGTGGGATGTGTTCTGCGACTGGTATATTGAGCTTGCCAAGGCCCGTCTCCAGAATCCGGAGGACGCTGAAAACGCCCGGCGGGTGCTGGTGTACGTGATGACCAACACCCTGAAGCTGCTGCATCCCTTCATGCCTTTTATTACAGAGGAAATCTGGCAGGCCCTTCCCAACGACTGCGAAAGCATCATGATTGCCAAGTGGCCGGCGTACCGGCCGGAGCTGGATTTTGCAGCGGACGAGCGGGAGTTTGCCCGGGTGATGGAGGCCATCAGGGGCATCCGGAATGTGCGCACGGAGATGAACGTGCCTCCCTCCCGGAAGGCGGCGGTCTACGTGGATACCCAGTATGAGGAGATCTTCCGGGCCTCAGCGGCGTTCTTCCAGCGGCTGGCGTCCGCTTCGGAGCTGCGGCTGACCCATGAGCCGGTGGAGGGGGCCGTGCAGGTAGCGACCCAGAGCGCCCGGATCTTCCTGCCTATGGAAGAGCTCATCGACAAGCAGAAGGAGCTGGAGCGTCTGAACCGGGAAAAAGCGGGCTGCGAGAAGGAGATCGCTCTGCTCAGCGGCAAGCTTTCCAATGAGAAATTCGTCTCCCGCGCGCCGGAGGCGGTCGTCAATAACGAGCGGGAAAAGCTCCGCCGCGCCCAGGAGCTTCTCCAGAAGCTCACTGACAGTATTGCCGCTTTGGGGTGAGAAGAAGTCCCCCGGCAGGAGGATCGCTGGATTCTCTAAGGGCAAGGCCGCGAGACTCTGTCTCGCGCTCTGCAATGCGCCGCCAGCGGCGCATCTCAGAATTCGGCGAAGCCGAATTCCTAAGTGCGTTGTGAAACAACGCACTGCGGAGACTCGAGGACAGCGTCCTCGAGGTCTTCCCCGCTGTTGCTACAACACCCAGAAAGGATTGACAATACGATGGGCAAATTGGTGCGCTGTATTACAAATGACGGTTCTGCGTTTGCGTGCGCTTTGAATTCCACGGACATTGTTCGGGAGATTCAGCGGATTCATCAGTCCATGCCCGTGATCACAGCCGCCCTGGGGCGGCTGGCCTCGGCAGCCTCCATCATGGGCTACCTGCTCAAGGGGGAGAAGGACACGATCACGCTCCGGATGAAGGGCGGCGGACCGGCAGGCTCGCTGATTGCCGTCGCCCGCTCCAACGGAAGCGTGAAAGCTTATGTAGACAATCCAGCTGTGGAGCTGCCGCTGAACAGCATGGGAAAGCTGGATGTCCGGGGCGCGGTGGGGACTGAGGGCTCCCTGAGCGTAATACGGGATCTGGGGCTGAAGGAGCCCTACGTGGGGCAGACGCCGATTGTCTCCGGCGAGATTGCCGAGGATATCACCAGCTATTACGCCCTGAGTGAACAGATTCCCACCGTCTGTGGTCTGGGTGTTCTGGTGGACCGTGACCTGACCCCCAGGGCTGCCGGCGGCTTCCTGGTGCAGCTGCTTCCCTTTGCGGATCCCGCCTGCATTACCGCCATTGAGGAGAATATGAAAACAATGCCGCCGGTGTCCTCCCTGATTGATCAGGGAACCACTCCGGAGGAAATCTGCCGTTTGCTTCTGCGCGGCCTCGACCCGGACCTCCTGGACGAATCCAGCCCCGCTTACCACTGCGACTGCAGCCGCTCCCGGGTGGAACGCACCCTCTCCAGCTTAAACCTCCAGGAGCTGGCGGAAATGCGCGACGAAGATCACGGCTGCGAGGTGTGCTGCCATTTCTGCGAAACCAGGTATACTTTCACCCAGGGAGAGCTGGAGCATATCATCGCCCGCAAGCAGTCCCAAGGGTAAGACTCGAGGCCTTGCCCTCCGCGCAGAAACGCACAAATGCCCGGAGCATCCAGTGGGATGCTCCGGGCATTTTCATCTGTTAATCATCACAGGGGCTGATGCGGATTTTAAAGCAGCAGCCATTGGAATTTTCACTTCCGGAATTATTGGAGGACTGCTGGCGGCAGCAGCAACAGCAATGGCAGCAGGAATGGCAGCAGCAGGGCCGGCTTTGACAGCCGCCGCAGCCACAGCCGCCTATCGGGGGCCAGCTGAAATCCGGATCAAGGTAGTCGGAATCGTCGCAGTCACAGCCGCAGTTGCAGCTGTTATCCGGGACCTCCGACGGCTCATCTTCAACCCGGCAGATGAGAACGCCGTGGAAATCACAGCAGGGAGAGCAGCAGGAACAAAAAACAGAAGAGGGCTCCATAGAGGGTTCCTTCCTTTCAGAGGCTCCAAAGGGAGCATCGCGTCAGATCGGCATTGCCGATCATTCATAGTATATGCGAAGCCTCGAAAGGAGGTGCGCCTCTAGCCGCCTCCCAGCAGGGAGGGCAGCAGAAGCAGGAAGGAGACGAGCAGAAGCAGGCCGCATCCCACCAGGATCACGCTGATCAGCTTGGCTGCAGTGGAGCCCCTTCTGGCCAGCTCCGCGCGGTAATCCTCCGGCGCCTGATCCCGCGCCTTGATCCGGGAGATCTTCCGCTTGCAGTGGCTGAAATAGAAGCCGTTGGCGCTCATCCCACAGAAAAGCCGCACCACCAGATCCAAAAATGTACAAAGATAAGACACGCCGCCGATCTCCACCATGGCAGTCTCGGTCACTGCCCCGGAGGTCAGGGCCTGGATATACATCAGAAAGTAAGGCGCCCACACCAGCCCCTGAATCAGCAGCGCCGCCAGCCCCAGTCCATACATCTTCCGGTAGAGATAATACCCGCCGCCGAACAGAAAGGCGGCCCAGTTGATCATCCGCGCCCGCATGGTGGAGAGCCGCTTGAACAGGGGCAGGAAGTAGTGGGAATTCTGGCTGACGAATACCGCCAGATCCTGGGCGGGGATGCCGTCGATCTCCTCCTCGGGGGAAAGGCCGCCGAAGGGGGTGGTATAGGGATTCAGCGGGATTCCGCCCATGGCCGGGAAAGGGGACGGCACAGGGCCCTCCCTGAGCTGATTCCCGCAGGTCTGACAGAAAAGCCCCTGATGCGGATTTACGGTGCCGCACCGGGAGCAGACAAACCCAGGGGGATGGGGCGCTTCCCGGACAGGAGGCTCCCACTCCCGGCCCTGCTGGTGCAGCTCCGGGAAGACGCAGCAGCCCTCCTCCTGCCAGCAGCTTCGATGATAGGGCGCTCCGCATTCCGGGCAGACCACCACATCCCCATCCTTCAGAGGCTTCCCGCAGATTGGGCAGTCGATGGAATCATATCGGTTCATAGGCTTGGAATAATCCTCCCGTATCCCTAGGCTGTCAGGGCTCGCAGAAATCGCCCTAAAGCGTTGTTTTCCTGTATAAAGCTGTACAATGCTCTCATTATAGCACCCTTTTCTCCGAAGGGCAAGCCCTCCGGAAAGGCCCGCGGAAATACAAAGAAGCTGGCGGCTTTCGCCGCCAGCCCGATATGCACAGCCGCGCACACGGCAGCCGGAAGGGAAACCGCGGAGCAATCCGCGATCCCGGCTGTTCCTTGCTATCAAAACCGCCCTCCGACAGGCAGGCCGAATTGCATCAGACCGGCGGCGGTTTTCACAGCAGCTTGTTCCTGTCAGCCGTTC
Organism: Oscillospiraceae bacterium; assembly: GCA_022791945.1. GTDB lineage: Bacteria > Bacillota > Clostridia > Oscillospirales > Ruminococcaceae > Paludihabitans. The sequence continues at coordinate 34,779 of JAAVZY010000065.1, read as the reverse complement.
ATGTGGGCGTTCAGCTTGGCAACCAGCTCGTCCGCGTCAACCCCGTGAACCGCGCAGGCATCCTCAAGGGATTCCCCTCTGGAGGAGGGACAGCCCAGACAGTGCATCCCCATTTCCAGGAAATACTTCGCCGTGGACTCGTCCGCATCCAATATATCGCCGATGATTGTGGTTTTTTCAACCGTCATTCAAAATCACTCCTTTATTTCAGCAGAAAATCCTACCGTTTTCCTATATTATAACCGTTTTTCTGTGAAAATGCAACTATGCGCCGCAGGTTTTGCGTTTTCAGAAGAGGGAGAGGGAATTTCCCTCCCCAGCTCACCCCAGGGTCACCTTGTGGAAGCCCTTCTTTCCCTTTTTGATCACCAGCCCCTTTTCCAGCCGCTCCCGGCTGAGGGAAATGGTGGAATCCTCCACCTTCTCGTCGTCCAGAGCGACGCCGCCGCCGTTCACCAGCCGCCGCGCCTCCCCGTTGGAGGCGCAGAGCCCGGTCCTGACCAGCAGGGTCAGCAGGCCGATGGAGCCATCGGTGAGATCCGCCTCTGTCAGCCGGGTGGAGGGCATATCCGCGCTGTCCGCGCCGCTGATAAAGAGCGCCTTGGCAGCGCTCCGGGCCTTGACCGCCTCCTCCTCGCCGTGAACCTGCTTGGTGACCTCAAAGGCCAGACGCTCCTTGACCGGGTTCAGGGCCTCGCCGGAGAGCTTCTCCATCTCCTCGATCTCTTCAACGGGAACAAAGGTGATCAGCTTCAGACAGTTGATCACATCCCCGTCGTTCACATTTCGCCAGTACTGGAAGAACTCATAGGGAGAGGTCTTGTCCGGATCCAGCCAGAGCGCCCCCTTCTCTGTTTTGCCCATCTTCTTCCCTTCCCGGGTGGTGAGCAGGGTGAAGGTCATGCCGTAGACCTCCTTGCTCTCTACCCGGCGCACCAGATCCACGCCGCCCAGGATATTGCTCCATTGGTCGTCGCCGCCCAGCTCCATCCGGCAGCCCTGGGTCTGGTACAGATGCAGGAAGTCGTAGGACTGCATCAGCATGTAGTTGAATTCCAGGAAGGAAAGGCCCCGCTCCAGCCGGGATTTGAAGCACTCCGCTGTCAGCATCTTGTTGACGGAAAAGTGTACGCCGATGTCCCGCAGGAATTCAATATAGTTCATATTTTTCAGCCAGTCCCCGTTCCGGAGCACCAGGGCCTTATCATCGGAAAAGTCCACGAATTTGGACATCTGCTGCCGGAAGCACTCGGCGTTGTGGTCGATCTCCTCTACAGTCAGCATCTTGCGCATATCTGTTTTGCCGGTGGGATCGCCGATCATGGTGGTGCCGGTGCCCAGCAGGGCAATGGGCCGGTGGCCGGCCATCTGCATCCGCTTCATGATGGTCAGCTGAAGGAAGTGGCCCACGTGAAGACTGTCCGCCGTGGCGTCAAAGCCAATGTAGAAGGTGACCGGCTCCCGGTTCATCAGATCCTCGATTTTGTCCTCATGGGTGGCCTGGGCAATGAGCCCCCGACGTTTCAGCTCCTGGAAGGTTGTCATAAATATGCATCCTTTCTCCGCAGACGCGGCTCCGGCAGGAAGCTGCAAAAAGCCCCCTGCTCACAAAATGAACAGAGGGCGAATATATCGCGTTACCACCTCAATTTACCGGCACTCTCGCAAGGCCGGCCTCTCCGTCTGCTGGCCGGCAGGGCCGACAGACGCTCGACGCTGTAACGGGCGTACCCGATGGGGCTTACTGAAGGCCGAGGCCCTGTTCCTCCCCACAGCTCCAAGAGGTAATTTTAAGGCGGCAGAATACGCTCCAAACGCTCCGCACACTCCGCCGGGAAAATCCCGCGCCGTTCCCCGCGTCCTTCCACCTGCCGGACGCTCTCTGCAAGGGCCTGACGACCGCCATCTGCTCTTTTCACAGCTATTGCGGACATTATAGCATGCGGAAGGGCTCCTGTCAAGGCGGTTTGACACTCTCCGCCGAATAGGTAAGTTCCATAATGTAAATGGGCAGTCGGGCGACGCAGAAAGTTTCGGGCAGGTTCTGTTACGCTCATACTTTCTCCGGAGGGGGAGCACAGTGCTACGCACGGAATCCCCCAGGCGTTCCTTCGGAACGTATGGGAGAGGGAACCGCCGTTGCTCCGAAGGAGCGGCGGTGGCGGAAGGATTCCCTCAGGCGCACAGAATGCCCCGCCTGCACAAACTGATCGGAACCACTATCCCAATCTGCACAGAAACCCCTGTGCGGCGCGGGAAGTACCCCGCACGCAGGAGGGAGCTTTTTTCTTTACGAAAAAAGCATACTGCGGGAATCAGACCCTCTGCGTGGCAGAAAACCGAAAGTCTGTGCAGACTTGACCCCACCCCTTTCCGCCCTTAAAAAGCCCTTGAAAATAATGGGAATCCAAGGGGAATCCCTCCCCGATGCGTCGTTTCACGACGCACCGCAGAGACGCGAGACAGCGTCTTGCGGCCTTGCCCTTCGACGCGCCCGGAGGCTCTTACGGGGATACCTCCCCATCCAGGGCGGAAAGCGCCTTTCGGACGGCCTTGGCCGCCTGCACGGTCAGGGTATGCCGATCCCCTTGGGAGACTACCCCGGCGCTCAGGTGCTCCGAACGGCAGATCGCCGGAAAAAAGAAGGTGCAGGCCTCCGGGCTGTCGGCAACGCTCACCGGAATGCCCAGCGCCCGGCATTCCTCTCCCACCTGCCGGTTGACCTCCGGATCGTTGGACGCGGCAACCGCAAGGGTCATGCCTGCCGCGTCCCCAGAGCGGTAGCGTCGCTCCAGCTGCCGCACGCCCTGGAGGAGGGCCTTGGGCACCGGATCGATCAGGGTCACCCGCGCCCCAAACTCCGCCAGCGCCCGGCACCGGCGGAGGCCCACCGGCCCGCCGCCCACCACCAGGCAGGGCCGGCCCTCCAGGGAAATGAACAGGGGGAACCGTGCGGGCGCGGGACGCCCCTCCCGGCCCCGCCGCCAGCGCTCCAGCTCCGCCAGCTGCTCCTCAACCACCCTCTCCGCAGCCTGAAGCGCCTGCACATCCTGGGAGGATTCCCGGAGATCGTCCAAATCCCACAGCCGCACCCCCGGCAGCTCCCGGCAGGCAGGCTCCACGTCCCGGGGAAGGGCCATATCCGCAATGACCGCCGGGGGAGCCTCCAGCGCTTTCAGCATGGAGGCGGTAACGGTAAAATGAGGGCTTCGGGTTGCGCTGATCAGCAGATCGCATCCCTCCATGGCCTCCTGCCGTCGAGCGTAGGGCACTGGCTCGCACCCCGCCGGAACAACGCTCTCCCCCCGGCGGCAGCTGCGGAGGGTGATCCGCACCCGGCAGCCCGCCCGCACCAGCAGTCCGGCGGCCAGCCTGCCCATCTCGCCGCTGCCGATCACCAAGGCCCGCTTCTCGGCCAGACCGCCCAGAAAATCCCCCGCCAGCGTCACCGCCTTGTGGGCGGCAGAGGAAGACACCGGGCGGAACCGCACCTGTGTGCGCACCGCCTTCCCGGCCGTAACCGCCAGGCGGAACAGAGTCTCCAGCTCCGGCGTCATGGTGCCGGCCTCCCGGGCCTGATCCGCCGCGGAGCGCACCTGGGTGAGGATCTGCTCCTCCCCCAGAATCTGGGAACGGAGGCCGCAGGCAATCTCCAGCAGCCGGCGGCAGGCGGGCTCTCCCTCCAGCTGGAAAAGCCCCGCCCCCTCCCCGAATAGCTCTGCCGGAAGGGCGGAGTCCCCCTCAAAATAGAGCTCAAGCCGGCTGCAGGTTTGCAGGAGCACCCACCCCCGCAGGCCATGGACCCCCGCCAGGCGGCTGGTATCCATGGTTCGGAGGCAGGCTTCCCGCTGCTCCAGGGAAGCGGTTTCCCAGTCCAGGCCTACGGCGAAAATCGAATGCTCCCACACGCCCTCCATTAGAATTCCACGCCCTTCCGAGCGACAATGCCCTTCTGGTAGGGATGCCGCCTGCAATTCATTTCTGTGATGTAATCCGCCGCCTCCAGCAGGAAATCCGGCGGGTTCCGGCCTGTGAGCGCCACCTCCGGCGCCCGCCGTCCCGCCGACAGAGCGGCAAAGCGCTTTACAAGCACCGGATCTGCCAGCTCTGTGGAAAGCGCGCCGAGAATTTCATCCAGCACCACCAGCTCCACCCGTCCCTGCTCCAGCAGCTCCAGGGCCTGAGAAAGGGTTTCGTTGTGGGCCTTCAGGGCAGCCGCCCGTTCGGCCTGATCCATCTGGAAGGTGAATTTGTCAAGGTTGTGTTCCCGCAGAACGGTCATGCCGGGGAGCGTCCGCAGCAGCTCAATCTCCCCGCTCTCTCTCCCTTTGAGGAACTGGGCCAGACAAACGCGCCAGCCGCTTCCCAGGGCCCGCACCGCCAGCCCTGCGGCGGCAGACGTCTTCCCTTTCCCGTCCCCGCAGTAAATATGCAGCATAGTGATTCCTCCTTAGAGCCTGTTTAGGATCTCAAGACCTCGAGGCTCTGCCTCGAGTCTCCGCAGTGCGTTGTTTCACAACGCACTTAGGAATTCGGCTTCGCCGAATTCTGAGATGCGCCGCTGGCGGCGCATCGGGAAGGGATTCCCCTTGGATTCCCGTTATTTAAAAGGGCGAAAAAGGGGTTGGAGGTCAAGTCTGTAGAGACTTCCTTCTCTCTGCCACGCAGAGAGCCTGATTCCCGCAGTACGCTTTTTTCGTAAAGAAAAAAGCTCCTTCCTGTGTGCGGGGGACTTCCTGCGCCGCGCCAGGCTTCCTACGCAGAACACGCTTGAGCCTTTCTGCGTCGCAGTCTCTGCCCCGCACGTGGGGCTGAATTTTTTCTTTACGAAAAAATGGGTAGGCGGGCGATCGTCTCTGCGGGAAGCAACAGCGAGGCAGGGGCCGAAATCCAACACCCTATACCCCAAAAATTACGGGTTCCAAGGGGATTTAACCCCCTTGGCGGGAGGCTCGGAGGGCAGAGCCCTTCGAGGTCTTGCCCTCCCCGACTGTCTATATTACCTGTGAGAGTACCTGACCGATACCGGCGCGGATGACCAGATCGGCCTGTTCGTCAGCGGGGGTGGCGGATTTGTTGAGCACCGCCAGCCGGCCCCGACAGTAGTCGATCAGCCCCGCCGCCGGATAGACCGCCAGGGACGTGCCGCCTACAATCAGCAGATCCGCCTGGGATACCGCCTGGACAGACTGCCGGACCGTCTCCTCGTCCAGGCCCTCCTCATAAAGCACCACATCCGGCTTGATCCGGCCCCCGCAGGCGCACCGGGGGATCCCTTCGCTCTCCAGAACCGCCTCCAGGCCGTAGAACCGGCCGCACTGCTGGCAGTGGTTCCGCAGGACCGAACCGTGCAGCTCCAGCACCCGCCGGCTTCCCGCCTTCTGATGCAGTCCGTCAATATTCTGGGTGATCACCGCCGTCAGCTTTCCGCGGCGCTCCAGCTCCGCCAGGGACAGATGGGCGCTGTTGGGCTCCGCCTTGGGAAACAGCATCTTCTCCCGGTAAAACCGGAAGAAGATGTCCGGATGGCGCTCATAAAAGCTCCTGCTCAGGATGGTTTCCGGCGGATAGGGATAGTTCTGCCGGTAAAGGCCGTCCGCGCTCCGGAAATCCGGGATCCCGCTCTCGGTGGACACCCCCGCGCCGCCAAAGAAAACCACCCTCCCGGCGGAGTCTATCATCTCTCTCAGCTGTCTGATCCGGGCTGCTTGTTCCATATCCATATGCTTACCTCTTCTCCGGCTGTGCGCCCTGCCTCCGGATAACCACCTTCTGCTCCTCCCCCTCCCGAAGCATGGAGAAGCAGACCGCCCGGCCCTCCGGCCCCACGGACACACTGGTGCGATCCTGGGTCACCGTGATGGATATCTCCCGGCTTCCCTCTTCCAGGGCCAGGCTGAGGGAATCCGGCTTGACGCACACGTCAATCCCCTCGATCCGGAACCGATCCTTCCCGCCGCCTACGCTGGCCCGGAAGGGAGCAGCCGGCTCCGGGACAGCCGGAGGGTCTGGAGGCGAAGGGGCCGGCACGGCCGGGGGCGGAGGGACTGTCTGCGGAGGGGCAAACTCCAGGGTGGAACGGATTTTCGGCTCCGGAGCCGGCTCCGGCTTTTCAAAGGGGAGCGGCTCTGGCGCCCGGGGCGGCTCCGGCCGCTCCAAAGGGATGTGAAGGGGCTCGATGGGGATCCGCTCTGTTTCCGTCTGATTGATCTCCGGCTGAGCGGCCTCGGGGAACGCGTACTCCAGTGGCCGGGCGGCGGCCTGCCTGGACTGCTGCCGGAGCTTCACCGCCATGGCCAGGGGGCTGACCTCCTCGGCTTCCTCCTCCTGCTCCCGGTCCCGCCGGGAAACCCGGAGCAGGCTGATTACCTCAAAGACCAGCAGGATTCCCAGGGGAAGGGCGATGCAGCACACCAGCCCCAGAGGGGTCTTTACAAAGGCAAAGAACTTTCCCAGCCCCGGCATGGAGGAAATCCCCCTGCCCAGCACCTGATCCGCCGGACAGAGCTCCGGATCGGGCTCCGGCAGGTTATCCCCCTGGGTGCGGAAGGAGAGCGCCGTCTCCCCGGGGCAGACCTCCACAATCCGGCGGGTGTCCACCAGCTCCCGGCCCTGGGCGTCCTTCCCCAGGGAGAAGGTGATCACATCTCCCGCCTGCAGCTCCGCCGGATCCGTCCAGCGCACAAGGAGGGCGTCCCCTGCGGACATGGTCGCCTCCATGGAATCGCCGGTGACAATATAGACGCTGTAGCCGAACACAGAGGGCGGCTCCCCCCGGCTGCGGGAGAGCAGGACGCTGATCAGCACAGCCGCCAGCAGCACCGCCAGCAGAGAGGCGGCGGTACAGAGAAGGATCCGCCCTGCCCGGCGGGGCGGATCATAGGGGTTTCGTTTGGAGCGCGGGCTCATAACCAGGCCTCCTTTATCCAACAGGCGGATCCTCGTATTTCTGGATGGCTGTAAACATCAGGCTGAACCGGGGCGGGATCCGCTTGTTGGCATGATATTTCCCAATGTACCACTGGCGGAAGGACAGGGTGCGGCTGATCTCCTCCAGGAAAGCCTGGAGGCTGGTCAGCTCGTCCAGGCTATCGATCTGGATGAACTGCCGGAGCTTGGCGGGAGCGTCATGGGTGATCACCAGATCTACCTGGTTTCCGGCCTTTTCCAGATTCCGGCGGGCATTGTCCAGCTCCTCCGGCGTCGGCATCCGCAGATCGTCCCCGGCCTCACGGGCGTACCGCTCCAGGGAATCCCCGCCCCCAAAGGCGAAGATCTTCTTATCCTCAATGGTATAGACCTCTCCCCGGAGAAGCATGCACAGATTTCCGGAGATCCGGCGCACCCGGCCGCCGAAGGCCTCCTCCACAGGGTATTTGGTCAGCAGCAGATGGTTGTCGTGGGCGCCGTCCACAAACAAAACCTGATATTTTCGGCTCCCGATCCATTTCAGGAGCCGTTCCTCCCGGAGGCTTCCGTCCCAGACAAAGCCGAAGTCCCCGCAGACCAGGAGGGTGTCCCCCTTCCGCAGCCCGGCCCGTCCCACGGCCTGGAAGCGCTCCCGATCTCCGTGCATATCCCCTGTGATGTAAAGCATCGAACCCTCCCCTTCCGGCATTTCCCCGGGAGCCTGAAACCCCGGCGAAAAATTCAGATAACTTTCAGTCTTTCCACTTTCAAATCCGGCTGATTTCTGATATACTAAATAGAAACGCAGGCTTGTCCGCAAGGCGCGGCACAGGCCGCAGTCAGCGCTTTTGGCACTTATTATACATGATCGAGTGGGGTTTCGTCTATATGAAAAAAGCAAAAAATCTGCTCTGTCTGGCTCTGGTCCTGGTTCTGGTGTTCCTGGGAGCGCCCCTGCGGACAGAGGCAGTTTCTTATAAAGTACCCTTTGAGCTGGCAAGCCAGGCGGTCTACCTGGTAAACACCGATACCGGCACGGTTATCTATGAGCAGAACGCGGACAAGGTGCTTTACCCCGCCTCCCTGACCAAGATTATGACCGCCATTCTGGCCATCGAATCCGTTTCGGATCTGGCGGGCACCATGGTGACCGCGCCCTCCTATGTGTATGACGAGCTGTATATGAAAGGGGCCTCCACCGCGGACATCCGCCAGGGGGAGACGCTTTCCATGGAGGATCTCCTGTACGCCCTGCTGCTGCCCTCTGCCTGCGAGGCGGCCAACATCATAGCGGATTATGTGGGAAACGGGAGCATTGACGCCTTTGTGGACGAAATGAACCGGAAGGCCATGGAGATCGGGGCCGTGGACACCCATTTTGTCAATGCCCACGGCCTTTACGAGCCGGAGCAGGTCACCACCGCGAAGGATATGTATCTGATCACCCAGTACGCGATGCAGTATCCCATCTTTGAAAAGATCACCAACACCGCCTCTTACAAGATGCCGGTAACGTCCCGGCATCCCAATGACGACTGGTATATTTACCACACCAACATGCTCCTGCGCAAGAACACCAATTATTACTACGAGCCTGCCGCAGGCATCAAAACGGGCTCCACCCTGGAATCCGGGCGGAATCTGATTTCTACTGCCTCCAAGGGCGGGTATCACTATATGCTGGTGACCATGGGAGCGCCTTATGTGAATCCCGACGATTCCGGCACAAACCTTTCCTTTCTGGACGCGCTCAATCTGTATGACTGGGTGTTTGACAGCTTCGCCTTTCAGACGGTGATGCGGGAGAACGATGTGATTGATGAAATCCACGTAGCCCTCAGCGGGGAACAGGATTATGTGGCCCTGGTGGCCATGGAGGATGTAACGGCCCTGCTTCCGGCAGAGACGGACGCCTCTGCAATACAGCAGACCATCACCCTCCGGCGGAACGTGAAGGCGCCGGTCAGGAAGGGGGACATCCTGGGAAAGGTGGAGCTGCGGCTGGCAGGAGACGTGATTGCCGTAGTGGATCTGGCGGCCATGAACAATGTGGAGCGAAGTCCCTGGCTGTATGCGCTGGATGTAACCGGGCGGTTTCTTTCCAGGCCTGCCGTGCAGCTGATGCTGGCGGCGCTTGCGCTGTGCATCCTGCTGTACGCAGTGTTCCTCGCCCGGTACAAGCGCTTCCGCCGCCAGCAGCGGGAGCGTCAGAGGAAGGCCGGCAGGTAGCCTCCGCGTGTTCGGAAGGGCAAGGCCACGAGAGCTCTGCTCTCGCGCTCTCGCCAAGGGGATTAAATCCCCTTGGAACCCGTAATTTTTGAAGGGCGGAAAAGACGGGAATCCAAGGGGAGCCAGCTCCCCTTGGCAGGTGCTCGAGGACAGCGTCCTCGAGGTCTTAACGAGCAAGCGCAATCCTGGAGGTATCGTACAATGACAGACATTCTGACATATGGAGAAATTCTGCTGAGGCTTTCGCCTGCGGGGCAGGAGAGGCTGACTGACACAGGGACGCTGGCGCTGAATGTGGGGGGCGCGGAGCTGAACGTGGCCTGCGGCGCTGCGCAGCTGGGGCTGTCCACAGCCATGACTGCGCGGATTCCGCAAAACGGGCTGGCAGGCGCTGTGAGAAGGCGGCTTCGGGCCTCCGGTGTGGCGGACAGCTGGCTGGTGGAGGACAGCAGTCCGCAGGCCCGGCTGGGGATTTACTACTACGAGCCGGGGGCTTCCCCGCGGAAGCCCTCTGTTATCTACGATCGGGGGAATACCAGTGCCGCTGGATTCCGCCCGGAAGAGCTGCCTGCGGAACTGCCGGTTCCCAGGCTGTTCCATACCAGCGGCATCTCTCTTGCGGTCAGCCCGGACGCCCGGCGGACCGCCCTGGAGCTGATCCGCCGTTTCCATGGGAAGGCGCTGATCTCCTTCGACGTGAATTACCGGGCCCGGATGTGGAGCGAGCAGGAAGCCCGCCCTGTGATTGAAGAGCTGCTCCCGCTGGTGGATGTGCTGTTCATCTCCGAGGAGAGCTGCCGCCGGATGTTCGGGCGCACCGGCCCCCTGGAAGAGATTCAGAAGGGATTCGCCCAGGAGTACGGCATCCGGCAGGTATTCACCACCCGGCGAACCGCCCTGTCCCCCAGAGAGCACTGCTTCACCTCTCTGGCCTACGACAGCAGAGAGGACGCCTGGTTCAGCGAGGACGCTTACCAGCGAATTGAGGCCATCGATCGGATCGGCTCCGGCGATGCCTATGTTGCTGGCGCTCTCTACGGTCTGCTGGCTTGCGAGAGTGTCCGGCAGGCAGTCTGGTACGGAAACGCCATGGCGGCAGTGAAAAACACCGTTCCCGGGGATCTGCCTTCTACCTCCCTGGAAGAGATCCAGGGAATCCTTGCCGCCCATCACGGCGAAGGCTCCGCCAGTGAGATGAATCGATAGTGCGCTGTGCGCCGTCTGGAATCTCTGCGCTGCCGAAGGGCAAGGCCGTGAGGGCTCTGTCCTCGCGTCTCTGCGGTGCGTCGTGAAACGACGCACCTAGGAATTCGGCTTCGCCGAATTCTGAGATGCGCCGCCAGCGGCGCATCGGGGAGGGATTCCCCTTGGATTCCCATTATTTTTAAGGGCTTTTTAAGAGCGGAAAAGGGGTGGGATTAAATCTGTACAGACTTGCTGCTCCCTGCCACGCAGAGAGTCTAATTCCCGCAGTACGCTTTTTTCGTAAAGAAAAAAGCTCCCTCCTGCGTGCGGGATACTTTCCTGCGCCGCACAGGGATTTTGAGCGCAGCACAGCGTTTCATCCCACATAGAAAGTCCCGAGCGTAACAGAACACGCCCGGGACTTTCTGCGTCGCAGTCTCTGCGCCGCCTATGGGGATGAATTTTTTCTTTACGAAAAAATGGGTAGGCGGGCGATCGACCACGAAGGAACGATCAGCGAGGCAGGGAGTAAAAAGTCTGTACAGACTTGCCCCCCACCCCCTTCGCCCTTAAAAAGACGGGAATCCAAGGGGAGCCAGCTCCCCTTGGCAGGAGCTCGAGGGCAGCGCCCTCGAGGTCTTCCCCTCACGTCTGCGTCAGTGTACGGATCCAATGCCCCTTGTTCACCTTCACCAGGGCCACGAAGCACTTGAGAATCTGGTCGCATTTCAGGCAGGCGAACACTGCCGCCGGCGGCAGTCCCAGCACATAGGCCGCAGTCAGCGCGGATGGAATCACTATCCCCCACATAAAAATCGAATCGTTGTACAGCACGAACCGGGTGTCGCCCCCGCCCCGCACCAGACCGGTCAACACCGGAACCTGATAGGAGGTGCCCACCACCGTCACCGACAGCACCGCCATGAACTGCCGCGCCAGCTCCTTCGTTTCCCCCGAGATGGCGTACAGCCCCAGAATCCCGTCCCGGCAGAGGAGCAGGGTCAGCCCCGTGCACAGCCCGATTACCAGATAAATCCCCTGGAGAGGCTTGGCGTACCGGCGGATCTTCTCCGGCGCCCCTTCCCCAATGGTCTTTCCTGTCAGAACCCCGGAGGCGCTGCCGGCTCCGTAGCAGATGACCGTCACAATCTGGAATACGGTGGAGGCAATGCTGTTGGCGGCAATGGACGGCCCGCCCAGATGTCCCAGAATGGAGGTCTGCACCGCCTGGGCAATTCCCCAGATGGTATTGGACAGCAGCACCGGCAGCCCCACCCGGAGGAACGTCCCGAAAAGCGCGCAATCCCCATGGAGCAGATCCCTTGGACGGTAACGGATCCGTTTGTCTCCCAGGAAGAGGTAAAGGGTGACGATCAGGAACTCTGTGACACGGGCGATCAGGGTCGCGACAGCCGCTCCCTGCGTTCCCATCCTGGGAGCGCCGAAACGCCCGTAGATCAGCATATAATTCAGGCAGACGTCGATCACCAGCGTGGACAGGGACACCAGAAAGGCAATCCGCACTGTTTCCACGCTCCGGAGCGCCGCCAGCAGAATGTTGGTTACAGCGAAGAAAAAATAGGTGAAGCAGATGATCCGGAGGTACTTCACGCCCTCCCCAATGGCTGCGGCGTCATCCGCCAGCAGGCCCAGCACCTGGGCCGGGAAGCAGAACATCACCGCCCACAGCAGCAGGGCCACCCCCAGCCCCAGCCGGAGGCCGATGGTGATCACCCGCCGGACAGGCTCCATCTCCCTCCGTCCCCAGTATTGGGAGGAGAGCACCACAATCCCCTCCCCGATGCCCATGACCATCATATGGAGAAGGAACTGGATCTGATTCGCCAGCGCCACCCCGGAGAGCGCCGCTTCACTGTAGCCCCCCAGCATCAGGTTATCCGCCAGCCCTACCCCGAACACAATCAGATTTTGCAGGGCGATGGTCAGTGTCAGGGAGAAAAAGCTCTTGAAAAAGGCAGGATCCTGCCGTATGCTTCCCATTAACGCAAATCCTTTCCGGGCCGGAGAGCCCTGTCCTGTTCCCGCAGCTGCCGGGCCGTCAGCGGGAGCCGGTAGACATTCCGGCTGACAACCATGCTGCCTTTTTTCAGAAATTCCGCCTCCAGGTAGTCATAGATGGCGCCCGGAGAGAGAATGCCGTTGAGCTTGAGGATATCCGTTCCCGCCGCAGAGAGAATCCAATCGGCCATCAGGGCGCAGTTGGCGCTCATGACAAAATAGGTCCCGAACCGCCCGCTCCGAAATTTGTAGAACCGTGCCCCCTGTTCCCGCTGGAGCCGGGCGGCGAATCTCTTCCGGTTGGCGGGGAGCTCCTCCGGATCCCAGGGCAGCAGCTGCTCCTTGATCTCCCGAATCCGGGCCCGGACAGCGGACTTCTGCGCCGGATTCAGCCGCAGTCCAAAGGAAAAAATGGTGGTCTGATTGAATTCCAGGCAGAAGGGAATATAATCGTATTTATTGGAGATCAGCAGAACGCCGGGTCCCATTCCAAGGGGGCGCTGGGCGGCCTCGTCGTAGTTCCCGTAGGCGATCAGCTCCCCGTCGAACCAGATGTCGCAATGGCCGATCGCCATAAAGGGATGGGTGGCGGAGACGTGGATAAACAGCTCCAGATCCGGCTTTTCCCCGGATTTTCCGCCCACCAGATCCTCAAACTCCTCCGGCTCCCGCCCCTGGGAAAGAAACCCGTTGAGCCGGAGCAGCACCGAGTGGGGAATCAGGGCGGAAAAGAGGGCGGGCAGGCCAATCCGCAGCCTTCTCCGGAGCCCCCGCCGGGCGGCAGGAATCCGGCTGTGGACATAGTCCAATATGTAGGTGCCCCCCAGCAGCAGGCAGTAGATTCCCGCGCAGATCAGCACCGCCCGGACATGGGCCTGGGGAAGAAACAGCAGGATCCCCGCAAAGGTCAGATAAAACGCCGCCGGAATCAGGCAGAAAATCAGCTCCTCCGACCGCTCCTTCATGCTGAGCGCCGTGTCCACCAGCTTCACGATCCCGTTGAGCATCAGATAGGCGGAGAACAGGAAGGGCGCGGCATAGAGGGTCACTGAGGGAAACCGCGCCATCACCCCGCCCAGGAGCAGGCAGATCAGCCCCAGAAACAGCTCCTGAGGCTTTCGGGGCTTTTGGGCGGCCCAGTTCCAGAGCCGGGCAATGCCTCCCAGCAGGATCAGCAGGGCCAGCACGGACACAGCCGGAAGGAAGAATCCCGTCTGCTTCCACAGCAGCAGGACGCCCAGCCCCAGGCTCACCGTTCCCAGCGCCAAATGGCGGAGGCGTTTCCTCCGGGAAGCGTCCTTTGGATGAACAGGCATGGGGCTCAGGCCTTCTGCCCGTAGTAGGCGCCGGGGCCGTGCTTCCGGAGGAAGTGCTTCTCCAGGATGCAGGCCGGGGCGGGCGCCGCCAGGGGATCCACCTGCCTGGTCAGGAGGGCCATGCGGGCCACCTCCTCCAGCACCGCCCCGTGATAGACCGCCTGAGCCGGATCCTTTCCCCAGGCGAAGGGGCCGTGGCTCCGGCAGATCACCGCCGGAATATGGGCAGGCTCCAGTCCCCGTTCCCGGAAGGTTTCCAGGATGACCCGGCCTGTATTCCCCTCGTAGTCTTCATCGATCTCCTCCGGCGTCAGGTGCCGGGCGCAGGGCACCGGGCCGTGGAAATAGTCCGCATGGGTGGTACCGTAGCAGGGGATATCCTGCCCCGCCTGCGCCCACGCCACCGCATAGGTGCTGTGGGTGTGGACGATCCCGCCGATCTCCGGAAAGGCCCGGTAGAGCTCCAGATGGGTCTTGGTATCGGAGGAGGGATTCAGGCTCCCCTCCACCTGCTTTCCATCCAGATCCAGCACGACCAGCTGCTCCGGCCGAAGCGCCTCATATTCCACGCCGGAGGGCTTGATCACCATCAGCCCCCGCTCCCGATCGATTCCTGAGACGTTCCCCCAGGTGTAGGTAACCAGCCCCCGGCGGGGCAGCTCCAGATTGGCCTCCCAGACCTTTTGTTTCAGTTCCTCCAGCATACGCTCACTCCTTGATTGTTTGGTGTCTGTGTGAAGGGCAAGACCTCGAGGCTCTGCCTCGAGCTCCGCAGTGCGTTGTTTCACAACGCACTTAGGAATTCGGCTTCGCCGAATTCTGAGATGCGCCGCTGGCGGCGCATCGGGAAGGGATTCCCCTTGGATTCCCATTATTTTTTAAGGGCTTTTTTAGGGGCGGAAAAAGGGGTGGTTGAGTCTGTACAGACTTCCTTCCCTTTGCCACGCAGATGGTCTGATTCACGCAGTACGCTTTTTTCGTAAAGAAAAAAGCTCCACCCTGCCTGCGGGATACTTCCTGCGCCGCACAGGAGTTCCTGCACAGACTGGGATAGTGCTTCCGATTGGTATTATGTGCGGGCGGGGGGACTTTGTGCTCCCATGGGAATCCTTCCACCGCCGACGTCCCTTTGGCCCGACGGCGGTCCCCCTCCCTTGTTAAAGGGAGGCAAGCCAACTTTCTGCGTTATAAAGACGCTTTCTGCGAATTTAAGAGGATGAGTGCCCCTTAACTACGTACAGAGCGTCTATCAACGCAGAGTGTTGGCTCGGCCCCCTTGTTAGACGTTCCGAAGGAACGTCCGGGGCATGGCAGGGATGCCGCCGACAGGCGGTAGCCCTGACTGGGGGATTCCGAACGTCGCACAAAGCCCCCTCTCCGCAGAGAGTATGAGCGCAGCAGAACACGCTCGAAACATTCTGCGTCGCAGTGTCTGCGCCGCCTATGGAGCTGAATTTTTTCTTTACGAAAAAATGGGTAGGCGGGCGATCGTCTCTGCGGGGAGTATCAGCGAGGCAGGGAGTACCAGGTCTGTACAGACTTGCCCCCAATAACCCCAAAAAATTACGGGTTCCACGGGGATTAAATCCCCTTGGCGAGAGCGCGAGAGCAGAGCTCTCGCGGCCTTCTCCCGACCAGCGCTCCCTGCTCAGGTTATAAGGATATCACGTTGAGGGGCTGGGATCAAGTCCTGCGCTCTTTGGAAACTGCTTGCATATGCCAAGCCGGTGTGGTATACTCCAGGTAATTTCCTGCGGAAGCGGAACCATGCGTGTACCCTCCCGCCCCGAATGCGGGACTTTATCATGAAAGGAAGGATCTGCAAATGGAATTTCCCATGGGATTTATCTCCGCTGGCACGGACTATTCCAGCCTGGAGCGGCACATCCCCGCCCCCTATTTCCGCCGCAGCTTTACCCTGGAGGCCCTGCCCGTCAAGGCGGAGCTGCTGATCTGCGGGCTGGGCTTTTATGAGCTCTGGATCAACGGCCAAAAGCTGACCAGAGGCTGTCTCTCCCCCTACATCAGCAACCCGGACGACCTGATTTACTACGACCGCTATCAGCTGACGGAAGCCCTCCGCCAGGGGGAGAACGTGATCGGGATCTGCCTGGGGAACGGGCTTCAGAACAACCCCGGCGGCTATACCTGGGACTTTGAGAAGGCCCGCTGGCGGGGCGCTCCCGCGCTGGCCCTCCGGCTGGAGCTGACCGCGCCGGACGGGAGCGGCATTTTGCTGGAAAGCGGCTGTGACTTCCGCACCGCCCCCTCCCCCATCCGCTTTGACGATTACCGGGTGGGCGAGATTTACGACGCCCGGGCGGAGCTGGAGGGCTGGAATCTTCCGGGCTACGATGACAGCGGCTGGAAGCAGGCCGTACCCGCTCCCATACCCAGAGGAGAGGCCCGGATCTGCCAGGCCAACCCCATCCGCGCCTGGGAGGAGCTGGCCCCAGTCTCCATCACTCCCAGCGAGGGCGGCTATCTCTACGACTTCGGCCTGAATCAGACCGGCGTCTGCCGCCTGGAGCTCCAGGGGGAGCCCGGGCAGGAGATCACCCTCCGCCATGGGGAACACCTTATCGACGGCAGGCTGGATCGGCTGAACATCCTTTGCGATCAGAAGAACGGGGAGAATCAGAAAGCGGTTTACATCTGCAAAGGCGGCCGGGAGTCCTATACCCCCTCCTTCACCTATTACGGCTTCCGGTATGTGCTGGTCCAGGGGCTGAAGCCGGAGCAGGCGGTTCCCTCCGCCCTCACCTACCGGGTGCTTCACACGGATTTGCCGGAGCGGGGCGGCTTCCGCTGCTCTGACGAGACGGTCAACAAGCTCCAGGAGCTGACCCGCCGCTCTGATCTTTCCAACTTCATGCACTTCCCCACCGACTGTCCCCAACGGGAGAAAAACGGCTGGACTGCGGACGCCGCCCTTTCCGCGGAGCACGTCCTGCTGAACCTGGAGGCGGAGCACAACTACAAGGAATGGCTCCGGGCGATCCGGAAGGCGCAGAGCCCCGAAGGCGCTCTCCCGGGGATTGTGCCCACCGGGGGCTGGGGCTTTGAATGGGGCTGCGGCCCGGCCTGGGACAGCGTGCTCACCTGGATTCCCTATTATGTGTACCTCTACCGGGGGGATCGGGAGATTCTGGAGGAAAACGCCCATGCCATCCTGCGGTATCTGGACTATCTCTCCACCCGGATCCGTCCGGACGGGCTGGTCTGCTGGGGTCTGGGGGACTGGTGCCCCACAGGGCGGGGCGCGGATCACTACAAAGCCCCCCTGGAGTTCACAGACACCATGTGCGCCATGGACATCTGCCGGAAGGCCGCGTACATCTTCGGCGAGCTGGGCAGGCAGTCCCAGAAGGAATTTGCGGAGGCCCTCTTCCGGCGGCTGTATCAGGCGGCCCGGGAGCGCCTGATAGATACCAACACCATGACCGCCCTGGGGAGCTGCCAGACCTCCCAGGCCATGGCCATTGCCTGGGAGCTGTTCACCCCGGCGGAGAAGCCGGAGGCGTTCCGGCGGCTGTTGGAGCTGATCGAGGATGCGGATCAGCACTTTGACATGGGCGTTCTGGGGGGACGGGTGCTGTTCCATGTGCTGTCGGACTTCGGCTATACGGATCTGGCCCTGAAGCTGATCACCCAGGAGAGCTTCCCCTCCTACGGAAACTGGCTGGCCCGGGGCGCAACCACTCTATGGGAGGACTTCCAGACAGATGATGTAAAGGTCGCCTCTCAGAACCACCATTTCTGGGGAGACATCAGCCATTGGTTCCTCCGGCATCTGTCCGGCATCTGGTACAATCCCCGTGGGAAGGGCGGAGAGCTGGACATCCGTCCCTGCTTTGCGGAGAAGCTGACCTTTGCCGAAGGCTGGCACACGGCCCCGGAGGGACGGATCTCCGTCCGCTGGGAGCGTGAAGGGGAGCGGCTCCGGCTGTCCGTCCAGGCTCCGGAGACGCTGTCCGGGCGGATTTCGCTGGAGGCGGGCTTTGTGTTCAGGGACGGTGTTTCCGTGAAGCCTCTGGCCTCCGGGGAATATGAGATCCTGCCCCTCCCGTAAAAGCCCCGGATGTGCGTTCAGTCCGTCAGGCTGCCCTTTTGGATATTCTCCCGGATGATGTTCTCCGTGACCTGATAGAGGACTTCGGAGCCGAGCCTGGTCCTGGACTGGCGTCTGCGAACCTGTTCTGCGGAAACCTGATGGGCTCGCCAGTCGCCCCCATCGTTGCTGTTGTTGAGGAGCAGGGGCTGAAGGTTATCCATTGCGCAGGCAAATTTCGCCTCGGCGGTCCGGCATTCCTCGAACTCGTCAAAGAGGGCGATGAGCTCCTCTTTCTGATCCTGGGGAAGGAGGGAGTAGATCTGTTCCTTGGCGGCGTCCTCCCGGGCCTTCTGGTTCTGGAGGGCCTCCGTATCGTAGGCGTAGGTGTCTCCGGCGTAAATCTCCACAATATCGTGGATCAGGCACATGAGCATTACCCTGGAAATGTCTACCTCTTCATTGGCGTATTCCCGCAGGAGGTAGGCCATCACCGCCATGTGCCAGGCGTGCTCCGCGTCGTTCTCCCGCCGGCCCTGCCCGGAGAGATGGGTTTGACGGAGGATGTTTTTCTCCTTGTCAATCTCCAGGGCAAAATCCAGCTGCCGTCTCAGCCGTTCATCCATATCCATATCCTCCTGTAAAAAACTGCCCCCTGCGTCCGCAGGGGGGCAGTGAAACGCATGATAGAGAACATATTACAGCGGGAAGACCTCGAGGGCTCTGCCCTCGAGTCTCCGCAGTGCGTTGTTTCACAACGCACTTAGGAATTCGGCTTCGCCGAATTCTGAGATGCGCCGCTGGCGGCGCATCGGGAAGGGATTCCCATTGGATTCCCATTATTTTTAAGGGATTTTTAAGGGCGGAAAAGGGGTGGTTGAGTCTGTACAGACTTCCGGCTTCCTGCCACGCAGAGAGTTTGATTCCCGCAGGACGCTTTTTTCGTAAAGAAAAAAGCTCCCTCCAGCGTGCGGGGGTACTTCCTTGCGGCGCAGAGGGTATGAGCGTAATACTACCACGCTCACAGGCTCTGCGGGGAGGGATTTTGTGCCACGATCGGAATCCTTCCTCCACCACCGTCCCTCTTGTCCGGCGGCGGTCCCCTCTCCCATACGTTCCTTTGGAACGTATGGGGCATGGCAGGGATGCCGCCGTCAGGCGGTAGCCCTGACTGGGGGATTCCGAACGTCGCACAAAGCCCTTTCTTGCAGAAAGTTCCGAGCGTAACAGAACACGCTCGGGACTTTCTGCGTCGCACCGTTTGCGCCGCCTATGGGGATGAATTTTTTCTTTACGAAAAAATGGGTAGGCGGGCGATCGACCACGCAGGAAGTGTCAGCGAGGCAGGAAGTAACAAGTCTGTACAGACTTGAACCCCCACCCCCTTCGCCCTTAAAAAGACGGGAATCCAAGGGGAGCTGGCTCTCCTTGGCGAGAGCGCGAGAGCAGAGCTCTCGCGGCCTTCCCTTCTGTGAATACTCAGTCCAGCTTCTCTTCCACGGCGCGGATAAACGCGTCCATGGCTTTGATGCGGCCATAGCGCTTGTCTTGGGATTCGATGATGGTCCAGGGGGCGAAGTCGGTGCTGGTGAGGCGGATCATATCGTTGACCGCGATTTCATACTGTTCCCATTTATCCCGGTTGCGCCAGTCCTCGGCGGTGATTTTCCAGTTCTTTTCCGGGATGGCTTCCCGCTCCTGGAACCGGCGGAGCTGCTCGTCCGGATCGATATGAAGCCAGAATTTCAGCAGAACCGCGCCCCAGTTGTGAAGGGATTCCTCAAACTCGTTGATCTCCCGATAAGCGCGCTTCCACTCGGTCTCGGAGGCAAAGCCCTCGATCCGTTCCACCATCACCCGGCCGTACCAGGTGCGATCAAAAATGGTCACATGCCCATCCTTGGGCAGGGCGCGCCAAAACCGCCAGAGGTAGTGATGGGCAAGCTCCGTGGAGGAAGGGGAGGCAATCGGGATCACCTCATAGCCCCGGGGATCCAGAGCCGCGGTCAGGCGCTTGATGTTGCCGCCCTTGCCGGCCGCGTCCCAGCCCTCATATACAGCAATGACCGGCACCTTCTCCTTGTACAGCCGGTTATGAAGCTCCCGGATCTGCCGCTGGCGATCCTTCAAAAGCTCCTTGTACTCCTCCTGGGCAAGGGCCTTGTCCAGGGTAACCTCAGCCAGCTTGGGCATGGACACCAGCTGGAAGCCGGGCATCTCCCTGGGAGCGGCGGGCTTCCGGGACTTCCGCACCTTGGCGGAAGCCTTGACCGCCAGCGCGCTGCGGATGCTGTCGGTGAGAATCCGGTACATTTCGTAGCGCGCGGTGTAATGCTCCTGACCGGAGAGGATGTGCCAAGGGGCGGCAGGAGTATGGGTGGCCTCCAGCATGGCGTCGAAGACCGCGCAGTAGCGATCGTACTTTTTGTTCCGGGACCAGTCCAGCTTGGTGGCCCGCCAGGCGGTATCCGGGTTGTCCGCCAGCTTTTCCAGGCGCTTTCTCTGCTTTTTCTGAGAGATGTGCAGGAAGAACTTGATGATCAGATACCCGTCGTCGGTGAGCTGATGCTCAAAGGCGTTGATCTCCCGGAGCCGTTCGGCGGATACTTCCTCAGAGAGGCCGTCCTCCAGCCTGGCCAGGGAGGCCTCCGGATACCAGCTCCGATCCAGGATGGAGATCCGGCCCTTTTCCGGAATGCCGCACCAGTGGCGGTACAGCCAGGGACGGCGTTTGTCCTCGTCAGTGGGCGGAAGGGTGGAATGGACCTTGAAGCTGCGGGGATCCAGGTTCTGGAGCATGTCGGAAATCAGCGTGCCCTTTCCGGCTGCGCCCCAGCCCTCAAAGAGGATGATCACAGGAAGCTTTGCGTCCTGAATCTGATGCTGAAGGACAGAGAGCTCGGTTTTCAGCTCCTGGGCCACATCCTTATATTCTTCCTTGGTCATGGGATTTTTCAGCGGGAATTCGTTCAGCATGGAAATTGCCTCCTTGCGTTCGGTTTTGTCCGCGCTCCGCCAGCTCCGGGCGCGGATCAGAAGCCCAGAGCGGACAGGTTAATGACAACGCCTGCGATGGAGTTGATCACCGCGACTACCAGCGCTATAATGTTCAGCACCTTGACGCCTGTGGCGGGATAGCCGGCTTTGGCGTTCCGTCCCGCGAGGATCAGGCCGGGGATGGAACAGGCATAGGTCACAATCGGCAGCAGCAGGGCGAAGACAGCGCCGATAATTCCCAGCACCAGGGGCGCCTTGCTGGGGGCGGGCTGCTGGGGTGTCTGGTAAGGCTGCTGCGGCGGATAGCCTGGAGCCTGCTGGTAGGGCTGATAGCCGGGCGCGCCGTTCTGGGGATAGGCAGGAGGTACGTTCCCGCCCTGCGGGTAGGCGCCGGACTGATAGGCCTGACCGTCAGGGGTAGGCTGGGGAGAGGCGGGGGCCGGCGCGTCGGGCAGCTGAGTGCCGCAGACCGTACAGAAGGTGGCATTATCGGGGCTTTGTACTCCGCATCGCGTACAGGTTTTCATGGTGTTCTGTCCTTTCTCAAAGCAGCTGATGGATTTATTTTGTGGAAAAGTCCTATTTTCTTATATTGTAACAGCTTTCGCCCAGGAAATCAATGAAAAATCCAATGGAATCCGGGCAGTCAGCCCATTGGGCCCGCCTCCGGGGCTGCCTGCTTCTGACCGTGCCGGCGGAGCATCCGGCCCAGCGCGGCATGACAGAGGGCGGCTCCCAGCGGGAAGACGGCGCAGATCAGCACGCCTGCCCGCATAGCGGCCTGCTCGCCGGAGAGGGAAAGCCAGTCCCGGAACCACAGGGCCAGGGAGGTATTCTGCGCGTGGTCCGTGATCAGGCCCATCAGCCAGGGGCCGATGGAATTTCCGATGTCCCCGGCAGCGGCCAGGATGGCGAACATCCAGGCGCCCCCCATGGGGTAGCGCTCCGAGCAGGTCACCAGCGTGCCCGGCCAGAGAATGCTGGCCCCAATGCCGCACAGGGCGCAGGCCAGGATATTCAGCCAGTTCCAGGGGGAAATCGCCACAATCACGTAGCATACCGCCGCCCCGGAGGCGCAGAGCACAATGGCGCGGTTCATGTTCATCCGTCCGCCCCGGATGCCGTAGTAGGTGCGCCCGATCCCCATGAAGAAGGCAAAGCCGCACATCCCCAGGAGATCTCCCAGCACCTTGGGCAGCGCCAGCCCCTTCTCCATATAGGCGCTGGACCACTGAGACATGATCAGCTCCGTAGAAGCGCCCAGCATGATCGCCAGCAGGCCCACCAGGAAAAAGGGCTGAAACAGCAGCTTTCGGGGCTTTTCCCGCTTTTCCTCCGGGGTGGTGGGCGGGAACGGCGACTTGAAAAAGATCACAAAGTTCGCCGCGGGAACCAGCGTCCAAAGCAGGATCACCGTCTGCCAGCGCGCCGCCCCGAAGGCGTAGACAAACAGGGTGGTCAGCACAATGACCACCACGGAGCCCCAGGCGTAAAAGGAGTGCGTCAGGCTCATGGAAGCCCCCTTGTTCCGGCTGGGCAGAGCGTCCACAATGGGGGACACCATCACCTCCAGCAGGCCGCTGGAGGCCGCGAAGATCATCGTTGCCAGCAGAAGCCCCAGGTACACATCCGGAAAGAGCAGCGGCGCCGCTGAGAAGAGCAGCAGTCCCGCCACTGCGCAGAGGATGGCCGGCAGGGCAATCCGGCGGTAGCCGTACCGGTCAATGGCGCCTGAGAAGAGGATATCCACCGTGACCTGAGTGACAAAGTTGACGCCCACCAGGATTCCCAGCTGGGTGTAGGTGAGCCCGTAGAGCTCCATAATCGGGATGAACAGGAGCGGCGTGATGTTGCAGATGATCGCCTGGGTAAAGATGCCGGTGTAGCACCCCAGGCGGGTCAGACGGTAGTTCGGCTGCATGAAAAATCCTCCGATGGGAATTGATTATTCCCGGATGAAAAGCACGCCCAGGGTGTTCTCCCCGCAGTGATTGGTGATGGTGCAGCCTGCGGTCGTTTCCAGCACCTGGTCGAACTGCTGGCAGTCATCCACCGTCCTGCGGGCAGCCTCCAGCGTTTCTTCCGGGCAGCGGGTGTGGGTGATGAAGATCCGTTTGCGCCGCAGATCCGTCCGATCCCGGAGCTTGGATTCAATGTACCGGCACATACAATCGTTGTAGGAGCCCCGGAACTTCTTTCCGACCTCCATTTTTCCATCCTTGACCAGTATCATCGGCCGGAGCTGGAGAACATTGGCCCCCAGGGCCAGCAGGCTGGAGCAGCGGCCGCCCTTGGCCAGATAGTCCAGCCGGTTGATGATGAAGCTGGCCTCCACCCGGGGAATCAGACGGTGGATCTCCTCCAGAATCTCCTGGGGGGCGCAGCCCTGCCGGGCCAGCTCGCAGGCCTCCAGCACCAGAAGGCCGGTGCCTGTGGAAAGGTTCCGGCTGTCCAGGGGATAAACCCCGTCCACCTCCTGGGCGGCGATCCGGGCGTTCTGGTGCGCGCTGGAAAACTCCGCGCTGATGTTGAAGTGAATGACGGCGTCGAACTGCTCCCGCTGGCTGCGGAAAAACCGCAGATAGTCCTCTACCGAGGGGGCGGAGGTCTTGGGCAGAGTGCCGGTGCGCTCCACATAGGCGTAGATGTCCTCCGGCTGAATTTCAACTCCGTCCCTGCGGGACTGGCCGTCCATGTTGATGTATAGGGGTGTCAGCTCCACCTGATAGGCGGATCTCAGCTCCGGCGACAGATCAATTGTGCTGTCCCCGCTGATTCTCATTCCAGCCATGGCTGCTTCTCTCCATTTCCTTTCGTGCCTGCTCAAAATCTCTGGGTGCGTCGAAGGGCAAGACCTCGAGGGCGCTGCCCTCGAGTCACCGCAGTGCGTTGTTTCACAACGCACTTAGGAATTCGGCTTCGCCGAATTCTGAGCTGCGCCGCTAGCGGCGCAGCGGGGACGCGAGACTCTGTCTCGCGGCCTTGCCCTTCGATGCACTAGGCAACAAAGGGAGAGGGTTCCTAAAGAACCCTCTCCCTCTAAACGTATCGTGGGATTCCAAAGGGACGAGTCCCTTTGGCGGAGGTTTGGGGGCTCCGCCCCCAAGGTCCTGCCCTTACAGACCGCGTTTTACATAGGAGGTGTGGAGGATCTCGTGGGCCTTGTGGCTGCCGGGCTTCTCCAGATAAGTCTCATACAGCTCCTTGATCACCGGGTTGTCGTGGGACTTCCGGTAAGGCAGATTCAGATCCTCATCATACAGAACCTTCGCACGGAGGGTGCGGATGTCCTTGGCGTTCCGGACAGGCGCCTGCACGATGGGCTGACCGCCGCCGTTGACGCAGCCGCCGGGGCAGGCCATAATCTCAATAAAGTCGTACTTGGCTTCTCCCGCCTTCACAGCGTCCAGCAGCTTCCGGGCGTTGGCCAGGCCGGAGGCAACCGCTACCTTGACCTCCAGATCGCCTACCTTATAAGCAGCCTCCTTGATGCCCTCAATGCCCCGGACCTCCTTGAAGTCCAGCGCCTCCCCTTCCAGCTTGGTGTCCGTCAGAGTCTCCACCGCGGTGCGGAGGGCAGCCTCCATAACGCCGCCGGTGGCGCCGAAGATCGCACCCGCGCCGGAGCCGATGCCCAGGGGCAGATCGAACTCTTCATCCGGCAGCTCGGCGAACATCAGGCCCGCCTTCTTGATCATCTTCGCCAGCTCACGGGTGGTGAGAACCGCGTCAATGTCCGGCACGCCGGCTGCGGCCTGATCGTCACGGCCCCGCTCGAACTTCTTGGCGGTGCAGGGCATGACGGAAACCAGATAGATGTCCTTTGGATCGATGTTGTTCTTCTCGGCGTAGTAGGTCTTCACAATCGCGCCGAACATCTGCTGGGGAGATTTGCAGGTGGACAGGTTCTCGATCATGTCCGGATAATAGTGCTCGCAGAACTTGACCCAGCCAGGAGAGCAGGAGGTGATCATGGGCAGCACGCCGCCGTTCTTCACCCGCTCAATGAACTCGTTGGCCTCTTCCATAATGGTCAGGTCAGCGGAGAAATCCGTGTCAAATACCTTGTCAACGCCCAGGCGGCGGATAGCGGCAGCCATCCGGCCCTTCACGTTGGTGCCGATGGGCAGGCCGAAGGGCTCGCCCAGAGCGGTGCGGACGGCCGGAGCGGTCTGAACAATTACGATCTTCTTTGGATCGTTGATGGCCGCAAAGACCTCGTCGGTAACGTCCTTTTCGTACAGCGCGCCCACCGGGCAAGCGGTAATGCACTGGCCGCAGGATACACAGGAGGTATCCGCCAGATCCATCTCAAAGGCGCTGGCAATGTGGGCCTTGAAGCCGCGCTGATTGGGACCGATCACGCCGATGCCCTGAACGTTGGCGCAGGCCGCCACGCACCGGCGGCAGAGGATGCACTTGTTGTTGTCCCGCACCATGTGGGCGGCGGAGGCGTCCAGCTCGTAGTGGTTCTTCTCGCCCTCGAACTTGTTTTCATCCTCAATGCCGTACTCACGGGAAAGACGCTGAAGCTCACAGTCGCCGCTCCGGGAGCAGGACAGGCACTTTTTGTCGTGGGTGGAGAGCACCAGCTCCAGGGTGTTCTTCCGGTTTTTGATCAGCTCGGGGGTATTGGTGAATACCTCCATCCCCTCGCCAACCGGCTGAACGCAGGCGGCCGCAAAGCTCCGGGCGCCCTTGACCTCAACCAGACACATCCGGCAGGCGCCAATCTCATTGATGCCCTTCAGATAGCAGAGGGTGGGGATGCTGATCCCAGCCTGCCGGGCCGCTTCGATGATCGTGGTGTCCCGCGGTACGGTTACTGGAATGTTATTGATTTTCAGAGTTACAGTTTCCATAATCCGGCAGTCTCCTTACTTCTTCGAAATGGCACCAAACCGGCATTTCTCCATGCAGGCGCCGCACTTGATGCACTTGGACTTGTCGATGACGTGTGGCTGCTTCACTACGCCGGTAATCGCGCCCACCGGGCACTGACGGGCACAGAGGGTGCAGCCCTTGCACTTCTCGGCGTCGATCTCGTAGGTAAGCAGATCCTTGCAGACCCCGGCGGGGCATCTCTTCTCAACCACGTGCGCCTCATACTCGTCCCGGAAGTACTTCAGGGTGGAGAGCACCGGGTTGGGAGCGGTCTGGCCCAGGGCGCAGAGAGAACCGGCCTTGATCTGGTAGCAGAGCTCCTCCAGCTTGTCGATATCCTCCAGCGTGGCATTGCCCTTGCAGATCTGGGAAAGCATCTCATACATCCGCTTAGTGCCAATCCGGCAGGGGGCGCACTTGCCGCAGGACTCATCCACGGTGAATTCCAGGAAGAACTTGGCGATGTCCACCATACAGGTGTCCTCGTCCATAACAATCAGGCCGCCAGAGCCCATCATGGAGCCGATGGCCATCAGGCTGTCGTAGTCGATAGGGGTGTCGATGAGGGAGGCCGGGATGCAGCCGCCGGAGGGGCCGCCGGTCTGCGCGGCCTTGAACTTCTTCCCGTTGGGAATGCCGCCGCCGATTTCCTCAATGATCTCCCGGAGGGTGGTGCCCATGGGAACCTCCACCAGGCCGGTGTTATGTATCTTGCCGCCCAGGGCGAACACCTTGGTGCCGGAGGATTTTTCAGTGCCCATGCTCTTGAACCAATCCGGCCCCTTCAGGATGATTTGGGGGACGTTGGCCCAGGTTTCCACGTTGTTGAGGATGGTGGGCTTCTGCCACAGGCCCTTCAGCGCCGGGAAGGGGGGACGGGGATGAGGCTCGCCCCGCTTGCCCTCAATGGAGGTCATCAGAGCGGTTTCCTCGCCGCAGACGAACGCGCCGGCGCCCAGCCGGATGCCTATGTCAAAGCTGAAGTCCGTGCCGAAGATGTGGTCGCCCAGCAGGCCGTACTCATGGGCCTGGGCAATGGCAATCTCCAGCCGCTTCACCGCAATGGGGTACTCAGCCCGGACATAGATGTAGCCCTGGGTCGCGCCGATGGCATAGCCAGCGATGGCCATGGCCTCCAGCACCACATGGGGATCGCCCTCCAGGATGGAGCGATCCATGAATGCGCCGGGGTCGCCCTCGTCGGCATTGCAGCAGACATACTTCTGATCCGCCTGGTTGGCGGCGGCCATGGACCATTTCCGCCCGGTGGGGAAGCCGGCGCCGCCCCGGCCCCGGAGGCCGCTTTCCAGCACAGTGTCAATGAC
The DNA here is from genome assembly GCA_022791945.1 of Oscillospiraceae bacterium. Taxonomy (GTDB): domain Bacteria; phylum Bacillota; class Clostridia; order Oscillospirales; family Ruminococcaceae; genus Paludihabitans. The sequence goes on along the minus strand of JAAVZY010000065.1, from coordinate 7,864 downwards.
CTGCTGGGGGGTCATTTCAGTGAGCACCTTGCCCAGGGCCGCGTAGCCCTCATAGGCAATGTACTCCTCAACGTTCTCGGGATCGATCACGCCGCAGTTTTTCAGGGCGACACGGTGCTGCTTCTTGTAGAACTGGGTTTCGTTCAGGGATTTGACAGTGTCCTCCTCCACAGTCTCGGAGTAGAGAAGCCGCTTGACGATCCGGCCCTTCAGCAGGTGCTCGGAGACAATCTCCGGGATATCCTCGGGTTTCACCGCAGAGTAGAAGCTGCCCTCGGGATAGACAACCATGATCGGGCCAAGGGCGCACAGGCCAAAGCAGCCGGTCTTGATGACCTTGACTTCCTTATCCAGGCCGTTGCGGGCAATCTCCTGCTCCAGAGTGCTGATAATCTGCTGGCTGCCGGAAGAGGTACAGCCGGTACCGCCGCAAACTAATACATGGGAACGATACATTCTTTATCCTCCTCTTATTTCGCAACGCTGCCGATGGTGTACTCGGTGACCACGGAGCCGTTCACCAGATGATCGGCCACCACCTTGACAGCCTTTTCAGCAGTCATTTTTACATAGGTGGTCTTCTGCCCATCCGGGGTAAAGACCTCCACCACAGGCTCATACTGGCAGATGCCGATGCAGCCGGTCTGGGCCACGGACACATTGCCCAGGCTCCGCTTGGCCACCTCTTCGGTGAAGGCGTTGAGGACAGGGCGGGCGCCGGCGGCGATGCCGCAGGTGGCCATGCCCACAACCACGCGGATCTTGTCGTCGCTTTCGTCGCGGACGTTCATCTGGTTTTTCATTTTATCACGGATTGCTTGCAGTTCTGCCAAGCTCTTCATACCATGTCATTCCTTTCTGATAAGGGGGTTCCGGGGACCGGGCCGCCGGTTTCCGGATGGTCGGCCTCCGCCTGGTTCCCGGTGATAAAGTCCCGGATAAAGGCCAGCACCTCGGCCGCGTTGATGGGAACCTCCCCCATCAGCTCCCGGATGGCCCGGGTGTCCATCTCAAAGGAGCAGCCGTCGCAGTCAAAGGCATAGACGAAGTCAATATCCGGGTTCACGCTGATCAGGGTGGTCATGGTGGAAGCCATGTCCCCCAGGGGAAGCATATCAATGTGGTCGTAGCAGTATTCCGCCCTCAGGGAGGTGCCCTCCCCTTCCCGGCTCTGGATTCGGAAGCTTCCGCCGGTCAGCTCTGCCGAGAGCTTGAAGAAGGGGACTCCCAGCCCCACCTTCCGGGTGGTGCGGGTGGTGAAAAAGGGATCGATCACGTGCTCCACCTGCTCAGGGGTCATGCCGCAGCCGTTGTCCTCCACGGAGATGGAGAGCCGGCGGGCAGCCGTATCCCGGGAAACGGAGATCCGCACCAGGGAGGCCCTGGCCTTAATGGAATTCTGGGCGATGTCCAGCACATTCAGCGACAGCTCCGTCATCATGGGGCATCCCTCCCTGGAAAATTACTGGTATTTGGCCAGGATCGTCTCCACGTCGTCCACAGTGACCTTGCCGTAAACGTCCTCGTTGACGGTCAAAACCGGGGCCAGGCCGCAGGCGCCCACGCAGCGGCAGGCATCCAGGGAAAACCGGCCGTCGGGGGTGCACTGGCCGCTCTGGAGGCCCAGCTTTTTGCAGAGCCGGTCGAACACATCGCCGGAGCCCTTTACGTAGCAGGCAGTGCCCAGGCAGACGCTGATTTTGTACTTGCCCTTGGGATAAAGGGAGAACTGGCTGTAGAAGGTGGCGACGCCGTAAACCTCCTCCAGGGGAACGTTCAGCCCGGCCGCGATCATCTTCTGCACCTCAATGGGCAGATAACCGTAGATCTCCTGGGCCTTCTGGAGAACCGGCATCAGCGCTCCCTTGTCATCCCGATGCTCCGCGATGACCTTTGTCAGCTGCTGCTCCTGCTCCGGGGTGCCGGAGAACGGAATGGAGCCCGTAGTATTAGCCATGCAAAAACCTCCTTGAAAGTCTCAGCCCTTGGGCTGAATTGCGCACTCTGGTAAACCCGCTGCAACCGGAACTCCCTGTCGTTTCTTGCAAGCGGCCTCCTGCCTGAGCCGGGCAGCCGCGCTCAGAGCCTCCGATATTCTGCACCAGGAAACAGCTTTCCAGTCCATTCGGCAAAGTTTACACACAATAGCTATTATAGCATGATCCCGTGCAAAATGCTAGGTCTTTGTTTGTCAAAAGGCCTGGTAATTTTTTGTGCAGTAAATACAAAATCCAAATGTAATTTTTTCATATATTGCACTGATAGGGCGAAAGGTGCTATAATGGTTTCATCTAACGGAAAGGCGCGCCGTACCTGCCTGCCAAATTGATATGCCTCCGGAGAAAAGAATATGGCCGGAGGCAGAAGTCACCAAAATAATTAAGGAGGGCTATCCATAATGACAGTCAATGATATCAAGCAAATTCTGGACTGCGAGGTCATCACCGGCGAACCCTATCTGTCCCAGGAGGTGCACACAGCCTGCGGCTCTGACATGATGAGCGACGTGCTGGCCTATGTAAAGGAGCAGGCCGTGCTGCTGACCGGGCTGGTCAACCCCCAGGTAATCCGCACGGCGGACATGATGGATATGCTCTGCATTGTCTTTGTCCGGAGCAAACGGCCGGACGAGGATATGATCAAGCTGGCGGACGCCCGGGGAATCGCCCTGATGACCACCAGCCACCGGATGTTCACGGCCTGCGGGCTGCTCTGGGAAAACGGCTTGCGAGGGGGAAGTGAAGTCAAATGAGCAATATCAGGCTCCACTATGATATAGATGGGGATGATTTTACCCGGGCGGGGGAAGCCTCCGCGGCGGTGAAGAAGCACCTGCGCCAGCTGGGGGTGAGCCCCAACGTGATCCGCAAGGTGGCCATCGCCCTTTACGAGGGGGAGATCAACATGGTGATCCACGCCCACGGAGGTGTGATCGACGTAGAGATTTCCCCGGAGGGGGTCGAGCTGGTGCTGGCGGATCAGGGCCCCGGCATTCCCGACATCGCGAAGGCCATGCAGGAGGGCTGGTCCACCGCTCCGGACGAGGTGCGTTCCCTGGGCTTCGGAGCGGGGATGGGACTGCCCAACATGAAGAAAAATTCCGATGATATGAAGGTTGAAACCACCCTGGGCGTGGGCACCACCGTCACGATGCGGGTCAATATGGACTGACGGAGGCGGCCGGCTCCTGCCCTTTTCCGCAAAACAAAGAAAGGACGCCCGGCCTCCCGGAAAATGCGGAGGCGCGGGCGATGGTCATGGACATGAACAGTGCAACGAGCTTTTTCCATTCAGTCACGCTGGATCGGGACAAGTGCATGGGCTGTATCAACTGCATCAAACGCTGCCCCACCGAGGCCATCCGCGTCCGGGACGGGAAGGCCGCGATCCTGCCGGAGCGCTGCATTGACTGCGGCGAATGCATCCGGGTCTGCCCCCATCACGCCAAGAAGGCCATCTATGATCCCCTGGACGTGCTGCAGAACTACAAGTACAACATCGCCCTCCCGGCGCCTGCCCTCTACGCCCAGTTCAACCACCTGGAGGATGTGGAAATCGTGCTCAGCGCCCTGCTGGAGCTGGGCTTCGACCATGTCTTTGAGGTGGCGCGGGCGGCGGAGATCGTCTCCGACGCCACCCGGGCCTATATGCGCCAGCCGGGTATTACCAAGCCGGTGATCAGCTCCGCCTGCCCGGCGGTCACCCGGCTGATCCGGGTGCGGTTTCCCGGCCTGATCGATCATGTGCTCCCCCTGAACGCGCCGGTGGAGCTGGCCGCCCGGCTTGCCAAGCAGGAGGCCCACGAAAAAACCGGCCTTCCCCTGGAGGAGATCGGCGCTATTTTCATCTCCCCCTGCCCCGCCAAGGTGACCGCCTCCAAAATGCCCCTGGGCACGGAAAAAAGCCAGGTTTCCGCCGTGGTGGCCATCAGCGACGTATACCCAAAGCTCCTGAAGCATATGCACGCGGACGCGGCCTCCCCTATCCAGTCCCAGTCGGGGAAGATCGGCGTCTCCTGGGCCAGCAGCTCCGGGGAGGCCTCCGCCCTGCTCAACGACAACTACCTGGCCGCGGACGGGATCGAAAACGTGATCCGGGTCCTTGAAGATCTGGAGGACGAAAAGTTCGAGCATCTGGATTTCATCGAGCTGAACGCCTGCAACGCGGGCTGCATCGGCGGCGTGCTCACAGTGGAAAACCCCTACATAGCCCGCACCAAGCTGAAGCGCCTGCGGAAATATCTGCCGGTGTCCCTGAACCACGCAGAAAATGTGGGCAGCGAGCTGAAATGGGACACCCCGCTGGAATACACCCCGGTGCTCAAGCTGGATCAGGATTTCGGCGCGGCCATGCGGAAAATGAATCAGATGGAGGAGCTGGAGGCCAGCCTGCCCGGCCTGGACTGCGGGGCCTGCGGCGCGCCCACCTGCCGGGCCCTGGCGGAGGACGTGGTCCGGGGGATCGCCTCCCCGGACGAGTGCATCTACCGGTTCCGGGAGAATATGAATTCCCTTATCTCCAACATTCAGAAGCTGGACAGCTTCATCCCCAATTATCTGAAGGGCCGGGGCGTTCCGGCACAGCCGGAAAAAACGGACAGAAAGGATGACAAGGAATGACGCCTTTGGAATTGGCTGAAAAAACCGGGCTGCGGGTGGTCAGCCCGGGGGAGGGGGCGGAGCGGGAGATCCGCGGGATCTACTGCTGCGATCTGCTCAGCATTGTCATGGGCCGGGCCAAGGCGGACGACGCCTGGATCACAGTCATGGGGAATATGAACTCAGTGGCGGTGGCGGTGCTCAGCGACGTAAGCTGTATTGTCTTGGCGGAAAACATTCCCATGGACAAGGATGGGATGGAGAAAGCGGCAGGACAGGGCGTCTGCGTCCTGGCCAGCGAGCTGCCGGTTTTTGAGACTGCCCAGGCCATTGCCCGCGCCATGGAGCCCGGCGGCCTATGAGGCTCTCCTATGATCTGCATATGCACTCCTGCCTCTCCCCCTGCGGCAGCGAGGACATGACGCCCAACAACCTGGTGAATATGGCGGCTCTGCTGGGGCTGGATCTGATTGCCCTCACGGATCACAATTCGGCCCGGAACCTGCCTGCTGCCTGCCGGGTGGCGGAGGCGTGCGGGGTGACGGTGGTACCCGGCGTGGAGGCCTGCACCAGCGAGGAGGTGCATATGCTCTGCCTGTTTGAGACGCTGGAGGGGGCCCTGGGCTTTGGAGAGGAGATATACAAATATCTGCCTCCCATCCGGAACAAGCCGGAAATCTTCGGAGAGCAGATGGTTCGGAACGAGCAGGACGAGCCGGTGGACGAGGAGCCCCTGCTGCTGATCAACGCGCTGACCCTGAGCATCGACCGGCTGCTCCCTCTGGCGCGGGAATACGGCGGGGAGGCCATTCCGGCCCACGCCAACAAGTCAACGACCTCCATCATGTCGAGCCTGGGCTTCATCCCGCCGGATTACGGCTTTGCCTGCATCGAGCTGAATCCTCCGGATGAGCGCTTTGCTTTTCAGGGCAGACGGATTTCGGATTCAGACGCCCATTATCTGGAGCAGATCCACGAGCCGGAATTCTTCCTGGAGCTGCCGGAGAAATCGCCGCGGGCTGTGGTGGACTATATCAAGGGACGATAAAGCCCTGGAGAGGAATGATATTTATGGAGAAGATCGCCAGCTTTCAGGTGGATCACGACAAGCTCACCGAGGGGATGTACACCTCCCGGATCGACGGAGATGTGACCACCTATGATATCCGGATGGTGCTGCCCAACGGGGGCGTATATCTGGAAAACGCCCCCCTGCACACCTTTGAGCATCTGTTTGCCACTTATGTGCGCAGCAGCAGGGAGAAGGAGCATATCATTTACGCCGGGCCCATGGGCTGCCGGACAGGGTTTTATTTTCTGGTGCGGAATCTCTCCCCGGAGGACAGCATCCGCCTGGTGCAGGAAACCATGGATTTTATCGCCGGATATGAGGGCGAGATCCCCGGCGCAGCCCGCAGGGAGTGCGGAAACTACCTGGATCACGACCTCCCCGGAGCGAATGCCATGGCCCGCAAGATGCAGGACGTCCTGAAAGGCTGGACGCCCGAGATGCTGGCGTACCGCACTTAACAGGAGAGCTCTGCTCAAGGGGAAGACCTCGAGGGCGCTGCCCTCGAAGAACGCCCATTTCTCATGAAGAATGATTGTTTCCATTCTACCGCTGTGTAGAATCAGCGAATCGGTAGAATACTTTTACATTCTTTCCGTGATTGCCACCTGCATCTGTGCGCTCGCCGACCTCGATATGGTCGATGAGCTCATCCACCGCAGTCCGGTCAAGCACTTGCAGATTCAGATACTTTCGGAGCACCGCTGTCCAGTCTGTCTGGGCAGCGCTCTCTTTTTCCGCCCGCTCCAGCTGTTCCTGGAGCAGAGCCAGCCGCTCCGTCTTGGATGTCCGTTCCCGCTCGTTCTCCCGCATGAGCGAAGTGAAAGCGCTCTCCGTAAGTCCTCCGCTGTACTTGTCCTCATAAAGCTGCACCATCTGCGCTTCCAGCTTCTGAACCTGGCGGCGGAGTCTGCCTGTTTCCTGTCGGATGAGTTCTGCTTTGCGTTTTGCATCCTTCCCTGTTCTCTCTTTCAGCTTCTCTCCCGCTACAGCCTCGTTCAGTACCGCCGCCCGACTCCGGATTTCATCCGTCACAAGCCGTATCAGCGTCCGCTCAGAAACGGTGTGATTGGAGCACACACTTTGCCCGGAGGCCCTGTGCCGTCCGCATTGATAGAACACATATGCCCTGCTCTCCCCGGACTTGGAAGGACACCATCTTACATGAGGAGACAAAGCGCTCCCACAGCCGGCACATCTCAGTTTCCCCGAAAAAAGATACTCCTGACGGCTTCCCCCTCTCGGAGGAACAGGAGACGGACAAATGCTCTGCACCGCCTTCCAGACATCCTGCGAAATGATCGCCTCATGGGTACCGGTACAGCAGATCCACTGGGAGGAGGGCTTGCTGACACGTCTTCCGTCTTTGTAGGAGCGTGTCCCCGTCCGGTTCATAACCAGATTCCCCAGATAGACCTCATTGCGCAGAATCCCGCTCACAACCGGCAATGTCCATACGGAATGGGCCGCTTCCTCCCCCCTCTGCCTGCGCCAATAGGCCATCGGAGGCAGGACGGCCTCCTTGTTGAGCATAGACGTTATCTTGTTCATGGAACTTCCCGTCCGCCGCAGCTCAAAGATCCTCCGGACAATCCCTGCGGCATATTCATCCACAATCAGCCTGTGGGGCTCCTTTGGATCCTTGAGATACCCGTAAGGAGCCTTATAGGAGAGATACTGCCCGTTTTTCTTCTTGGCGTAGAGAACGGACTTCATTTTACCGCTTAAATCCCGCAGGTGATAATCATTAAAAATATTACGCAAAGGTGCAAAGTCATTCTCGCCCTGTGCGCTGTCAACGCCGTCATTGATAGCAATGAAACGGACGTTTTTCTGTGGGAAAATCATTTCCGTATACATTCCCACTTGAAGATAGTTTCGCCCTAACCGTGACATATCCTTTACAATGACTGTTCCCACAAGCCCCGCTTCAATGTCGGCAAGCATGGACTGGAAGCCGGGTCTTTGGAAATTCGCCCCGGAGAATCCGTCGTCCGTGTACCATTTGAGGTTGGTAAAGCCGTTCTGTTTTGCGTAGGCTTCAAGAATTCTTTTCTGGTTGCTTATGGAATTGGATTCCCCGGAAAGCTCGTCCTCATGGGATAATCTCGGATATAGGGCGGTAATAAGTTGCTGGGTGGTCTGTCTTGACATAGATTCCTCCGTTTCCGACAGCCAGCCCCACTATTCCGTAGGT
>JAAVZY010000064.1 GCA_022791945.1 Oscillospiraceae bacterium | reverse complement strand
GGCGAAAGCGCCGAGAGCTTATGCCTGGAAAAATGGGCCTTCAACCGGAACTCCGTCTACTTCGAGGACGTCTTCGGCGTCCGCCCCTCCCTGCGCGTCAAGACCGCCCTCCCCGGCGGGCTTGCCTGAAGAGCGGGAAGTCCGCGAGAGCTCTGCTCTCGCGGCTCTGCGGTGCGTCGTTTCACGACGCACCTAGGAATTCGGCTTCGCCGAATTCTGAGATGCGCCGCCAGCGGCGCATCGGGAAGGGATTCCCCTTGGATTCCCGTCTTTTTAAGGGCGTGGAGGGGGTGGGGGTTCAAGTCTGTACAGACTTTTTTCTCCCTGCCTCGCTGGCACTCCCTTCGTGGTCGATCGCCCGCCTACCCATTTTTTCGTAAAGAAAAAATTCATCCCCATAGGCGGCGTACACGGTACGACGCAGAAAGCATGAGCGTGTTCTGTTACGCACATACTTTCTGCGAGGAGAGGCTCGGCGCCACGCTCAGAATACAAAAGAGGCAAGAAGTTTCTGCGCAAAATTTCCACGGGAACCCCTGTGCGGCGCAGGAAGTACCCCGCACGCAAGAGGAAGCTTTTTTCTTTACGAAAAAAGCTTACTGCGTGAATCAGACTCTCTGCGCAGCAGAGGGAGGGAAGTCTGTACAGATTCAACCACCCCTTTTTCCGCCCTTAAAAAAGCCCCTAAAAAATTACGGGTTCCAAGGGGATTAAATCCCCTTGGCGGGAGGCTCGCAGGGGCAGAGCCCTCGAGGTCTTTCCCTTCGACACACGCAAAGAGCCGCAGGAACGGATTTAAAGAAAGGAAGCCCCCGGCAGGGGGCGCAGGATGAAAATTCATGGCAAAACCAGTAGTTGCGGTGGTGGGACGTCCCAATGTGGGGAAGTCCACCTTGTTCAACAAATTGATAGGGCGGCGTCTCTCCATTGTGGAGGACACCCCCGGCGTTACCAGGGATCGGATCTTCGCCGAATGTGAATGGCTGAACCGGCCCTTCCTTCTGGTGGACACCGGCGGCATTGAGCCGGGGGCTGACGACGTGATTCTCACACAGATGCGGCGGCAGGCCCAGCTGGCCATTGAGAGCGCCGACGTCATCATCCTGGTGGTGGACGTCCGGCAGGGGCTGACCGCCACTGACAAAGAGGTTGCGGAGCTGCTCCGCAAGTCCGGCAAGCCCGTGGTTGTCTGCGTGAACAAATGCGATTCCATCGGGGAGCCTCCGGCGGAATTTTACGAGTTCTACAACCTGGGGGTCGGGGAGCTGGTGGCGGTTTCCGCCTCCCACGGCCACGGAACCGGGGATCTGCTGGATCAGGTGTTTTCCACCCTTCCCGCCGGGGAAGAGGAGGCGTACAGCCCGGAATATATCCGGGTGGCCGTGATCGGCAAGCCCAATGTGGGCAAGTCCTCCCTGGTAAACCGGCTGGCGGGAGAGGAGCGGATGATCGTCTCCAACATTGCGGGCACCACCCGTGACGCAGTGGATACCATCGTGGAGAACGACCACGGGAAGTATGTGTTCATCGATACTGCCGGCATCCGGCGCAAATCGAAAATTCTGGAGCGGATCGAGCATTACAGCGTCCTGCGGGCTTATACGGCCGTGGATCGGGCAGACGTCTGCGTGATCCTCATTGACGGCACCGAAGGCTTTACCGAGCAGGATTCCAAGGTGGCGGGCTATGCCCATGAGGCTGGGAAGGCCTGCATTGTGGCGGTCAACAAGTGGGACGCCGTGCCCAAGGACGGGCGCACCATGCAGGAGATGCAGAAAAAGCTTGAGCAGGATTTCAGCTTCATGTCCTACGCGCCGATCCTGTTCATCTCCGCCCTGACGGGCCAGCGGCTGGATAAGCTCTTTGAGACGATCAACCAGGTCAACGAAAGCGCTTCCCTCCGGATCTCCACCGGAAGGCTCAACGATCTGCTGGCCTACTGCACGGCGCGGGTGCAGCCCCCCTCTGACAAGGGCAAGCGGCTGAAAATCTATTATATGACCCAGGCCTCCGCCCGTCCGCCGGTGTTCGTCTGCTTTGTCAACCGCGCGGAGCTGTTCCATTTTTCCTATCAGCGGTATCTGGAAAACCAGCTCCGGGAAACCTTCCGCCTCAAAGGCACTCCCATCCGCTTTGTCATCCGGGAGCGGGACAGCCAGGACGTGAAGGCCTGAGCCCTTTGATCTTGGCCAAAGGGCAGGGGCGCGACATTTACAGAAGGAGGAACCCCCTATGACGCATCTTGGAAACGACTGGGACGAACTGCTGAAGGAGGAAACTGCCAAGCCTTATATGTCCCAGCTCCGGGAGTTTTTGCGGGAGGAATACCACACGCACACAATCTATCCCCCCATGGAGGAAATCTTTACCGCCCTGCGCCTCACCCCGTTCCATGAGGTAAAGGCAGTGATTCTGGGCCAGGATCCCTACCATCAGCCCAGGCAGGCTATGGGGATGAGCTTCTCCGTCCGGGAGGGCGTCACGGTGCCGCCCTCCCTCCGGAATATCTATCAGGAGATTGAAAGCTCCACCGGCGCTCCTTCCATCCTGGCCCAGCGGCAGACCGGCGACCTGACCCCCTGGGCGGAGCAGGGTGTGCTCCTGCTGAACACCGTGCTCACCGTCCGCCGGGGGCAGCCCGGCAGCCACCGTGGAAAGGGCTGGGAGGAATTTACCGATTTCATCATCTCCCTGCTGAATCAGCGGCAGGAGCCGATTGTCTTTCTCCTTTGGGGCGCCGACGCCAAACGGAAGCAGTCCCAGATTACCAACCCGGCCCACACAATCCTGACCGCCCCTCATCCCAGCCCCTATTCCGCAGATCGGGGCTTCTTCGGCTGCGGACATTTCGCCGCCGCCAACGCCGCCATCCAGTCCGCAGGCGGCGTCCCCATCCAGTGGTAGGGGCCGGAAGGGCAAGGCCGCGAGGGCTCTGCCCTCGCGTCTCCGCAGTGCGTTGTTTCACAACGCACTTAGGAATTCGGCTTCGCCGAATTCTGAGATGCGCCGCTGGCGGCGCATCGGGAAGGGATTCCCCTTGGATTCCCATTATTT
>JAAVZY010000063.1 GCA_022791945.1 Oscillospiraceae bacterium | reverse complement strand
TTATTAACAGATTAAAAACATCATGAATGATGCCGGATGTTTCAAGAGCCATAATATTCAGGAAGTGATGGATGAGTTGAAATCCCTGCGGGTTGTTTCTGTTGAAGGGAAACGTAAGCCGATCTACACAACGACAACAGCTTTTCAGAGAGAGATTATTGAGCTCTTTGGGCTAACCATCGGCTGACATATGTATAATTGATACGGGATTTTAGGTGTACAGACTTCCTTCTTCCTGCCACGCAGAGAGTCTGATTTACGCAGTACGCTTTTTTCGTAAAGAAAAAGCTCCACCCTGCGTGCGGGATACTCTTTGCGCCGCACAGAGTTTGTACAGACTTTGTTAGACGCAGAAACTTCTTGCCCCCCTTGTTAAAGGGGGGAGGGCCAGGAGCGAAGCGGATGGCAGGGGGATTCCGAGCGTAGCACAGTGTTCCGCTCCGCAGAAAGCATGAGCGTAGCAAAACCCGCTCGAAACTTTCTGCGTCGTACCTTCTGCGACGCCTGGAGGAATGAATTTTTTCTTTACGAAAAAATGGGTAGGCGGGTGATCGTCCCTGCGGGGAGTACCAGCGAGACAGAGACTGAAATCCTGCCCCCCATAACCCCCAAAGATGGGAATCCAAGGGGAGCCAGCTCCCCTTGGCGAGAGTGCGAGAGCAGAGGTCTCGCGGCCTTGCCCTTACGCGCTCCAAAGAAAAGCGGGGAATATGGCTAGTGATGTTCCTCCCGGCGGAGGGTCAGGAGCAGCAGGAGGCAGATTGTCAGCGGAGGAAGAACGCCGGTCAGGGCCGCTGTCCACAGGGGCAGGCTCAGGAAGAAGGAGCCTCCCAGCAGCACCAGCTTCAGCAGATACCCGCAGAAGACGCTGAGAACCGCCATCCGGCTCGTTCTCCGGCTCATTCTGATTGCTTCCGCCAGTTTTGTGGGATCTCCCGAGGGAATCATCGCGTCCGCAATGCCCAGGAATGCGTCCATATTCTCCGCCCCCAGCAGCACACGGACACATTCCCCGGAAAAGAGCGCCGTATCGTTTCCTTCACCCATATAGATCAGGCCCTGCTTATTCAGCGCGGACTGGGCGATCAGGTTATCCTGCACCTTCTTTTTATTGGCGGCCGTCTGCCCCGAAAAGGCTGCGTCGAAGCCCAGCTCCTCCGCCATGGTCTGCACGGCGGCGCTGTCCTCGGAGGACATCAGCATTGCCCGATAGTTCCCTACAGCCTTCACCGCTGGGATAAATCCCTCGATCCCGGGCTTTGCAGGCTCATCCAGCACGATCCGGCCTATGTAGTCCCCCTGCACGGAGATGTATACGCAGACGCCCCCGGTCTGATTTTTGGGAGCGTCTACCCCGATCTCCTCCATGAGCAGCTCGCTTCCCGCAAAGGTGATCTTCCGATCCAGCATGGTGCGCACGCCGCCGACTGCGGGCTCAAACAGATTGATATCTTCTTCGGGAAGAGGGGTATCTCCGTACACCTCATAGTATTTTTCCAGGATGACTTTGGCGATGGGATGATCGCTTTTCAGCTCCGCAAGGGCCGCTGTCCGCAGCAGCTCGTTCTCGCTGTAGTCCTCCGCAGGCTCCAGCGCACGGAACACATACGCCCCCTGGGTGAACACGCCCCGGTAGCCGGTCAGGATGGTGTCCGTCTGGACAAAGTCCTCGGCGCTCTGCTCCCCATTGAAATAGATTCCCCGGCGGAAGCTCCGCAGCAGCAGGCTCTGCCGGATGATTCCCGCAGTGAGGAAGACGCCGCAGGGCGCGGCGTTCAAAATGAACAGCAGAATGGGATGAATCCAGTCAATGGGCGGTATACGCCACAGGCGGAACACTGCGGCCCCGATCGTAAGCACTCCAAGGGTCAGGAACAGCACCAGCCGCCAGCGGATAGGCAGGCCCTGCTCCCGGCGCTCGTTCCCCAGCAGAAGTTCCCGCAGCCGCCAGGCCAGGGAGCGATCCGGCAGGCCGGTTACGTCCATAGTAACGGAGGAGTCCAGATTCACGTCCCCGCAGTGAACCCGATCTCCAGGGCCTACAGCGACAGGCTCCTGACTGCCGGATCTCAGGGAGCGGTCAACCAGCGTGTTTCCCTCCTGGATAATGCCTGTGAAGGGAAACACAGCGCCGTCTGTTATGGCAATCCGGCTGCCGGGCTGGATCTCCTCCCGGGGAACCGGGATAGTCATGCCCTCCCGAATGAGGGGAACCGTTTCCGGCAGAATGTCAATACAGCCCTCAAGCTCCGACTGGAATCTGACCCGGAGGGCATATACCGCCAGCAGTCCTCCCTGGGTAATCAGCAGGGTGAGGGCGGCTGTTATGCCCTGGCCGAAAATCATCTCCACACAGGCGGTCAGCAGAGCCAGCAGCAGCAGTACCCGCAGCTCCAGGCTCTCCCGATCCGGGAACACCCAGAGGGCTGACGCGGCAGCAAACAGCATGGAAAGAGACATCAGCAGATCCGCCCCGAAGCTCCCCCGATCCATGCACAAGCCGATGATAAAGGACAACAGTCCCCCGCCCAGGCAGATCAGGGATAACAGCCCCCGGGCGGCAGCCGGGCTGGGCTTCCAGGGCTGGCGGGGCTTTTTCTCCTTCTCCGGCTCCGGTTCAGGCTCCTCCTCTTCCTCCCAGGAGAGCTCCTCCGGGAGGGGCTCCTCCCCGGCGGGAGGCGGCTGCGCAGGATCGTTTCCTACGTCCGTATAGCGGATCCGTACATTGGGAAACGTCTGCTTTACCAGCGCGGTTACACTGTCCAGGGTTTCCGTCATATTTTTGGAGCTGATGTCAAGGGTCAGCTTCCGGGAAAGGTAATCGATTTGGGCGCTGGATACTCCCGGGATCGTCTCCAGAAGCTGGGACAGGAGGCCGCAGAGGCGGCTGTCCTGAAGTCCGTCCAGCGTCAGAATCTTGATTGCCATAACCAGACTCCTTCCTTATTGTACGGAACGGGGGATGTTCCGCGGCGAATACAGTTCTCAACCTATTATAAAGCAAGCGAGCCTGAAAAGCAAACCCGGCGAAGCCATTTCCGCAAGATTGTAACATTCCCCAAAAACAACCGTGAATTGGGATTTTTTAGGAGCGTGCCCTTGTAGGATGGAGAAAAGGGACGATATATAAATTGAAGTTGTAACATTTTGCAGGCCGTTTTTGATGGAAAGGAGGGATTTTATATGGCAGGCATTACAGGTATCAGCAATCTCTATTCCCAGCTCAACAGCTACCGTCTGCTCAGCTCTCTGAGCACCCAGCAGATCCAGCGGATTGGGGCGGTCAACCGCACCGGCGCCAACCGGACCGGCTCCGCCAGCAAGCAGGGCTCCTACCGGCAGTATTACAGCACCCAGACCCTGTCTCCGGATTCCATTGGCTTTGTCCAAAGCTATCAGCGGAGCATGGCTGAGATGATGACCGCCGCCCAGAGCCTGCTCAAGGCCGGTTCGTCCGCGTCCGCGGCGCCCATGAAGATTGACTCCAGCGACAAGGCTGTAGCGGAGGTTTCCGCCAGCTGGAGGCCCGCCGAGGCAGCGGAATATACCCTGGATGTCCGGCAGCTGGCTGCCGCCCAGGTAAACCGCTCCCAGGGGATCGATCTGGAAGGGCAGGATCTGACAGGGGATCTGGCGCTCCAGACCGCCGCCGGGATCTTTCGGTTCCAGGCGGACGGCGCGAAAGCCGGCAACCGGGAAGCTCTGAACCGGCTGGCGGAGGAGATCAACCGTTCCGAGGCAGGAGTGACCGCCGCTGTCCAGACTCTGGAGGACGGAAAGGCGTCCCTGACCCTCACCTCGGCCAGGACCGGAACCGACGGGCAGTTTGCGGCTTCCGGCTCCCTGGCCTCTCTGGCAGGGCTGGAGGACGCGGAGACGGAGGCTCAAAACGCCGTTTATACGGTGCAGAAGTCCGGCAGCAAGCTCCCGGCCAGGGAGTCCACCTCTCAGACCAATTCTGTGTATGTGGATTCCAGCTTCCGGATCAAGGCGGAGCTCAAGTCCACAGGCAGCACCAAGGTAACGGCAGCGGCCGACAGCAGCAAGACTGCGGATGCGATTCAGAATCTAGTGGATCGCTTCAACAGCACGCTCACCCTGCTCAACGACAATGCGGATCGGGGCGAGGGCGTTCTGAAGCAGATGCGGCGGATGGTTCTGCCCCCCACCTCTCAGCGTTCCATGGAGCTGGCGGGGCTATCCATCAACAAGGATGGCACCATGCGCTTTGACCGCCAGCTCTACACTAAGGCTGAGCAGGAGAACCCCTCCCTGGTACGGGAGATTATCAGCGGAAGCTACGGTCTGGCCAACGGCGTGTTCAACGACGCCCGCCAGGGCATGAGCGTTTCCTCCCGCAGCCTCCTCAGCCAGGATTTGAAGGAAGCCCAGCTGGCCTCCATCTACAATCCCGCAAACATTATGGGAACCTACACGAGAAACGGCGTCTACAATATGTCAAACTTCTATGCGGTGAACGTCTTGATGAACCTGATGGTTTAGGGACAGAACCCGGGCAGGGAAGGGAGCGTGTGCTCCCTTCCCTGCTTTTTGCGGCTTAAAGGGAAGACCTTGGGGGGGGACGCCCTTTTCTCGTGAAGAATAAGTATTCCCACTCACCGTTGTGTAGAATCGGCGAATTGGTAGAACACCTTTACATTCTGCCTGTGCTTACCGCCTGCATCTGCACGCTCACCGACCTCGATATGGTCGATGACTTCATCCACCGCAGTCCGGTCAAGCACTTGCAGATTCAGATACTTCTGGAGCGTCGCCGCCCACTCTATCTGAGCGGCGTTCTCCTTTTCTGCCCGTTTCAGCTGTTCCTGGAGCAGAGCCAGCCGCTCCGCCTCAGAGCCTATTCAAAATATCTGGACAGAGCGCCTGAAAGGCGATTTTTCCACACAGACAGCGTCAAAAATGCTCGGAATCCACAAAGGATTCCTCTGCTTTTTTCCTTATAAACTTTCACGCCGCCTTCCCTCCCGCCGGGAGGATACTGTCCAATGCCCCACATAAGGGTAGGCAATCCGGAGCCTCTGGATGCGGAAGCCGTCCCTTTTCTCCGTTTTCCTTACCTCAATCCGCTACACCAGCTCAGACAGAATCGCTTCGTCCAGCTGCGCAATCTCCGTGTACCTTTGAAGGGAGATTCTATCTCCCATTTCCTGCAATTCCCGTTCATAACGTTGTTCCATTGTTGATAAGATCTCATCTTCGCTTTTAATCAGCATCAGCAATCAAATATCATAAAGATAATATTATATAGCTGAAGCCTTTATTGGGCGATATGATGAATAGGAGTAAATCGCTGGATTATTAAGGAATTAAATATCTTCGCTGTACCGCTTTAATTACAATTAGAGTCTGTTCTCACTATAGCCAAAAAGAGGGGAAAATGATATTATAGACATATGGAAATCACAGAAAAAGAATATGCGAAAATAGAAAAATATCTGCCGAAGCAGAGAGGGAATGTGCGGATAGACAACCTTCAGTTGATAAACGCGCTGCTGTATGTTGCCGAAAATGGGTGCAAATGGAGGGCACTGCCGGAACGGTTTGGGAAATGGTATACAGTCTATGAGCGCATGAACCGCTGGAGCAAAAATGGCGTATTACAAAGGGTATTTGAAGGGCTTCAGCTGGAGGGCATTATCCAAATCCGATTAGAGAATTTATGCTTAGACAGTACAACCGTGAAGGTGCACCCGGACGCAACGGGTGCTTTAAAACAAGTGGGGAGCAGTCCATCGGGCGCTCCCGGGGCGGGATCACCACCAAAATTCATATGGTCACCGCGTCTGACCGGGCAGTAGTTGGGTTTTCCCTGTCTGGAGGCCAGGCCCGTGACGCGCCGGAGGGGATCGCGCTGCTGGAAGAGATTCAACGGGCACAGGAGCAGAAATATTTGTTGATGGATCGAGCCTATGAGGGTGAAAATGTGCGGAAGGCGGCAATGAAATTGGGCTTTGCGCCCATTGTTCCACCGAAGAAAAACCGCAAAGACCCTTGGGATTATGACAAAGAGCGATACAAGCGGCGCAACGAAATTGAACGGTATTTCCTGCGCCTAAAACGCTTCCGCAGGATTTTTACACGCTATGATAAACTTGATGTTATTTTTTCCGGTTTTATCTATTTCGCTATCGTTGTGGATGCCGTTTTGTGAGAACAGACTCTAGTGACAAAGGCGGTTCCGCAACCTTCATATTGATCCCACGCACACAGAAAAATATACACTAACTGTCCTATTATCTACTATGAATTTCTGTGGTTCAGAAGTAGTAGAATCAAAATCTTTTGTTGTTATGGATACAATTCCCGTTTTATTAAATTCTTCAAAATCAGCACCAAGCGAAAAGGTGAAGGAATTTTGCAATGGGTAAATGGCATCTATCTCTGGACATAAAAAACTAATCCGGTCTATCGATTTGCGATCATATTTGCACAGGATATAAGCGATTACGTTTGTGACTAAAACATAATTGCCGCCCAGCAGATGATTACCATGAGGAGTCAAGTAATCGCTACGTCTTATAAGAAATATTATTTTCTGATTTGTTTCGTTGCAAATTCCATATAGATAGTCTTCTTCCATAACAGGAGTATTCAGCGTATATGCTCCGTTGACCAAAGGAGTTCTCAACCAGTTTTCATTAATCTCATCCCGCTTATCTTTGAAGGGAATTAGCCGCAGTTCTTTTCCATCAAATACAAAGGTGAAATCCATATCTTTGTAGGTCAGTTGCCCTGTATAAATCATGCGATCATCTTTCAAAATTTGCTCTCCCATCTAAGGATATTTAATCTACGGATTCAATGCAATCTTTTATGCTTTTCGCCAGCCCTTTTTTCGCTGCCGTATCACAGAGAATCCCGCAGTAGTCTTGGTTCAAATTTGCAATCATTTGATCCACTTCAGAGCGGATTTTTGAAGCTTGCGTTGATGGAGGAAGCATAGCATTGGCTATATCAAGCATCATATCAATAGTTGGGTACTTTTTCCGCAGTTCACGATCCAGTTGATTGGCTACGAACACGGCTCCGTATCCAGTAGAAGATAAGTTTACTTTTGCTTGTTCAATTTGGCTCAAATCCCGGAGCACATCTGCGCAGTCCCGGGCCTCTTTGATGATTTCTAATGTCCTATTTTGAATTGTACCCAAAAAGTAAAGTGTACCCTTTTTCAAGGACAAAATAAGAAAAAGACACCCCAAAATTTGGACAGACATCAAAAAGGACAGCAGGCTGAATGAATCTCAACTATTTGTCACCTAATTAAAGGATCAGAAACTATCTCTGGCTCCAAAGTGTGCGCACCAAGCTCATTGGGGGTTTTAGAGATTTCAGGCGGCGAGG